>JALHLO010000089.1 GCA_022844525.1 Ramlibacter sp.
CCCGCGAGCGTGTCGCCGGCCGGGCCGCCCCGCACGCGCGGCAGTCGGCCGGCGAAGAACATCAGCGGGCAGATGACCACCAGCATGAGGCCCAGGAGCGCCTTGAACATGGGCACGTCCAGGCGGGGCAGGAGGTACAGGCCCAGGGGCAGGCCGGCCAGCCCGCCGGCGAGGAAGGGCAGCAGCGCCTTGAAGTCCCAGCCCCGGCGCACCGTGAAGGCCGCGAGCACCTGGCCGACCAGCGCGCCGAAGACCGCCAGCGAGGCGGCGAGTTTGGGGTCCAGGGTCCAGGCCCAGAGCGCCATCGCGGTGAGGCCGAAGCCGAAGCCGGACAGGCCCTGGACGAAGCCGGCGAGGGCGGCGCCGAGGGCGACGGTGAGGATCAGTTCCATGCAGCGATCATCGCCGCCTTCCCGTCATCCCCGCGGTGCTGCTACTCGTACGCACTCATCGGCACGCAGCTGCAGAACAGGTTCCTGTCGCCGTACACGTTGTCCACGCGCCCGATCGGCGGCCAGTACTTCGCGTGGCGGCGTTCGTCGATGATCGCGGCGCCCGTTTCGCGCGGGTACGGATGCGTCCACTCGCCCTTGAGCAGGGCCGCCGCCGTGTGCGGGGCGTTCCTCAGCGGGTTGTCGTCCTGCGGCCACTCGCCGCGCTCCACCCGCCGGATCTCCTCGCGGATGGCGATCATCGCGCCGATGAAGCGTTCGATCTCCTCCAGCGTCTCGCTTTCGGTGGGCTCCACCATCAGCGTGCCGGGCACCGGGAAGCTCAGGGTCGGGGCGTGGAAGCCGTAGTCCATCAGCCGCTTGGCGACATCCTCGGCCGACACGCCGCTGGTCTCCTTCAGCGGCCGCAGGTCCAGGATGCACTCGTGCGCGACGTGGCCGTTCTCGCTGGCATACAGCGTCGGGTAGTGGTCGCGCAGGCGCGTGCTGATGTAGTTGGCGCTCAGGATCGCGACCTCGGTGGCCTGCGTCAGGCCCTCGGCGCCCATCATGCGGCAGTACATCCAGCTGATGGGAAGCACGGCGGCGTTGCCCAGGGGCGCGGCCGACACGGCACCGACCGGGTGCTCCGGCAGGCCGCCGGCCTTGTGCCCGGGCAGGAAGGGCACCAGGTCCTCCACCACGCACACCGGGCCCACGCCCGGGCCGCCGCCGCCGTGCGGGATGCAGAAGGTCTTGTGCAGGTTCAGGTGGCTCACGTCGCCGCCGAACTCGCCCGGCGCCGCCACGCCCACCAGCGCGTTCATGTTGGCGCCGTCCACGTACACGCGCCCGCCGTGCGCGTGCACCATGGCGCACAGCTCCTTGACCTGCATCTCGAACACGCCGTGCGTGCTGGGATAGGTGATCATGATGCAGGCCAGGTTCGCGCTGTGCTGCTCGCACTTGGCCTTCAGGTCCGCCATGTCCACGTTGCCGTTGTCGTCGCAGGCCGTCACCACCACCTGCATGCCCGCCATCTGCGCGCTGGCCGGGTTGGTGCCGTGCGCGGAGGAGGGGATCAGGCAGATGTTGCGGTGCGCCTGGCCGCGGCTCTCGTGCCAGGCCCGGATCGCCAGCAGGCCGGCGTACTCGCCCTGCGAGCCGGCGTTGGGCTGCAGGCTGATGCCCGCGTAGCCCGTGGCCTGGCACAGCCAGGCGCGCAGCTGCTCGTCCAGCTCCGCATAGCCTTGCAGCTGGTCGCGCGGCGCGAACGGGTGCACGTGCGCGAACTCCGGCCAGGTGACGGGGATCATCTCGCTGGTGGCATTGAGCTTCATCGTGCAGCTGCCCAGCGGGATCATGCTGCGGTCCAGCGCCAGGTCCTTGTCCGACAGCGCGCGGATGTAGCGCAGCATGCCGGTCTCGCTGTGGTGCGTGTTGAAGACCGGGTGCGTGAGGAACTCGCTGGTGCGGCGCAGCTCCTGCGGGATCGCGGGCTCGATCCCCTTCTCGAAAGCGGCCACCTGCGGCAGCGCCTGCCCGGGCTTGGCGAAGATGCTCCAGAGCAGTTCGAGGTCCGCGCGCGTCGTGGTCTCGTCCAGCGAGATGCAGATGTACTCGTCCCACGCGACGCGCAGGTTGGCGCGCAGCGCGTGGCCCTTGGCCACCAGCGCCTGCGTGGCTTCGCCGGTGCGCAGCGAGACCGTGTCGAAGAAGGCGGCCTTCTGCGGCGCGTGCCCCAGCTGCTCCAGGCCCTTCGCGAGGATGGCGGTGTAGCTGGCCACGCGCTGGGCGATGCGCTTGAGGCCCTGCGGGCCGTGGTACACGGCGTACATGCTGGCGATCACCGCCGGCAGCACCTGCGCGGTGCAGATGTTGGAGGTGGCCTTCTCGCGGCGGATGTGCTGTTCGCGCGTCTGCAGCGCCAGCCGGTAGGCGGGGTTGCCGTGCGTGTCCACGCTGACGCCCACCAGCCGGCCGGGCATGGAGCGCTTGAACTCGTCGCGGCAGGCGAGGTAGGCGGCGTGCGGCCCGCCCGCGCCCATGGGCATGCCGAAGCGCTGGGTGGTGCCGACCACGATGTCGGCGCCGAACTCGCCCGGGGGCACCAGCAGCGTCAGCGCCAGCAGGTCGGCGGCGACGATGAAGGCGGCCTGCTTCCCATGCGCCTGCTGCACGTCGGCACGCAGGTCGTCGATGCGGCCGCTGGTGGACGGGTACTGCGCGAGCACGGCGAAGTAGTCGCCGGCCAGCGCCTGCTTCCACTCGTCATGCGAATTCGCGAGCACCACCTGGATGCCCAGCGGCTTCGCCCGCGTCTGCACCACCTCGATGGTCTGCGGATGGCAGTCGCCGGCGACCAGGAAGGTGTTGGACCGGCTCCTGACGCTGCGCTTGGCCAGGGTCATCGCCTCGGCCGCCGCCGTGGCCTCGTCAAGCATCGACGCGTTGGCGATGGGCATGGCGGTGAGGTCGCACACCATGGTCTGGAAGTTCACCAGGGCTTCCATGCGGCCCTGGCTGATTTCCGCCTGGTAGGGCGTGTACGCGGTGTACCAGGCCGGGTTCTCCAGGATGTTGCGCAGGATGACGCCCGGCGTGAAGGTGCCGTAATAGCCCTGGCCGATGAAGCTGCGGAAGACCTGGTTGCGGCCGGCGATGGCGCGCAGCTCCAGCAGCGCGGCCGCCTCGGTCGCCGGCGGCGGCAGGCGCATCGGGTTGGCGCGGGCGATGGAGCGCGGCACGATGCTCTCGATCAGCGCGCGGCGCGAAGCCTCGCCGATCACCGACAGCATGTGGCGCTCGTCGGCTTCGGACACGCCGATGTGGCGCGGGATGAACTCGGTGGTGTTTTCCAGCTCGCCGAGCGGCCGGGCGGATTGCATCAGCATGGGGGGAGACTTCTCTGCGTTGTCATTGCGGGCGGGACCCGCAACCCGTGGATCCCGGGGCGGGCCCCGGGATGACCCGTGGGAGGGGACGGCGAAACCTAGGCGTTCGCCTTGACGAACTTCGCGTAATCCGGCTCGTCCATGAGCACGTCGAATTCCGCCATGTCCTTGATCAGGATCTTGAAGAACCAGCCGCTGCCCATCGGGTCCTTGTTGACCAACGACGGGTCGGCGCGCAGGTCCTCGTTGACTTCCGTGACCTCGCCGGCGATCGGCATGTAGATGTCGGCGGCGGCCTTGACCGATTCGACCACGCCCGCCACGTCACCCTTCTTGTAGACCTTGCCGACTTCGGGCAGGTCCACGAACACCACGTCGCCCAGCGCGTCCTGCGCGTGCAGCGTGATGCCGACGACCGCGTATTCATGGTCCTCCAGCTGGATCCACTCGTGCTCGGGCGTGTACTTGACGGTCATGGTTGCTCCTTTGTTCAGGCGGCCGGGCCGCGGTGGTAACGGTTGGGGACGAAGGGCATGGCGCTCACTTCCATGGGCACCGGCTTGCCGCGCACGATCGCCTGCAGGCGGGTGCCGGGGACGGCCAGCGGCGGCGGGACGTAGCCCATGGCGATCGGCCGGTCTATCGTGGGGCCCAGCAGGCCGCTGGTGACCTCGCCGATGCGCATGGCCTGGCTGCCCATGCCGTGCGCGTCGTGCAGTTCGGCGTGTTCGCGCACCGGCACCCGCTCCAGCGCCACCAGGCCCACGCGCTTGCGCGTGAGCGCTTCGCTGCCATCCAGCTGCGCCAGCACCTTGGCCGCGCCCGGGAAGCCGCCGGCACGGGCGCCACCGGTGCGGCGCACTTTCTGGATCGCCCAGTTCAGCGCGGCTTCCACCGGGGTGGTGGTGGTGTCGATGTCGTTGCCGTACAGGCACAGGCCGGCTTCGAGGCGCAGCGAGTTGCGCGCGCCCAGGCCGACCGGCTTCACCTCGGGTTGCGCCAGCAGCGCGCGCGCGAAGGTCTCGGCCTGCAGGCCGGGCAGCGAGATCTCGAAGCCGTCCTCGCCCGTGTAGCCGCTGCGCGTGATGAACAGGTCGACGCCCTTCCATTCGAACGCGCCGCCGGTCATGAAGACCAGCTTCTCGACACCGGGGACGAGGCGCTGCAACGCGTCGACCGCCTTGGGGCCCTGCAGGGCGAGCAGCGCGCGTTCCGGCAGGGGGACCAGGTCGCAGCGGCCGCCGATGCGATCCCGCATGTGCTGGAGGTCGCCCACCTTGCAGGCGCCGTTGACGATGACGAACAGGTCGGTGCCGCGGTTGACGAACATCAGGTCGTCGATGATCGTGCCCTCGTCGGTGAGCAGCAGGCCGTAGCGCTGCCGGCCCGGCGCGAGGCCGATCACGTCGACCGGCATCAGGGTCTCGAAGGCGGCGGCGGCATCGGGCCCCGCCAGGCGCAGCTGGCCCATGTGCGACACGTCGAACAGGCCGGCGCTCGCACGGGTGTGGTGGTGCTCGGCCATCAGGCCGGCGGGGTACTGCACCGGCATCGAGTAACCGGCGAAGGGGACCATGCGCGCACCGAGTTCCAGGTGCAGGGCATGCAAGGGTGTCTTCTGTAGCTCTTCTTGGGCGGCGGACACGTGTGCTCCGGCAGGGGCGAAGGACCATCGTACACACGATGGGCGGGCCCGTGCTGTCCGCTTTACCTGAGAGATTCACCCTTTGCGGGGGCTTGCTCCTTCGGTGGGCCCGGTGCTCATCCGCAACAGGCCTCTCTCCAGCAAGGTGACGCCCCGGCTGGCGGGGCGCTTGTCAGTCCTGGGTGCCTGAGCGTTGTTGCGCCTTCGGCGGCTTCGCTGGGATGCGATGCTCTCTCCTGACGGCGGGGATTGTAGCTGCTCCGGTGCCGCGGTTCGGCTGCGCGCTCCACGGCCTGCATGTCGCGGTTCGGCTGCGCGCTCACCACGACCTACATGTTGCGGATCGGCTGCGCGCTCACCACGACCTACATGTTGCGGATCGGCTGCGCGCTCACCACGACCTGCATGTGGGGGTTCCGGCTGCGCAGCCTGTAGGTCGTGGTGAGCGGCGAAGCCCGAACCGCGACGTGCGCCTCACCTGGCGTACACCAGATCCCGCAGGCTCAGCGACAGCGAAGGCACGTAGGTGATCACCATCAGGCAGGCCAGCACCACCAGCACGAAGGGAATCAGCTGCGTGACGATGCGGTCCAGCGAGATCCTCGCCACCGTGCAGGCAGCGAACAGGTTTACGCCGAACGGCGGCGTGATCATGCCGAGCGCCAGGTTGACCACCATCACCATGCCGAAATGCACCGGGTCCACCCCGAAGTGCATGGCCACCGGCGCGAGGATGGGCGCCAGCACGATGATGGCGGCACTGGTCTCGATGAACATGCCGATGAGGAACAGCGCGGCGTTGACCCCGAGCAGGAAGGCGGCGGGACTCTGCAGCACGGCCTCCAGCCAGCGCCCGATGGCTTCCGGCACGCCCGCCCGGGTGATCAGGAAGGCGAACAGGCCGGCGTTGGCGATGATGAACATGATCACCGCCGACGAAATCACCGACTTGCGCAGGACCGTGTACAGGTCGCGCACGCCGATCTCGCGATAGATGAAGACGCCGACCACGAGCGCGTAGAACACCGCCACCGCCGACGCTTCCGTGGGGGTGAAGATGCCGCCGTAGATGCCGCCGAGGATGATCACGGGCATCAGCAGCGCCCACCCTGCCTGCAGGGTGGCGCGCCCGAAGGGCAGGCGGCCGTCGCCGTCGTCCTTGCCCCACCCCTTCCACTTGCACCAGAGCCACACGAACAGCATCAGCGCGCCGCCGATCAGCAGGCCCGGGCCGATGCCGGCGATGAACAGTTCGCCGATGGAGACCTCGGCGCTCACGCCGTACAGGATCATCGGGATCGAGGGCGGGATGATCACGCCCAGCTCCGCGCTGGTGGCCTGCAGCGCCGCCGCGTAGCTGGTGGGGTAGCCGTGCTTGATCAGCGCGGGGATCAGGATGGCGCCGATCGCGAAGGTGGTGGCGACCGAGGAGCCCGACACCGCGGCGAAGATCATGCAGGTCAGCACGCAGGTCATGGGCAGGCCGCCCTGCACGCCGCCCACGATGCTCTTGGCGAATTCGACCAGGCGGCGCGAGATGCCGCCGGTTTCCATCAGGTTGCCGGCCAGGATGAAGAAGGGAATGGCGGCCAGCGGAAACTTGTTGATCGCGTTGAACATCTCCTTGACGGAGATCAGCATGTGCGCGTTGCTGGCCTGGATGCCCAGGATGGCGGCCAGGCCGATGGAAACGGCGACCGAGACGCTGAGCGCGAAGCACAGCACCATGGTCGCGAGCATGGCGCTGGTCATTGCGCGGTCTCCAGTTCGTGGCGCTGCGGATCGAGCAGGTTGCCGATGATGCCGAGGATGCAGAAGAGGGCGCCCACGGGCAGCGCGAGGTAGCCCCAGAACATCGAGATGGACTCCAGGCCGGCCATGGACTGCACCTGGCCGCGAACCGCGTAGTCCCAGCCCCACCACAGGATGACGCCGATCAGCGCCAGCGACGCGATCGCGACCGCCCAGTCCAGCACGCGCCGCGCGCGCGGGCGCACGACGCGATAGAGCACGTCCACGCTGACCATCGCGCCCTGCCGGAAGGCGATGGGGATGCCGAGGAACACCATCCAGATCAGCGACAGGCGGATCAGGATCTCGGTCCACTCCGCGGGCTGCTCCAGCACGAAGCGGGTGATGATCTGGAACATGCCCAGGGTGCTGGCCACCACCAGCATCAGGCAGGCGCCGGCGAGGGCGATGCCGCTGGTGAAGCGCTCGATGCGCAGGAAGGTTTCTTTCACGGGCGCCTCTTCTGGAGTCGCGAAAAAGGCCCGCGTGCGCGGGCCTCCCTGGATCCCCGCTGCGCGGGGATGACCTGCGATGCCGCGCGGCGCGCGGCGTCGCACGTTACTTGTGGTTGCGGATCTTGTCCAGCGCAGCCTTGCCGAACTGCTTCTCGAACTCGGCGTTCACGGGCGCCAGCGCCTTGACGAACTTGCTCTTGTCGAGGTTGTCGACCACGGTCATGCCCTTGGCGCGCAGGTCGGCCACGCCCTTGGCGTCGTCCTCGTCCACGCGGGCGCGGTTGGCCTTGGTGCCTTCCCTGGCCGCGGCGATGAAGGCCTGCTTGTCGGCAGTCGACAGCTTGTCGAAGGACGCCTTGTTCATCACGAAGATCGCCGGCGAGTACACGTGGCCGGTCAGGGACAGGTGCTTCTGCACCTGGTCGAACTTGGCCGAGATGATCACGGACAGCGGGTTCTCCTGGCCGTCCACGGTGCCCTGCTGCAGGGCCGTGAACACTTCGGGGAAGGCCATCGGGGTGGTGATGATGCCGAAGCCCTTGTAGGCGGCGATGTGCACCGGGTTCTCCATGGTGCGCATCTTCAGGCCCTTCAAGTCCTCCGGCGCGGTGACCGAGCGCTTGCTGTTGGTCATGTGGCGGAAGCCGTTCTCGGCCCAGGCCAGCGCCTTGAAGCCCTTGGCGTCGAACTTGCCCAGCAGCTCCTGGCCGATCGGGCCGTCGAGCACCGCGCGGGCATGCGCCTTGTCGCGGAACAGGAAGGGCACGTCCAGGATCTTGGTTTCCGGCACGAAGTTGGGCACCGGGCCGGTGGAGGAGAAGGCCAGTTCCTGCGTGCCGAGCTGCACGGCCTCGATGGACTCGCGCTCGCCGCCCAGGGAGCCGTTGTAGAAGGTCTGGACCTTGTAGCGGCCGTTGGTGCGCTTCTCGACTTCCCTGGCGAAGGTGTCGATGGCGATGCCCTGGTGCGAGTTCTGGGCGGTCGAGATGCTGATCTTCATCGTGGTCTGGGCGGCGGCCAGCGAACTGGCCAGCAGGCCGGCGGACAGCACGGCGAAGAGCTTGGTGAACTTCATGGGGTCTCCTGGGGGGAATGCGGCTGTGAACCGGGAATCATGCCCGACGGTGGGCGCGGGGCGGGACGGGACTTGTACGGACAGGGGGCGTCAGCTTGGTGTCAACCGCCGCGTCCCCCTGCCGCGAACTACATGTTCGTGTAGTTCGGCCCGCCGCCGCCTTCCGGCGTGACCCACACGATGTTCTGTGTCGGGTCCTTGATGTCGCAGGTCTTGCAGTGCACGCAGTTCTGCGCGTTGATCTGCAGACGGGGGGCGCCGCCTTCCTCCACGAATTCGTACACGCCGGCGGGGCAGTAGCGGCTTTCCGGTCCCGCGTACTTCTGCAGGTTCACGTTCACCGGCACCGAGGCGTCCTTCAGCGTCAGGTGCGCCGGCTGGTTCTCCTCGTGGTTGGTGTTGGAGATGAACACCGAGGACAGCCGGTCGAAGGTGAGCTTGCCGTCCGGCTTGGGGTAGGCGATCGGCTTGCACTCCGCCGCCGGCTTGAGGTACGTGTGGTCCGGCCGGTCGCGGTGCAGCGTCCACGGGATGCTTCCGCGCAGCACGAACTGCTCGATGCCGGTCATCAGGGTCGCCACCGAGCGGCCCTTCTTGAACCAGGTCTTGAAGTTGCGCGCCTTGTTCAGCTCGGTGTAGAGCCAGGACTTCTCGAAGGCTTCCGGGTAGGCCGTGAGCTCGTCGTGCCGGCGGCCGGCCATCAGCGCGTCGAAGGCGGCGCGCGCCGCGAGCATGCCGGTCTTGATCGCCGCGTGGCTGCCCTTGATGCGCGAGGCGTTCAGGTAGCCGGCGTCGCAGCCGACCAGCGCGCCGCCCGGGAACACCGTCCTGGGCAGCGACAGGAGGCCGCCCACGGTGAGCGCGCGGGCGCCGTAGCCCAGGCGCTTGGGCTTGCCGGCATCGAAGTACCAGCGGATGTTCGGGTGCGTCTTGAAGCGCTGGAATTCCTCGAAGGGCGACAGGTAGGGGTTGGCGTAGTCCAGGCCCACCACGAAGCCGATCGCGACCTGGTTGTCCTCCATGTGGTACATGAAGGAGCCGCCGTAGGTCATCTCGTCGAGCGGCCAGCCCGCGCTGTGCAGCGCCAGGCCGGGCGTGTGGCGGGAAGGATCGATCTCCCACACTTCCTTGATACCGATGCTGTAGCTCTGCGGGTCGCGGTCGGCGTCGAGCTTGTAGCGGGCGATCAGCTGGCGGCCCAGGTGGCCGCGCGAACCCTCCGCGAAGATCGTGTACTTCGCGTGCAGTTCCATCCCGAGCTGGAAGTTCTCGGTCGGCGCGCCGTCCTTGCCCACGCCCATGTTGCCGGTGGCCACGCCCTTGACCGAGCCATCCTCGTTGTACAGCACCTCGGCCGCGGGGAAGCCGGGGAAGATCTCCACGCCCAGCGCCTCGGCCTGCTGCGCGAGCCAGCGCGTGACGTTCGCCAGGCTCGCGATGTAGTTGCCATGGTTGCCGAAGTTGGGCGGCAGCAGGAAGTTGGGCACGCGCATGCCGCCTTCCTCGCCGAGGAACAGGAAGATGTCCTCGGTGACCGGCTGGTTCAGGGGCGCGCCCTTTTCCTTCCAGTCGGGAAACAGCTCGCTGATGGCGATCGGGTCGATGATGGCGCCCGAGAGGATGTGCGCGCCCGGCTCGGAGCCTTTTTCGAGCACGACCACCGAGACTTCCTTGCCTTCCTGCGCGGCGATCTGCTTGAGGTGGATGGCGGTGGCCAGCCCGGCGGGCCCGCCGCCGACGACCACCACGTCGTATTCCATCGCTTCGCGGGGTCCGTACTGCGCCAGGATCTCTTCTTGTGTCATGGGTCTCGCCGATAATGGTTTGCACTGGCGCTTTCGCGCGCCGTGCCGCGGGGCTGCCGCATTCTATGCGCCGCGCCCGGGGCATCGAACGACCGTTCCATCGACGAATTCTAGAGAGGACTCCCAGTGACTTACAGCATCGACCTGGCCGGCCGTGTCGCCTTCGTTACCGGCGCCTCCAGCGGGCTGGGGGCGCAGTTCGCGCGCGTGCTGGCGCGCTCGGGGGCGGCCGTGGTGCTGGCCGCCCGCCGCATCGAGAAGCTGAAGGACCTGCGCGCGCAGATCGAGGCCGAGGGCGGCGACGCGCACGTGGTCGGCCTGGACGTCACCGACATCGACAGCATCAAGGCGGCGGTGGCGCACGCGGAAACCGAGATGGGCTCGATCGACATCCTGGTGAACAACTCGGGCGTGAGCACCACGCAGCGCATCCAGGACGTGACGGAGGAGGACTTCGACTTCGTCTTCAACACCAACGTCAAGGGTTCCTTCTTCGTCGCGCAGGAGGTGGGCAAGCGCATGCTGGCGCGCTCGCGCGGCTCGGCGCCCGGCAGCTTCACCGGCGGCCACATCATCAACATCGCCTCGGCCGCGGGCCTGCGCGTGCTGCCGCAGATCGGCGTATACGCCATGAGCAAGGCGGCCGTGGTCCACATGACCAAGGCCTTCGCGCTGGAGTGGGGCCGTTTCGGCATCAACGTCAATGCGCTGTGCCCCGGCTACATCGACACCGAGATCAACCACCACCACTGGCAGACCGAGCAGGGCCAGAAGCTGGTGCAGATGCTGCCGCGCAAGCGCGTGGGCAAGCCGGAAGACCTGGACGCGGCGCTGCTGATGCTCGCCTCCGACCGCAGCCACTTCATCAACGGCGCGGTGATCTCCGCCGACGACGGCTTCAGCCTGTGAAGGCGGCGCGTCCGCGCGCATGCTGACCGGCGTCCTCGCCGGCCTGACCGCCGGCGCGCTGTGGGGGCTGGTGTTCGTGGCGCCGCGGATGGCGCCGGGCTTCAGCTCGGTGGACCTCACGGCAGGCCGCTTCGTGGCCTACGGCCTGGTCGCCGCGCTGGTGTGCGCCGCGACGCGGCGGCCGCTGCCCACCGCGCGGCAGGCGCTGTCGGCGGTGGGTCTCAGCCTGCTCGGCTTCACCGGCTACTACCTGCTGCTGGTGCTGGCGATCCGCGATGCGGGCACCGAGGTGCCCAGCCTGGTGATCGGCACCATCCCGATCTGGGTCATGCTCCTGGGCAAGCCCGGCCACCTGCGCTGGGCGGCGCTCGTTCCCGGCATCGTGCTCACGGCCGCGGGACTCGCGTTGATGACGTTCTCGCCGCACGGCGAGGGCGGCGCGCAGGGGCCGCACTACTGGCGGGGCATCCTGTGGGCCTGCGCCTCGCTGGCGTCGTGGACCGCGTTCGCGCTGCTCAACGCGCGCTGGCTGAAGAAGCATCCGGAAGTCAGCGCCACCGACTGGGCCAACTGGCTGGGGCTGGCCACCGGCGCCGGCGCGCTGCTGCTGTGGGGCGCGGCCGGCTCGGATCTCGCGGCGATGCGGGCGCGCCCGGACGCACCGCTGTTCCTGGCGCTGGTGCTGGCGACCGGCGCGGGATCCGCCTGGCTGGCGACCATCCTGTGGAACATGGCGAGCCGGCGCCTGCCGGCCAGCCTGTGCGGCCAGCTGATCGTGAGCGAGACGCTGTTCGCGCTGGCCTATTCCTTCGCCTGGGACGGCCGCTGGCCGAGCCCGGCGCAATGGGCGGCCGTGGCCCTGTTCACCGCGGGTATCCTCGCATCCATCAAGGCGCACCGATGAAGCTCGAACTCCCCGCACAGAAGAAACTGGTCCACACCCTGCAGATGCCCATCCGCTGGGGCGACATGGACGCGATGGGCCACGTCAACAACACGATCTATTTCCGCTACCTGGAGGTGGCGCGGATCGACTGGTTCCAGTCGATCGGCTGCAACGTCAACCCCGAGGGCGAGGGTCCGCTGATCGTCAACGCCTTCTGCAACTTCCACAAGCAGCTGGAGTATCCGGGCGACATCGTGGTGAAGATGTACGTGAGCGAGCCGGGGCGCAGCAGCTTCGAGAGCTGGGGCGAGATCGTGCGGGTGGACGACCCGGGGACGGTCTATGCGAGCGGCGGCGCGACGACGGTGTGGGTGGATTTCCCGAAGCAGAAGTCGGTGGCGATGCCGGGGTGGTTCCGGGAGATGGTTGCTTAGGCGTCGGGGTTCGCCTGCGGGCTCACCCCGACCTGCAGGGAACCGGTCTGCGCAGGTCGGCGGTGAGCGCGCGAAGCGCCGAACCCCGACGTTTCACGTCGCCTTCTTCTCCCGCGGCACCCGCCCCATCAGGTAGAACTCCGCGTTCGGCATCATGTTCGAGAAGCTCGCCATCCGGTTCGACAAGCCGAAGAAGGCCGTGATCGCCGCGATGTCCCAGATGTCCTCGTCGTCGAAGCCGTGCGGGTGCAGCGCGTCGAAATCGGCATCGCCGATCTCGTGCGAGCGCAGGCACACCTTCATCGCGAAGTCCAGCATCGCGCGCTGGCGCGGCGTGATGTCGGCCTTGCGGTAGTTCACCGCCACCTGGTCGGCCACCAGCGGCTTCTTCTCGTAGATGCGCAGGATCGCGCCGTGCGCCACCACGCAGTAGAGGCACTGGTTGGCCGCGCTCGTCGTCGTCACGATCATCTCGCGCTCGCCCTTGGTCAGCGAGCCGGTTTCCTTGAGCATCAGCGCGTCGTGGTAGGCGAAGAACGCGCGCCACTCGGCGGGCCGCCGGGCCAGCGCCAGGAAGACGTTCGGCACGAAGCCGCTTTTCTCCTGCACCTCCAGGATGCGCAGGCGCATGTCCTCGGGCAGGTCCTTCAGTTCGGGCGTCGGGTAGCGGTCCATGCGGGTCTCCTTGGATGCCGCAAGGGTACCGCAGCGCAGGCCCGCTTTTCAGGGCCCAGTCGCTGCTCACCGACCCCCTCACCGACTCCATGCCTGCAGCGACAGGTTGATTCCATAGGCGCATTCCTGCGGCCACTGGAGGTAAGTGTTGCGGTCCCAGCGGAACTGGAAAACACCGTTGACCAGCGGCACCCAGGAGGAGAATCCGCTTCGTTGTCCGCCGCCCAGGTGCGCCTCGACGACCTGCCCCTGGTAATTCCCGGCATCCAGCTGGTTCCCGGGTGCCCGGGTCACGACCGTCATGTCGCAGGTTTGCGAGCTTTGCCCGTGCGTGATGATGAGGAGCCCGGAAAGGAAGGCGCCCTTCGCGTCAGCACTGACGCCATACGGCTTGAGGTCGACGTCGTACCATGTTCCGGCCTGGAAGCCGGCGGGGGTGTAGCTGTTGACGAACACTGCCACGGGACTCTTGGTGTTCCCTCCGGAGACGTACAGCTCCGTGGAGCGCTGCCATTCCGCGTGGCTGGCGCCATTCAGCATCATGCCCAGCAATGCAGCAGCCACGATCTGATGGAGTTTCATGGTGATTTCTCCTGCGTCCAAGAGACGCTCTTGTGAAGCAGCCTTTTTTGTCAGAACCTTGCCGTTGAAGCTTCCCCACTCTTGCCTAGGTAGGTTGCTGTCCCGCTCAATCGCGGCATCTCATGCTCGGGCGGTATGCTCGCCGGTTCGTCCCTAGGAGACCCGCATGGTGCAACTGTCCAACGACCCCGAAACGCAGGCCGGACTGGCCACCCGCCGCAAGGTGCTGGGCGACGCCTACGTCGATGCTTCCCTCAACCGCGCCAGCGACTTCACGGCGCCGTTGCAGGAACTGGTGACCAAGCACGCCTGGGGCAACACCTGGCAGCGCGACGGGCTGGACCTGCGCACGCGCAGCATCGTGACGGTCGCCATGCTGGTCGGGCTGGGCAAGATGCACGAGCTGAAGATCCACGTGCGCGGCGCGCTGAACAACGGGGTGACGCCGGCGGAACTGCAGGAGATCTTCCTGCACGCCAGCGTCTATTGCGGCTTCCCGGCCGCGCTCGATGCCTTCCGCACCGCCGCCGAAGTGATCGACGCGAAGTAGGGTGCCTCAGCGCTGCCGTCGCCGAATGTGACGGCTGCAGCAAGTGGTGAACCGGCCGCACGGCCGGGTTCGCGCCCGGCTATCTTGGAGGCATGCACAACTGGCGCGCGACCGGCCTGTTCGCGGCGACCTTCGCCGTCGGCGCTGGCGCCGTGCTCGCCGCCTACCTGGGCGGTTTCGGGCCGATCCCGAAGAGCGAGCCGCCGCCGGCCCGCACCGCCGTCGAGTCGGCCGCCCCCGCCCCCAGCCTGGTCGCGGCGCAGGCCGCCGACGAGGCCCGGACGCTGGCGCCCGCCACCTGCCCGTCGCAAGCCATCGTGCCCGCGGGCGAGGCCGGCGACGGCCAGTTCATGCTGGAGCCCGCGCTGTCCGCGGGCGCGCGCACGGATCCTTCCGCCTTCGTGGCCGTGGCGCGCGAGGCCGCCGCGCAGGACCGCATGCGCG
>JALHLO010000090.1 GCA_022844525.1 Ramlibacter sp.
GCCGGCGGCGCGGCAGGCGGCCTCCGACGCTTGCGCCTCGGCGTCGCTGCGCGAGTAGTTGATCACGAGGTTCCAGCCGCGGCCCGCGAGCCGCAGGGCGGTCGCCGCCCCCACGCCCGTGCCGGACCCGGTGACGATCGCGACCTTGCGCGCCTGTTCGCTCATGCCTTGGCCTGCATCGCGGCCTTGCGGTCCGCCACCACCTTCTGCGCCGCCGGCCGCTCGCCGATGAACTTCACGTAGGCCTTGTAGTCGACGCCCGCCGCCAGCAGCAGGTCCTCGCCGTAGACCGCCTTGGTCGCCATGCCCACCAGCGGCAGGTCGGCGAAGGCGGAGCAGTCGGCCATGGTGAAGCTGTCGCCGGCCGCATAGGGCGCGAGCTTGAGGATGCGCTTGAGGCCCGCGATCTTCTGCTCGATTTCCTTGCGGATGCGCGCGGCGTTGCTTTCCGACAGCGGCGCGGCGCCGAAGAAGGCGACGCCATACAGCTGGCGCGCCGCCATCTCCAGGTGCCAGTCGAGGAAGGTGACCAGCTCGCGCACCTTGGCGGCCGCGAACGGGTCCTTCGGCAGCAGCGGCGGCTGCGGATGCGTCGCCTCGATGTATTCCAGCAGCACCTGGCTTTCGGCGACGCAGCCCTGCTGCGTGGTCAGGAAGGGGATCTTTCCGAGCGGCGACAGCGCCAGCAGCGCCTCGTCCTTGTCGCGGAAGTTGACCAGCCTTTCCTCGAAGGGCACGCCCTTCTCCAGCAATGCGAGCTTGACCTTGTTGTAGTAGTTGCTGATGGGGGAGCCGTGCAGCGTGAGCATCGCGCGTCCTTCCTTCAGTCGGCCTTGGCGCCGGAGTCCTTGACCACCTTCGCCCACTTCACGGTCTCGGCCTGCATGAAGGTGGTGAGGGCCTCGGGCGTGCCGGCATTGATGTCCAGCCCCAGCGCCGCGAGCTTCTCCTTCACGTCCGGCATGGCCATCACCTTGAGCGTCTCGGCGTTGATGCGCATCTGCACGTCGCGCGGGATGCCGGGCGAGCCGTACAGGCCGAACCAGGAGGTCGCCTCGAAGCCGGGGATGCCCGATTCGGCGATGGTGGGGATGTTGGGCGCCGCCGGCGAGCGCTGCGCGCTGGTCACGGCCAGGCCCTTGAGCTCGCCGGACTTCACCAGCGGCAGCGAGGACGGCATGTTGTCGAACATCAGCTGCACGCGGCCGCCCAGCAGGTCCGGAATCGCCTGCGCCCGGCCCTTGTACGGGATGTGCTGCATCTTCACGCCCGCCAGCGTGTTGAACAGCTCGCCCGAGAGGTGGATCGAGGTGCCGCTGCCGGCGGACCCGAAGGACAGCGGCTGCTTCTTCGCCAGCTCGATCAGCTCGCGCACGTTGTTCGCGGGCACCGTCTTGTTGACCACCAGCAGGTTGGGCGTGGAAGCCAGGAAGGCGATCGGCGTGAAGTCGCGCAGATGGTTGTAGGGCATGCGATCGCCGTACAGCGCCGCGTTGATGGCATGCGTGCCCACCGTGCCGACCACCAGCGTGTGGCCGTCGCCGGGCGCCTTGGCCACCATGTCGGCGCCGATGTTGCCGCCGGCGCCCGGCTTGTTGTCCACGGTGACGGACTGGCCAAGCGCCGCCCATTTCTCGGCCAGCACGCGCGCCAGCGTGTCGGGCGCGCCGCCCGGCGGGAAGGTCACGACGATGCGCACCGGCTTGGTCGGCCAGGCCCCGCCCTGGGCGAGGGCGCCGGACCACGGCGCGGCGGCGGCCAGGCCGAAGGCCGCGAAGGTTGCGAGGACGCGAAGGCGCGAACGGTGCATCGATGTCTCCTGGAAGGGGGAAAGCCGGGTTGGCATGCAACCATTCTGGATGCGGGGCACCGCGGCGGGAATGCTGGTGTGCCCTAGGTGCGAGGCGCCGCGGCCGCTGCCCTGTCACCCCGGGGACGCCGTCGGCTATCCTTGCCGGCGATGCCGATCCCCCTGCCCGCGCCCGAAACCATCGCGCTGCTCGAACCCTTCGAGCGCCTGGGCCTCGGCCAGATCGTGCTCGTCAGTTCCGCCGCGGCCGCCGAGGAAGCGGCCCATGCCCTGGTGCAGGCGCGCGTATGGGGCTTCGATACCGAATCGCGGCCCACCTTCGAGGCCGGGCAGGCCTCGGAAGGCCCGCACGTGCTGCAGCTGGCCACGCTGGAGACGGCCTGGGTCTTCCAGATGCACGACTCCCGCTGCCGCGCGGTGGCCGGCGAACTGCTGGCCCGGCGCGGCATCGTCAAGGCGGGCTTCGGCCTGCACGACGACAAGAAGCGCATCACGCACAAGCTCGGGGTGGAGCCGCAGGATGTGCTGGACCTCGACACGGTGTTCCGCCAGCGCGGCTACCGCCGGCAGATGGGGATCAAGGCGGCCGTGGCGGTGCTGTTCGAGCGCCGCTACCTGAAGTCCAAGCGCGCGGCCACGTCCAACTGGGCGCAGCGCAGCCTGTCCGAGTCGCAGCTGCTGTACGCGGCCAACGACGCCTGGGCGGCGCTGCGCGTCTACCAGGCGCTGGGCCTCAGCCCTTCACCGCCTCCATCATCCGCCTGAAGCGTGTCGCGCACTCGGCGCGCATCTGCTCGACCTCCGCGATGATCGAGTCCGGCCGCGGGCCCTCGCCCTTGGCGTACAGGGCCAGGGCGTCGGAAAGAAGCTGTTCGTGGACGCGCAGGCGCGTGTGCAGCGCCTGCCAGTCGGCATGCAGCCGCGCCAGGTCCGCGTCGCCGGGAGCCGGATTCTGCGCCATGCGCGGCATTGTAATGAGATTCGACTCGGACGCCAATGTCTCACTCCGCCTTCAGCACGTCCTGCACCTTGCGCAGCAGCACGTCGATCAGCACCGGCTTGCGCAGCAGCTCGATGCGCTGCGCGAGCAGGTCGGCGTCCAGGGCCTCCTGCGCGTAGCCGGTGATCAGGATCACCTTCAGCCGCGGCCGCGAGGCACGCGCCGCGTCGGCCAGCTGCTTGCCGCTCAACCCGCCGGGGAGCCCGATGTCCGACAGCAGCAGGTCCACCGGGCCGAGCTCGTTGAGCAGGCGCGCGCCCTCCGGCCCCGTGGGCGCGGCGTGCACGTCGTAGCCCAGGCCCCGCAGCGCTTCCACCGCCAGCGTGCGCACGACTTCGTCGTCCTCCACCACCACGATCACCTCGCCGCGCGCGCGGCCCAGCTCGGTGACCGGCCGGACCAGCGGCCCCTCGGCCGCGTCCCCGTGGTGGCGCGGCAGCAGCAGGGACACGCCGGTGCCTTCGCCCATGCGGCTCTCGATGGTGGCGAAGCCGCCCGACTGGCGCGCGAAGCCGTAGACCATGGACAGGCCCAGGCCGGTGCCCTGGCCGATCGGCTTGGTGGTGAAGAAGGGATCGAAGGCGCGGGCGATCACGTCCTGCGGCATGCCGGTGCCGCTGTCGGCGACCGTCACCTTCACGTAGTCGCCCGGCTCCAGGAATTCGTCGGGGCCCACCTGCGTGGCGGGCAGTTCCACGTTCGCCGTGCGCAGCGTGAGGCAGCCGCCGTCCGGCATGGCATCGCGCGCGTTGATCGTGAGGTTCAGGATCGCGCTTTCCAGCTGGTTGGGGTCGCACTTGGTCGGCCAGGTGTCCGGCGCCAGCTCCATGGCCAGCGTGATCGACTCGCCGGTCGTGCGGCGCAGGAGGTCGCGCAGCGACTGCAGCAGCGCCGGCAGCTCCACGCGCTGCGGCGCCAGCGGCTGCTGGCGCGCGAACGCCAGCAGGCGGTGGGTCATGGCGGCGGCGCGCTGCGCCGAGTTCATCGCCATGTCCACGAAGCGGGGGATGCTCGTCGTGCGGCCGGCCGCCTCCAGCTTGCGGATCACCTCCAGCGCGCCGACGATGCCCTGCAGCATGTTGTTGAAGTCGTGGGCGATGCCGCCCGTGAGCTGGCCGATCGCCTCCATCTTGTGCGCCTGGCGCAGCTGCTCCTCGGCCTGCAGCAGCTGCTGCGTGCGCAGCTCCACCCGCCGCTCCAGTTCCTCGCGCGAGCGGCTCAGCACCTCGCGCGCGTCGATGATGTCCTGGATGTCGGTGCAGGTGCCGAACCAGCGCACGATGCGCCCGAGCTCGTCGCGCATCGGCTGCGCCCGCCCCAGCACCCAGCGGTAGGCGCCGGAGCGGTGGCGCAGCCGGTATTCGATGTGGTACGGCTCGCCGGTGGCCAGGCTGTGCCGCCAGACCGTCCAGGCGCGCTTCTGGTCTTCGGGGTGGAACACGCCGTTCCAGTCGGCGCCGTCGGTGGAGCCGTAGGGCACGCCGGTGTACTCGTACCAGCGGTCGTTGTAGTAGTCGTGGTAGCCGTCCGGCAGCGTCGACCAGATCATCTGGTCCACCGAGTTGGTGATCGCCCGGAACTTGCTTTCGCTCTCGCGCAGCGCCGCCTGGGCGGCCACGCGCTGCGTCACGTCGGTCGCCTGGATGAAGATCCCGGTGGCGTGCTGCCGGTCGTCGCGCACCGGCTGGAACACGAAGTCGACCACCCGCTGCTGCTCGGTGCCGTCGCTCCGGCGAAAACGCACCGCCACTTCGTTGCCCACGTGGGCCTGGCCGGAGGCGTAGACGCGGTCCAGGACCTCGATGAAGCCCTGCGGCACCAGTTCCGGCAGCGCGTCCGCCACCGCCGCGCCGACCAGGCGATGCCGGCCGACCAGCCGCAGGTAGGCGTCGTTGGCGAAGCGGTACTCGTGCCGCGGCCCCACCAGCCAGGCGACGGCCGCGGGCGCGTCGCGGAACAGCCGCTCGATGTCGTCGAGGTCGAAGCGCGAGCGGCCCGGCGCCACGGCGCCGCCGCCTCCCCTGCCTTCCTCGTCCCCTTCGTCACGCACCGTAGCCACTGCCTACTGGATCATCCTGATCAGCCGGCCGAACAGGTCGTTGACCAGTTCCTGCACCGGGTCGCGCACCGGCTCCGGCGGCTTCGGCCGCGGGCGCGGGATGTCGAACTCCACCCGCGGGTCG
Source organism: Ramlibacter sp. (assembly GCA_022844525.1). GTDB lineage: Bacteria > Pseudomonadota > Gammaproteobacteria > Burkholderiales > Burkholderiaceae_C > Ramlibacter. Next base: position 4,994 of record JALHLO010000090.1, read on the forward strand.
GCGGCGCGCAAGCGCAGCGCCTGCACGAAGAAGTCGCCGACCATGGGCAGCGCGCTGCGGGCGCCCTGTCCCCATCCATCGCCCATGGTGACGCTGTTGTCGCTGAAGCCCACCCAGGCGCCGGCCACCAGCTGCGGGTGCATCAGGATGAACCAGCCGTCCGAGTTGTCCTGCGTGGTGCCGGTCTTGCCGGCCACGTCCGCCTGGATGCCGTAGCGCGTGCGGATGGCGGCGCCGGTGCCCTCGTCGATCACGCCGCGCATCACGTTCACCAGCTGCAGGGCGCGCGGGCGCGGCATCACCTCGATGGCCTTCGGCCGCGTGAACAGCGCCAGCGTGCGGCCGCCGCGGTCCTCCACCCGCAGCACCAGCTGCGGCTCGCCCAGGTAACGGCCGTTGTTGGCCAGGGTGGCATAGGCCGTGACCATCTCGCGCAGCGTCACCGGGCTGGTGCCGAGCGCCAGCGAGGGCACCATCTCGAGCTTGCTTTCGCGCACGCCGAGGTTGAAGGCGAGCTGCGCCACCTTGTCCGCCCCGATGCGCTGCACCAGCTGCGCCGTGATGCTGTTGCGCGAGTGCACGAGGCCGTCGCGCAGCGTCATCGGCTGGTGGCTGGGCGGCGTGCCGTCGCGCGGGCTCCACACCGCCCCGCCCTTGTCGCGGATCGAGACCGGTTCGTCGATGAAGGTGTCCTCCGGCGACATCCCCTCGAGGAAGGCCGCGCCGTACACGAAGGGCTTGAAGGTGGAGCCGGGCTGCCGGCGCGCCTGGTTGACGTGGTCGAACTGCGACAGCGCGAAGTCGGTGCTGCCCACCCAGGCCTTGACCAGCCCGCTGCGCGGGTCCAGCGCCAGGAAGCCCGCCTGCAGCAGCTGGCGCTCCTGGTCGCGCCGCCGGCCGCGGTCCGCCAGGTCCTGCAGCTGCCGCATCTGCCGCGCCACCGCCGCGTTGGCCGCCTTCTGCAGGCGCGTGTCGATGGAGGTGCGCACCACCAGGCCGTCGGCGTAGATGTCGAAGTCTTCGCGGTCGGCCCAGGCGATCAGCCACTTCTTCACCTGCTGCGCCACGTGCGGGGCGATGCCGAACTGCTCGGTCTGGCGCTCGAAGTCCAGCCGCAGCGGCCGGGCCGCCAGCACCTCGGCGCGCTTGGGATCGAGCTTGCCGTGCTTGGCCATCTGCGCCAGCACCGTGTTGCGGCGGCCGCGCGCGCGCTCGGGATTGAGCACCGGGTTGTAGTAGCTGGTGCCCTTGAGCATGCCGATCAGCGTGGCGCTCTCCAGCACGTCCAGCTTGTCGGCGGACTTGTCGAAGTAGGTGCGCGCGGCCATCTCGATGCCGAAGGCGTTGTAGAGGAAGGGGACGGTGTTGAGGTAGGTCTCCAGGATCTCGTCCTTGGAGTAGATCGCCTCGATCTTCAGCGCGGTGATCGCCTCCTTCAGCTTGCGCGTGACCGACAGCGAACGGCCGATCTCGTTGGGGTACAGGTTGCGCGCGAGCTGCTGCGTGATGGTGGAGCCGCCCTCGCGGCGGCCGCGCAGGGTGTTGAGCACCGCGCCGGCGGTGCGCCGGAAGTCGATGCCGTGGTGCCCGTAGAAGCGGTGGTCCTCGGTGGCGATGAGCGCGTCCACCACCGGCTTGGAGATCTTCGCCAGCGGCACCCACTCGCGGTTGATGCGCTTGAACTCCGCCAGCACCACGCCGTCGGCCGACAGCACCACGCTCGGCACTTCCGACTTGGCCTTGCGCAGGTCGGAGATGCTGGGCGTGAAGGGGATCAGCACCAGGACGTACAGCAGCACCAGCGTGGGCAGCAGCAGCACCGCGCGCACGGGATGGCGCCGCGCGAGCTCGCGCGCGCGGCGCAGCTGGTCGACGGCCCAGGCCTGGGCCCGGGCGAGGGCCGGGGTCATCCGAAGAATCTAGTGGGGGGTGTGGTTGAGCCGTGTAGGACCCGTTCGCCAGCGAACGGTTCAGCTGCTTTGGTAAGCCCTTGTGAGTGGTTTCACCCTCCGGCGCGCTTGACCTGGAAGCCGCGCTGCTTCAGCAGCGCCATCACCTTGTCGATGTGGTCGCCCTGGACCTCGATGGTGCCGTCCTTGACGGTGCCGCCGCAGCCGCAGGCCGCCTTCAGCTCCTGCCCGAGCTTGACCAGCCCGGCGGCATCCACCGGGACGCTGCGCACGACGGTCACCGCCTTGCCGCCGCGGCCCTTGGTCTCGCGCAGGACGCGGACGATGCCGTCGGATGCCGGGGCCGCCGCCTGGCGGCAGGTGCATTGCGCCACCGGACGGCGGCAGGCGGGGCACATCCGGCCGCCGTCGGTGGAATAGACGAGGCCGCCTCCCGAGTTGCGCATGGGCGGGATTTTACCGGCCGCGCCGGCGGTGGCTGCTCAGCCGCGCGCCGCCACCACCGCCTGCGCCGACAGCATGGTCACCGGGAAGCGGTAGTCGCCGCTGACCGCGCGGCGCGCGTCGCCGTGCAGCATGGCCATGAACTCCCGGTCGCCCGAGGGCGTGCGCCCCGTGATGCCCACGCCTTCCCAGGCGCCGGCGATGACCGGCACGCCGTGGTCGCCCACGCGCAGCAGCAGCCGCGCGTCGCGGTAGTGGTTGGCGGGGTTGGTGTTGGGCCAGCCGTCCAGGCCCATGCCGGTGACGCAGACGATGTTGAAGGCCTTCGGATGGCGGCAGAACCAGTGGCCGCCGGCGCGCATGGCGCGCACCACGTCGCCCGCGAAGTCCTGGCCGGGCGCCACCGGGAAGGCGGCATCCGCCTGCAGCAGGGCGCTGGCGACCTGCAGGTCGAGGGTGATGGCGCCGGCCAGCCCCCAATGCGAGAGGAACTCGGCGAAGGCCCAGCGCGTGACGGGACCGAACTGCCCGTCCGCGGGCGGGTCGAGCAGGCCGGCCACGGCCAGCTGCGCCTGCACCTCGGCCACCAGCTCGTTGTCGACCCGCAGCCGCGGCAAGGGGACGGCCGGGGCGTTGCCGGCGATTTGCGCGAGTCTCATCGGATTCTCCAGTGGCCGGGGCGCGAGGCCGCGGGCTCACTGGAATCTAGGCGACGGCGCGCGGCTTGCCCTCTGCCGGATGGCGCAATCCGATGGGAGGGGGTCCGCGGCGCCGCGCAGGCGCCTAGCGGCTCGCCTGGCTATGCGGGAAGCGGTAGATGGTGTCGTTGAGGTGGCGGGCGACGGCGTCGATGTCGTCCTCGCTCCAGCCGAGCCGGGCGATGCCCTGGAAGCGCCGCACCTGTTCCTTGAGCGAGCCCCAGTCGCGGGCCAGGCGCTGCTCGCGCCAGTGCATCTGGGTCGTGTGGCACTCGACGCAATGGGTGGAGTACAGCAACTGGCCGCGGCCGGGTGAGGCACCCTGCGCGTGCGCCGGGGCGGCGCCGGCGAGTGCCAGCAGGAAGACGAGGAGTGAACGCATGGGATGCCTGCAGTGGTTCGAGCCCATGCTAGGGCAGCCCGGCCTTGCGGACTTGCGCTGCGTCAATCAGGCGCGCGGGCGGGCCAGCAGCCACTCGAGGAGCACGAGGCCGGCGGCGATCAGCAGGCTCCACAGCGCCACCGAGGGCGGAAAGCCCTCCTGCGCGTACGCATCCGCGGCGCGGGTGTAGGCCTGCAGGGCCTTCTCGGCTCCCTGGACCAGTGCATCGGACGGCAGGATGTTCATGGCGGCTCCTGCAGGCAAAGTAGCACCCGCGCGCGTGATCGGCATCACCCTTTCGGGTTGCCCGGTGTGCACTCCATGCTCGTCAGAGCGGTGGCGTGCCCGGCGGCGGACGCCGCACCTGCGCGGCCTGCTCGAAGGCGTGGGCCAGGGATCATGAAGAGCTGCGATGCTATGCAATCCGGGCGATGCCGGATCCGTGGTGCCTGCCTATCCTCGATGCAGCATTCCCGGGAGATGCCATGAGCGATGTCTACAGCATGACGGTCCTGTCCGCCGACTGCACCGAGCGCAGGAGCGACCTGGAACACGGCGGCCACCACGTGGTCGACTGCCGCGACGATCCCACCCTGCCGGGCTACTGCACACTGCGCTACACGCTGCCCGATGCGCGCTCGGCCCGCGCGCCGGTCATGCCGGCCACGCAGGCGCAGGCGGCCAAGGCGATCGTCAACATCTTCGAGACCGGCACCGTGCGCGGCCAGTACGGCATGGTGACGCTGCTGCCCGGCGACACGGGCCGCCTGACCTACGGGCGCGCCCAGACCACGCTGGGCTCGGGCAACCTGCACCTGCTGGTCGACCGCTACTGCGCCACCGTCGGCGCGCGCTTCGGCGGCCGCCTGCGGGCCTGGCTGCCGGCGCTGGCCTCGCGCAGCCACGCCGCCGACACCGACCTGAAGCTGCACAACCTGCTGCGCGCCTGCGCCGACGACCCCGTCATGCGCGACGTGCAGGACGCGTTCTTCGACGACGTCTACTGGGACCCGGCGGTGCGCGCCGCCGCCCGCCTGGGCATCCGCTCGCCGCTGGGCGTGGCCGTGGTGTACGACAGCTGGGTGCACGGCTCCTGGCCCCTGATGCGGGACCGCACGCAGGCCGGCGGGGCGCTGCAGCAGGTCGGCGAGCACGAATGGATCCGGCGCTACCTGCGCAACCGGCGCGAGTGGCTGGGCACCCACCCGAACGCGCTGCTGCGCAACACCGTCTACCGCATGGACGCCTTCCTGCGCCTGATCGACCAGGAGGCGTGGGGGCTGCCGCTGCCGCTGGTGGTGCGCGGCGAGGAGATCTCGCTGGCGACGCTCGCCGAACTGCCGCCCGGCTGCTACGACGGCCCGCAGCCCGGCACCCGCGACCTGAGCGTGCGTTCGCCGCTGCAGCGCGGGCTGGACGTGCGGCTGGTGCAGCTGGCGCTGTCGGACCAGGGCTGCGACGTGCGCGCCGACGGCATCTTCGGCAACGCCACGGCGCGCTTCATCCGCGCCCTGCAGCGCACCAGCGAGCTGCCCGAGACCGGCGTGGCGGACACCGCCCTGATCCAGAAGCTGATCTCGATGGAAGCGTGAAGCGACGGGCGTTCCAGCTCATCGACGGCACCGGGGATTGGGTTGTCCCTAGCACGCCCGCGCGCCGCGGGGCGTAGATTCGCGCGCAGTCGCCCCTCTTTCAACAGGCGACGCAAGGAGACCCCAGCATGACCCGTCCGTCCCGCCGCACGCTGATCGCCGGCGCCTTCGCCGCGCTCGCCCTCGCCGCCACCGCCCTGCCCGCCGCAGCGCAGAACTACCCGTCGCGGCCGATCACGCTGATCGTGCCCTGGGGCGCGGGCGGCGGCACCGATGCCACCGCGCGCATCCTGGGCAGCCTGATGGAAAAGGAACTGGGGCAGCCGGTGAACGTGGTGAACCGCACCGGCGGCAGCGGCGTGGTGGGCCACTCCGCGATCGCCTCCGCGCCCCCGGACGGCTACACCATCGGCCTGGCGACGGTGGAGATCGGCATGATGCACTGGCAGGGCCTGACCGAGCTCACCGGCGCCTCGTACACGCCGATCGGCCTGGTCAACGCCGACCCCGCCGGCATCCAGGTGCGCGCGGACGCGCCCTACAAGAACGTGCAGGACCTGCTGGCGGCCATCAGGGCCAACCCCGGCAAGTTCAAGGCTTCAGGCACCGGCCAGGGCGGCATCTGGCACCTGGCGCTGGCGGGCCTGCTGCGCGACCAGAAGATCGATCCCGCGTCCGTCGCCTGGGTGCCGAGCAACGGCGCCGCGCCCGGCTTGCAGGACATGGTGGCCGGCGGCATCGAGATCGCGCCGGTGTCGCTGCCCGAGGCCCGCTCGCTGATCGATGCCGGCAAGGTCAAGAGCCTGGCGATCATGAACGACAAGCCGGCCGCGCTCTACCCCAACGTGCCGACGCTCAAGGCGGCCCTGGGCAGCAACTGGACGATGGCGGCGTGGCGCGGCATCGTCGCGCCCAAGGGCATCCCCAACGACGTGCGCGACAAGCTCGCGGCCGTGGTGCAGAAGGTCGCCAACAGCAAGGAGTACCAGGACTTCATGGCCAGCCGCGGCTTCGGCGTGGTCTACGCCGGCCCGGCGGACTTCGGCAAGTTCATGGCGAAGTCGGATGCGGAGCTGGGCGCGACGATGAAGGCAGTCGGCATCGCCAAGTGAAGCTCAATGACGCGGTCTTCGGGCTGCTGCTGACGCTCCTGGGGGCGGCCGTGCTGGTCGCCATCCGGGGCTATCCCACCATCCCCGGCCAGCCGGTCGGCCCCGCCCTGTTCCCCGGCCTGCTCGCCACGGGACTGTGCGTCGCCGGCGTGCTGCTGATCGCCAAGGGGCTGCGCCAGCGCGGCGCGCAGCCCTGGTTCGCCTGGGACGACTGGGTGCGCTCGCCGCGCCACGCGCTGGCGCTGGTGGTGCTGCTCGGCTCGGTGATGTTCTACATCGTGGCGGCCGACATCCTGGGCTTCCTGCCGACGGCCTTCATCATCCTGATGGCGATGTTCCTCGTGCTGCGCGTGCGGCCCATGGTCGCGGTGGCGGTGGCCCTGGTGGCCACGCTGCTGGTGCACACGGCCTTCTACAAGCTGCTGAAGGTGCCGCTGCCCTGGGGCCTCCTGACGGGGGTGAGCTGGTGACGGGCGGCGCCGTCCTGCAGGCGTTCGCGATGGTGTTCGAGCCAGCCACGCTGCTGGCGATCCTGCTGGCCGCGCTGTACGGCCTGTTCGTGGGCGCCATCCCCGGACTCACCGCCACCATGGCCACGGCGCTGCTGGTGCCCGTCACCTTCTTCATGCCGCCGATCCCGGCGATCGCGACGATGGTGACCGCGACGGCCATGGCGATCTTTTCCGGCGACGTCCCGGGCTGCCTGCTGCGCATCCCCGGCACGCCGGCCTCCGCGGCGTACACCGACGAAGCCTATGCGATGACGCGCAAGGGCGAGGCGGAAACCGCGCTGGGCGCCGGGCTGGTGTTCTCCGCGGTCGGCGGCCTGTTCGGCACGGCGGTGCTGATCCTGGCCGCGCCCACGCTGGCCGAGTTCGCGCTGAACTTCAGTTCCTTCGAGTACTTCTGGCTGGTGCTGCTGGGGCTGACCTGCGCGATCTTCATCACCAGCGACGCACCGCTCAAGGGCCTGGTGACGCTGCTGCTCGGGCTGCTGGTCGCCTGCGTGGGCCTGGGCAACCCGGCCGGCCACCCGCGCTTCACCTTCGGCCATGCGGAACTCACCGGCGGCATCGGCATGATCCCGATGATGATCGGCATGTTCGCCATCTCGGAGCTGATCCGCTACGTGGTGGACACCAGCCCCCCGCCGGAACTGGTGGTGGAGAAGGTCGGCAACGTGATGAAGGGCCAGTGGGCGCTGGCCAGGAAGTACCCGCTGCAGATCCTGCGCGGCAGCACGCTGGGCACCGCGGTCGGCGCCTTGCCGGGCGCGGGCGCGGACATCGCCGCCTGGATGTCCTATGCCATGAGCAAGAAGTTCTCGAAGGAGCCGCACAAGTTCGGCACCGGGCACGTGGAAGGCATCGTCGAATCGGGCGCGGCCAACAACAGCGCGCTGGCCGGCGCCTGGATCCCGGCGCTGGTGTTCGGCATCCCGGGCGACTCGATCACGGCGATCGTGATCGGCGTGCTCTACATGAAGAACATGAACCCCGGGCCGACGCTGTTCACCACCAACCCGCAGAACATCTACGCCGTGTTCCTGCTGTTCATCCTGGCCAACCTGATCATGATCCCGCTGGGCATCCTGTGCATCAAGGTGGCGCGGCAGATCCTGAAGGTGCCGCGCAACGTGCTGATGCCGCTGATCCTGCTGTTCTGCATGGTGGGCACCTTCGCGATCAACAACACCGTGTTCGACATCGGCGTGATGCTGCTCGCGGGCGTGATCGCCTACCTGCTGGAAGCCAACCGGTTCCCGATCGCCCCGGCGATCCTGGGGGTGGTGCTCGGGGGCATGCTGGAGGAGAACTTCATCACCTCGATGATCAAGTCCAACGGCAGCCTGGCCGCCTTCTTCTCGCGGCCGATCGCGCTGGGGCTGGCGGTGGTGACGATCCTGGTGTGGTTCCTGCCGCCGGTGCTGAAGATGGTGCGGGCGCGACGCGCGGTAGTGCCCGCCCGATCGTCCCCCTAAAGCGGCGAAGGCAAGCCCACCTTCAGCTTCTCCGCCCACGGCTTCAGCGCTTCCATGATCCCCGGATGCAGCGTCACCCCCTCGGTGCGCTGCTTGCGCATCAGCGCATCGCCCTTCTCGCCGGGCAGCCGCACCGGCTTGCCGGCCTGCGCCGGCCGCGAGGCATGGCACTGCCGCGCGACCTCGTCCATCTGCCGCACGAAGTCCGCGCTGCCGCCGAAGGCCGCCGGATCGATCACCTGCAGGAACACCGTCGCGCCCCAGCCCTGCTTGGGGTCCGCGCGGCCGAAGCCGGCCAGCCCGCCGGTGAGCGCCTCCACCATCAGCGAGAGGCCGAAGCCCTTGTGGCCCGAGTCCAGCCCGCCCAGCGGCAGGATCGTGCCCTTGGGTTCCGCGAACAGCACGGCGGGATCGTCCGAAGGCCGGCCGTGCCCGTCGATCACCCAGGGCGCCGGCAGCTTGCCGCCTTCCTGGTGCAGCCGGCCCGTGAGGCCGTTGGTGGTGGCGGAGGTGGAGATGTCGGTCACGATAGCCGCGCCGCTCGTGGGGATGCCCACCGAGATCGGGTTGGGCGTGAACACCGGGTCGAGCCCGCCGAACGGCGCCACGCTGGCGGAGTTCGCGTCCGACGAGGCCAGGATCATCATCAGCCCCTGGTCGGTGGCGCGGCGGTGGAAGGCGGCCAGGCAGGCGATGTGGTGGCTCTGGCGGATCACCACCGTGCCGGTGCCGCAGGCCTTCGCCTTGCGCGCGGCAACCTTCATCGCCTCCAGCACCAGCCAGGGCCCCGGCAGGCGGCGGCCATGCCAGGTCAGCGCGGCGGGCGCTTCGTGGATCACCTCCGGCTCGCCCTGCACCCGCATCGACCCGGACTCGACTTCGCGCAGGTAGGACGGCAGCAGCTGCAGCCCGTGCGTGGTGTGGCCGAGCAGGTCGCCGTCGACCAGGATGTCGGCGACCGCCTGCGCCTTGTCGCCGGGCATCCCGGCGGCGGCGAGCGTGTCGTGCGCGAAGGTGGTGAGCGAGGAAGCGGCGTAGCGGGGGGCGGACTGCGTCATGGTGGCGCAGTCTAGCGGCGCGCCCGAACACCTCGTTACGGACATCCCCTAGCCCGCGCCGGCCCACCCACAATGGCCGGTCTTCAACGGCAGAGCTCCACACCTCCCCCAC
>JALHLO010000091.1 GCA_022844525.1 Ramlibacter sp.
GGCGATCGAGCGCGGCGGCGTGGGCGTGCAGGCCAGCCTGCGGGCCTTCGAGGCGGGCTTCGCGGCCGCGCAGCCATCGCCGCGGGAAGAAGCCTCCGCCCCCGCGGCCTCGGCCGTGCCGCTGGGACCCCGGCTGGCAGCCCTCGCCGCGCGCATCGCGAAGGACTTCCCGCCCCCGGCCCACGACACGCTGCGCCACGCCGTGCTGCGCCTGGCCGACTACCAGGACGTGGCCTATGCGGGCGAGTACCTCGACCGGCTCGTTCCCTTGCGCGACACCGGCGAGGTGCTGGTGGAGACCGCGCGCCACCTGGCGCTTTGGATGAGTTACGAGGACGCGATCCGGGTCGCCGACCTGAAGACCCGGCGCACCCGCTTCGATCGCGTCGCCGGCGAAGTGCGGCTGGCCGACGGGCAACTGCTCGCCATCAACGAGTTCATGCATCCGCGCGTCGAGGAGATCGCCGACATCCTGCCCGCCGGCATCGGCCGCTGGCTGCTGGCCAGCCGCGCCGCCCGCGCGGCGCTCGCGCCCTTCACGCGGGGGCGGGTGGTGCGCACCAGCTCGCTGGGCGGCTTCCTGCAGCTGTATGCGGTCGCTGCGCTGCGCGGCGCGCGCCGGCGGTCGCTGCGCTTCGCCGCCGAACACGAGCGCATCGCCGCCTGGCTGGCCGAGATCCAGAGGCTGGCGCCGACCCGGCCGGCGCTGGCGCTGGAAGTGGCGCGCGCGCAGCGGCTGGTGAAAGGGTATGGCGACACGCACGCGCGCGGCTGGCGCAATTTCCAGCGCATCCTGGCCACGCTGCCGCGGCTGGAGGCCTTCCCCGACGCCAGCGAGCGCCTGGGGCAGCTCGCGGGCGCCGCGCTCGCCGACGACAGCGGCCAGGCGCTGGAGCGGATGCTCGCGTCTGCCTGAATTGACCGCCGCCACCGCGGCCTATATGTTCCGACCACAACGTAAGGAGACAAGCATGAAGCGAAGAGTCCTGTGCCAGGCCGCGGCGCTGCTGATGGCCACCGGTTTCGCGGCGGGTGCAGCCGCGCAGGAGACAACGCTGCGGCTGGTGAGCGCGTTCGCCGAGAACGGCATCTACGTGCAGCGGCTGCAGCCCTGGATCCAGAAGTTCAACGCCGAGGGCAAGGGCGTGCTGCAGATCAACTTCATCGGCGGCCCCAAGGCGATCCCCACCTTCGAGGTCGGCAACGCGGTGAAGACCGGCGTGGTGGACATGGCGCTGGCGACCGGCGCTTTCTACACCAACGTGATGCCCGAGGCCGACTTCCTCAAGCTCACGCAGGTGCCGGTGGCCGAGCAGCGCAGGAACGGCGCCTTCGACGCGATCAACCGCGTGTGGAACGACAAGGCCAACATGCAGTACCTGGCGCGCATGGTGGAGAACCAGCCCTTCCACATCTACACCAACAAGAAGGTCGACAAGCCCGACCTGTCGGGCCAGAAGATCCGCATCACGCCCGTGTACCGCGAGTTCTTCCAGGCGCTCAACGCCAACGTGGTCACCACCGCGCCGGGCGAGGTGTACACGGCGCTCGAGCGCGGCGTGGTCGACGGCTACGGCTGGCCCATCGGCGGCATCTTCGACCTGAACTGGCACGAGAAGACCAAGTACCGCATCGACCCGGGCTTCTACGACGCCGAGGTCTCGCTGGTGATGAACCTGCCCGCGTACCGCAAGCTCACGCAGGCGCAGCGCGACTACCTGCAAAAGCAGCTGCTCGCGCTGGAGGCGCAGAACAGCTTCTGGGCCAAGTACACCACCGACGAAGTGGCGCGCCAGCAGAAGGCCGGCATCGAGACCATCAAGTTCGATCCCGCCACCGCCAAGGCCTTCGTCGACCGCGCCTACCAGGTCGGCTGGGCGGCCGCCGAGAAGCAGAGCCCCGAGATCGCCGGCCGCTTCAAGCCGCTGTTCGCGCCCAAGTGACGGGGCGGGTCTCGCACGCCTTCGGCAAGCTGCTGGCCGCCCTGGCCCTGGGCGGCTGCGCCGTCATGTTCGCCATGATGCTGGTGATCGTGGCGGACGTCGCCTTGCGCAACATCGCGGTGCCGGGCCTGCCGCGCGGCCTGGCGTGGAGCAACGAGGTGTCGGAGCTGATGCTCTACCTCACCACGACGCTGGTGGCGCCCTGGCTGCTGCGGCAGGGGCACCACATCCGCGTGGACATCGTGCTGACCGCGCTGCCGCCCAGGCTGGCGTGGACCCTCGAATGGGTGGGCGATGCGGTGGGCCTGGCCTGCTGCCTGTTCATGGCCTGGTACGGCACCCGCGCGGCGCTGGCGAGCTGGCGCGACGGCGCGGTCAGCATCAAGACGTTGGTGACGCCGGAATGGTGGTCGCTGGCGCCCTTGCCGATCGTCTTCATCCTGCTGTCCGTCGAGATGCTGTTTCGCATGAAGCGGCTGCACGATGGCCCGCGCGGCCCGCGCAACGACGCCGTGAGCGCCGCGTGAGGAAGGCCGCGCGATGACCGACTGGGTCACCGCCGCCTGGCTGATGCTGGGCGGCTCCACGCTGCTGCTGTTCATCGGCATGCCGGTGGCGCTGACCTTCATCTCCGTCAACATCGTCGGCGCCTGGCTGTACATGGGCGGCGAGGCGGGGCTGGCGCAACTGGCGCGCAGCAGCGTGGGCTCGGTCACGGCCTTCTCGCTCACGCCCATCCCGCTGTTCGTGCTGATGGGCGAGGTGCTGTTCCACACCGGGCTGGCCGTCAAGGTGATCGAGGGCATCGAGCGCCTGATCCGCCAGGTGCCGGGGCGCCTGGCCGTGGTGGCGGTGGTCGCGGGCACGGTGTTCTCCGCCATCTCCGGGTCCACCATCGCCACCACCGCGATGCTGGGCTCGCTCATGGTCCCGGTGATGCTGGCGCGCGGCTACCACCCGACGCTGGCGACCGGGCCCATCATGGCGATCGGCGCGGTGGACATGCTGATCCCGCCCTCGGCGCTGACCGTGCTGCTCGGGTCGCTGTCGGGAATCTCCATCTCCAAGCTCCTGATCGGCGGCGTGGTGCCGGGCGTGGTGCTGTCCGTCGCCTTCGTGCTGTGGATCGTGCTGCGGGTCATGAGCAAGCCGGGCCTGGCGCCCGCGGTGGAAGCGCAGCCCGTCTACACCGGGTGGGAACGCTGGCGGCCCTTCTTCGGCTACGTGCTGCCCACGCTGTCGATCTTCGGCGTGGTGGTGGGCGCGCTGGCCGGCGGCTGGGCCACGCCGACCGAATGTGCCGCGCTCGGGGCCTTCGCGACCCTGGTGCTCGCCATGGCCTACCGCGTGCTCACCTTCGACGCGCTGCTCAAGGCGCTGAAGGGCACGGCCGGCATCTCGGGGATGATCCTGTTCATCATCCTCGGCGCCACCACCTTCGCGCAGATCCTGTCCTTCTCCGGCGCCAGCAACGGGCTGGTGCAGCTGATCACGGGCCAGGGCTGGTCCACCGGGATGGTGGTGGCCGGCATGATGCTGGTGCTGATCTTCCTGGGCATCTTCGTCGACCAGGTCAGCATGATGATGATCACCCTGCCGATCTTCATGCCGATCGTGCAGAGCCTGGGCATCGACCCGGTCTGGTTCGGCGTGATGTTCCTGATCTGCATGCAGCTGGGGCTGCTGCTGCCGCCGCACGGCCTGCTGCTGATGACGATGCGCGGCGTGGCGCCGCCGGAGGTGACGATGGCGCACATTTTCCGCGCGGTCGTCCCTTACGTGGTGATGAGCCTGGTGCTGCTGGCGGCGGTGTTCTGGCTGCCGGGGATCGCGACCTGGCTGCCGGGGAAGATCGGGTAGGGGACGGCCGGCCATCTGCCCGGCACCGATCGAGTGGACCGAGTGGCCCGATTGCATTACATTCGGCGTTCTGCCGAACTCTGGTCGGGAGAGACCCCCCGGTGGCAGCACCGGGTGGCGCCGAAGGAGCAACCGCCCCGGAAACTCTCAGGCAAACGGACCGACCCGAGACTTGAACTCTGAAGAGTTGCCGGAGCTCGTCGCCCGGCACACCGCAGGAGCAAACGCGCCGCGCCAGCGGGCCGCGTGAATCTCTCAGGTACCAAACAGAGGGGGCGTGCGTCGCGCATGGTGCGCGGCGCTCCCCATCCTCGACGTCTGGAGCCTGTTCCCATGAGATCGATCGCTGTCATCGGTGGCGGCATTGCCGGCATCACTTCCGCCTACGCGCTCGCCCAGCGCGGCTTTGCCGTCACCCTGTTCGAGAAGCACCGCTATCCCGCCATGGAGACTTCGTTTGCCAATGGCGGCCAGCTCTCGGCATCGAATGCCGAAGTCTGGACCCATCCATCCACCCTGCTCAAGGCGGTCAAGTGGATGTTCAAGGGCGATGCGCCCCTGCTGGTGCACGCGCACCCCACCTGGCACAAGCTGTCCTGGTTCGCCGAGTTCGCCGCCAGCATCCCGCGCTACCGGGAGAACACCATTGCCACGGCGCGCCTCGCCGTGGCGGCGCGCGAGCACCTGTTCGCGTGGGCCCGGGCGGAGGGCGTCGACTTCGACCTGAAGAAGAAAGGCATCCTCCACATCTACCGCGACCAGGCCGGCTTCGAGCACGCGGGCGAGGTGTCCCGCTTGCTGGCCGCCGGCGGCCTGCCGCGCCGGGCGGTGACGCCGGCCGAGATGCGGGCGATCGAGCCCACGCTGGCCGGGGACTATTACGGCGGCTACTTCACGGAGAGCGACTCGACCGGCGACATCCACAAGTTCACCGTCGGCATGGCCGGGGCGATCGAGCGGCTCGGCGTGCGCTGCGAGTACGACGCGCAGGTCCGTTCCGTGCGCAGCGACGGCCGGCGCGCCACGGTGGTGCTGGAGCGCGGCGGCAAGCCCGAGCCGCGCGAGTTCGACGCTGTGCTGGTGTCCGCCGGCGTGGCCAGCCGCGCGCTGGCAGCGCAGCTGGGCGACCGCGTCAACATCTACCCGGTCAAGGGCTACTCGGTCACCGTGAACCTCCTCGACGCGCGCAGCCAGGCCTCGGCGCCCACCGTCAGCCTGCTGGACGACGAAACCAAGCTGGTGACGAGCCGCCTCGGCGTCGACCGCTTCCGGGTCGCGGGCACGGCCGAATTCAACGGCTACAACAAGGACATCCGCGACGATCGCATCCGGCCGCTGGTGCGGTGGGTGAACCAGTGCTTCCCGGGCGTGAGCACGCGGCAGGTCATTCCATGGGCCGGCCTGCGTCCGATGATGCCGGACATGATGCCGCGCGTCGGCCGCGGCCGACGGGCGAACGTGTTCTACAACACGGGACACGGGCACCTGGGCTGGACGCTATCCGCCATCACGGCGGACATGGTCGCCGGCGTGGTCCAGGAATCGGCGGATTCGCAGCGCCCGGTGACCGTGGATGTCGCCGGATGGAGCAGCTCCGTCGCAGGAGCTGGTGGACCGCAGCACTGAAGGCAGGACCGGGGCGGGCCCGCGGGCGGCGTCGATCCAGGCGCTGCCTACGGCCCGCCGGCAGCCTCCGCCGCCAGGAACCTGCGCGCCAGCAGCACCCAGTAGGCGGACCCGACGGCAACATTGGCGTCGTTGAAGTCGTAGCCCGGGTTGTGCACCATGCAGGCCGGCGCGCCCTGCGCCGGGTCGTCGCCGTTGCCGATCAGCACGTAGCTGCCCGGCACGCGCTCCAGCATGAAGGCGAAGTCCTCGCTGCCGGTCAGCGGCGGGCCTTGCGGGGTGACGCGGTCGGGCCCGAGCATCTCGAGCGCGACGGCGCGGGCAAATTCCGTTTCCGCGCGGCTGTTCACCAGCACCGCATAGCCGGGGCGCCAGTCGATCTCGGCGCTGACCCCGAAGCTCTGGGCCTGCAGGTGCACCAGTTCGCGAATGCGCCCTTGCAGCGTCGCCCGGGTGTCGCGGTCGAGCGCGCGCACGCTGAGTTCGAGGCGCGCCGTCGCCGGGATCACGTTGTTCGCCTGGCCCGCGTTCAGCGCGCCGACGGTCACCACGGCCGGCTGCAGCGGGTCGATGTTGCGCGAGACGATGGTCTGCAGCGCCATCACGATGCTGGCGGCGGCCACCAGCGGGTCGACGGCCTTGTGCGGCATGGCGCCGTGCCCGCCGACGCCGCGCAGGACGATGGTCGCGTAGTCGCTCGAGGCCATCATCGGGCCCTCGCGCATCACCATGTGCCCCTGCGCGATGCCGGGCATGTTGTGCATGGCGAAGATGGCGTCGCAGGGGTAGCGCTCGAACAGCCCGTCCTCCATCATGCGCAGGGCCCCGCCCGCCCCTTCCTCGGCGGGCTGGAACACGAGGTTCAGCGTGCCGCTGAAGCCGCCGTCCTCGGCCAGGTGGCGCGCCGCCGCCAGCAGCATGGCGGTGTGCCCGTCGTGGCCGCAGGCGTGCATGACGCCGGCGCGCGCGCTGGCCCACTCGCGCCCGCTGGACTCCTCGATCGGCAGGGCGTCCATGTCGGCGCGCAGCCCGAGCCTCCTGCGGCCCTCGCCGCGCACCAGGCGGCCGACCACGCCGGTGCCGCCGATGCCGCGCTCCACCGCGTAGCCCCAGCCCTCGAGCTGGTCGGCCACCAGGGCGGCGGTCCGATGTTCCTCGAAGGCCAGCTCGGGGTGGCGGTGGATGTCGCGGCGCAGGCGGATGAACTCGCCGGCGCGTTCGGTGAGCGCGTCCAGCAGGTGGCTCATGGCCGCGTCACTGCGGCTGCAGGTTGATGGACCGGGCGAGCGCCCGGTAGCGCGCGGTCTCGGCCTCGAAGACTTTCGCGGCTTCGGCCAGCGACATCGGCGCCGACGGCTCCTGCGTCTGCAGCATCAGTTGCGAGACGACCGAGGGATCTTTCAGCGTGCGGCCGATGGCCGCATGCAGCTTCTGCACCACCGGTTCGGGCGTGTTCTTCGGCACCATGAAACCGGTCCAGGTCTTGTAGTGGAAGTTCTTCAGGGCCTGGCCCTCGCCGACGGTCGGCACGTTCTTGAGCAGGTCCGAACGCTGCGCGCCCAGCTGGCCGATCACCTTGAGCCGCCCCTGGTCCGCCATGGCGCCCATCGCGGCGCTGTACACCAGCACGGCGAAGTCCACCTGGCCGCCGCCGATGTCCTGCAGCAGCGGGGCGTTGCCCTTGTAGGGCACGTGCGTCGCCTTGATGCCCGTGACCTGCTGCACGTTCTCCATGATGAAGTGGTACAGCGAGCCCACGCCGACGCTGCCGTAGCTGAGCGGCTTGTCGGACTTGCGCGCCAGCGCGATCAGCTCGTCGACGTTGCCCACCGGCAGGTCCTTGCGCGTCAGCACGACCATCACCGCGTCGGCGATCGGGGCCACCAGGCGGAAATCCTCCGCCTTCAGCCGCACCGAGGCATTGGCCAGCGGCGACAGGATCACCTCGTTGGGCGAGCCCTGGAAGATGTAGTGGCCGTCGGCCGGCGCCGCCAGCACCTTCTGCGCGGCGATCGCGCCGCTGGCCCCGCCCAGGTTCTCCACCAGCACGGTCTGCCCCAGCTCCTTGCCCAGCGGCGTGCTGAAGATGCGGCCGATGGCATCCGACGGCCCGCCCGCGGGGTAGGGCACCATCAGGTTGACCGGTTTGGCGGGCCAGGTCTGCGCGCCGGCGGCCGCGGCCAGCAGCAGGCCGGCGAGCACCGCGGTCGAACGCTGCACGAACGATTTCATGTCTGTCTCCTGCGGCGTCGCGCGCCGTCCTTGTGGTCGCCCCGGCCCACGGCTGGAGTCCGACGCATCGTAGGAAGGCGCCCGCCTGACGTCCAATGCATTGTTGTACGTGATAGCATGAGTTCAATGAATGGATCGGCGCCATGACCCTGGTCCAGCTGCGGCACCTGATCGCGCTGGCCGAAAGCGGCTCCTTCAGCCGCTCGGCCGAAGCCCTGTTCCTGACGCAGCCCGCGCTGAGCCGCAGCATCCGCGCGCTCGAGGCGGAGATGGGCCAGCCCCTGTTCGACCGGATCGGCCGGCACAGCGAGCTGACGCCCTTCGGGCGCGAGGTGCTCGAGCGCGCGCGACTGATCGTCTTCGGGGTCGACGAGCTGGCGGCGAGCGGCCGGCTGATGCGCGAGGGACAGGCGGGCAGCCTGCGGGTCGGCATGGGCTCGGGCCCGGGCGCCATGCTGATGACGCCGCTGCTGCTCGAGATGGCGCAGCGCCATGCGGCCATGCACGTGACGGTCAGCCGGGGCAGCACCGATCGCCTGGTGCAGGCCCTGCGCGAGCGCACGCTCGACGCGCTGGTGATCGACGCGCGTTCCCTCTCGCCGGCGCCGGACCTGCGGGTGCTTGTCCTGTCGGAGATGCGGGGCGGGTTCATGTGCCGCAAGGGCCATCCCTTGCTGCGCGTGCGCGGTGTGCTGCGCTTCGCCGCGGTGCGTCGCTTCCCGATCGCCTCCACGCCCTTGAGCGACGAAGTGGCGCGCATCCTGGTCGAACGCTACGGCCCGGCGGCACACCCGGACGAGTGCGTCACCCTGCGCTGCGAGGAGATCGCGAGCCTGGTCGACGTGGTGCGCGCGAGCGACGCCGTCCTGCTGGCCATCCGGGCGGCGGCGCCCGACCTGGTGGAACTTCCCCTGAAACCCGCGATGGCGGCCACCGCACGCTTCGGCCTGGTGACGCTCGCGGGCCGCGCGGAACCGCCCTCGCTGGCCATCCTGCGCAAGCTGGCGCAGGAGCTGATGCACGACTGAGGGATGCGCGCCCAGGGGCTCCACGGCGGGCGGCGCATCTTGGTTTCCGCCCTTTGAGACCGGCGGCGGTTCCGCTATAAGGACGCTTCACCACCGCAGGAGGCATCGTGGCCGAAGACAAGCGCAAGCCCGCGCGCATCGCGTTCATCGGCCTCGGCCGCATGGGGCGCGGCATGGCGCTCAACCTGTGCCGCAAGGGCTTTGCCCTCGCGGTGCACGACGTCGACCCGCAACCGGTGCGCGACCTGGTCGCGGCCGGCGCCCAGGCCGCGCAAGACATCGCCGGCGCGGTGCGTGACGCGGACATCGTGATCACCATGCTGCCGAATTCCGCGATCGTGCTGGCGGTCGTGGGTGGGCCCGAGGGCGTGCTCGCGCATGCGCGGCCGGGCACCGTCGTCATGGACATGAGCACGGTGGCGCCCGAGGTGACCGACGAACTCGCGCAGGCGGCCGCGAACAAGGAGATGTCCTTCGTCGACGCGCCGGTCGGCCGGCTGGCGAGCCACGCGGACCGCGGCGAGTCGCTGTTCATGGTCGGTGCCTCGGAACGCGACTTCGCGCGCGTCAAGCCGCTGCTGGAAGCCATGGGCACCACCATCTACCATTGCGGCGCGGTCGGCACCGGCACCCGGACCAAGCTGGTGAACAACTTCCTGGCGATCGTCTCCTGCCACATGAACGCGGAGGCGCTGACGCTGGCGCAGAAGTTCGGCCTGTCGCTGGAGCGCACGCTGGACGTGATCCACGGCACCACCGCCACCAACGGCCAGCTCAAGATCGCCTGGCCCACCAAGGTCTTCAAGGGCGACACCGAGCCGGGCTTCACCATCGACCTGGCGCACAAGGACCTCACGCTGATCGTGGAAGCGGCCAATGCGGTGCGCACGCCGGTACCGGCGGCCGCCGCGGCGCGCGAGGCCTACAGCACGGCCCGCGCGCGCGGCTACGGCGGCAAGGATTTCTCGGCCATGGCCGACGTGTGGTGCGAACTCGCGGGCGCCCCCAGGCCGCGGCTGGAGCAGTGATGTCGCTTGAAGTTCCCGCACCTGCCGCCTGGCAGGAACAGATCTTCGCCGTCCTGAAGGAAGGCGGCGTGCAGCAGGTGGCGTACGTGCCCGACGCGGGGCACGCGCACCTGATCCGCCGCGTGCACGGGGATGCGGACATGCGCGGCATCGTGCTGAGCACCGAGGAGGAAGGCGTGGCCACCGTGTGCGGCGCCTGGCTGGGCGGCCAGCGCGCCGTGCTGCTGATGCAAAGCAGCGGCGTGGGCAACTGCATCAACATGCTGTCGCTCATCGAGAACTGCCGCTTCCCCTTCCTGTGCCTGGTGACGATGCGCGGCGAATGGGCGGAGTTCAATCCCTGGCAGGTGCCGATGGCGCGGGCCACGCAGGCCACCCTGGAGGCGATGGGCGTGCGCGTGATGCGCGCCGATCGCCCGGAGGACGTGGCGGAAACCGTGGCCGCGGGCTTCGATGCCGCCTTCGGCGCGGGCGAAGCGGTGGCGGTGCTGCTGTCGCAGCGGCTGATCGGGCGCAAGAAATGGGAGGGCGAGCGATGACGCAGCCTGCAGGGCGCATCGCGCGCCGCGAATTCGTGCGCGAGCTGATCGCGCTGTGTCCCGGCGTGCTGGTCGTCACCGGCCTGGGCTCGCCCACCTGGGACGTGTTCGCCGCCGGCGACCGGCCGGAGAACTTCTACCTGTGGGGCGCGATGGGTGGCGCGGCGGCCATCGGCCTGGGGCTGGCCATCGCGCAGCCCCGCCGCAGCGTGCTGGTGGTCACCGGCGACGGCGAGCAGCTGATGGGCCTGGGCGTGCTGGCCACGATCGGCGCGCAGCAGCCGCCCAACCTGACGATCGCGGTGCTGGACAACGGACATTACGGCGAGACCGGCATGCAGCGCAGCCACACCAGCCTGGGGACCAACCTGGCGGCGGTGGCGCGCGGCTGCGGCATCGCGGACGCGCTGGAGATCCGGGAGCCGCAGGAAGTGGCGGGGCTCGCGCAGCGGGTCAACGCGCGCGAGGCCTGCGTGTTCGCCGACATCCGGGTCGTGGCCGACGACCTGCCCAAGGCGCTGCCGGCGCGCGATGGCGTGTACCTGAAGAACCGCTTTCGCGAGGCGCTGGGCCTCGCACCCCACTGAGGACACCGTGCCGACGATCACCACCGACGATGGCGTGCGCCTGTACTGCGAGGACACCGGCGAGGGCACGCCCATCGTGTTCGTGCACGAGTTCGCCGGCGACCACCGCAGCTGGGAGCCGCAGGTGCGCCACTTCGCGCGCCGCTACCGCTGCATCACCTACAGCGCGCGCGGCTACCCGCCTTCGGAAGTGCCGCTCGATGGCGAGCGCTACTCGCAGGAGCGCTGGCGCGAGGACCTGCGCTGCGTGCTCGACGCGCTGCAGGTTCCGGCCGCGCACGTGGTGGGGCTGTCGATGGGCGCGTTCGCGACGCTGCACTTCGGCATGCGCTACGCGCGCGCCAGCGCTCCCTCGCGCGCGCTCTCGCTGACGCTCGCCGGCTGCGGCACGGGTGCGCACCCGGCGGTGTACGCGAAGTTCCAGGCGGAAGCGCGGGCGCTCGCCGACGGCATCGCGCGCGACGGCATGGCGCACTTCGCGGCGACCTACGGCCACGGCCCGACCCGCGTGCAGTTCAGGAACAAGGACCCGCGTGGCTTCGCCGAGGCGATCCGCCAGCTGTCCGAGCACTCGGCCGAAGGCTCGGCCCACACCATGCGCGGCTACCAGGCACGCCGGCCCTGCCTGTACGACCTGGTGGACGACATCGCGGCGATCGCGGCGCCGGTGCTGGTCATGACCGGCGACGAGGACGAGCCCTGCCTGGAGCCTTCGCTGTTCCTCAAGCGCGTGATCCCGCAGGCGGCGCTGGCCGTGCTGCCGCGCAGCGGGCACGCAATCAACCTGGAGGAGCCGGCGCTGTTCAACCGGCTGCTCGACGACTTCCTGCACCAGGTGGAGTCCGGCCGCTGGAGCGCGCGCGATCCGGCCGCCGCCTGCCCTTCCATCCACGGACCCGGCGGGCGGCCGCAGCCGCCGCGGGTCTAGCAGCAACACACGAGGAAAGACATGCGCATCGCGATCATGGGTTCGGGCGGGCTGGGCGGCTACTTCGGCGCCCGCCTCGCAAGGGGCGGGGCGGACGTCCATTTCGTCGCCCGCGGCAAGCACCTGGAGGCGATGCGCCGCCAGGGCCTGCGCATCGAAGGGCCGGAGCCCATGCACGTCAAGGAGCTGCATGCCACGGACAACACGGCGGAGATCGGCGTGGTCGACGTGGTGCTGCTCGGCGTCAAGCTGTGGGACACGCAGCAGGCGATCGAACAGATGCGGCCCCTGGTCGGCCCGCAGACCGCCGTCATCTCCTTCCAGAACGGCGTGCTGAAGGACCAGTACCTGCGCGCGGCCTTCGAGCCGCGCCAGATCATGGGCGGCGTCGGCTACGTGGCGACCACCATCGAATCGCCCGGCGTGATCCGCCAGACCGGCCCCATGCAGCGGCTGATCTTCGGCGAGTTCGACGGCTCGCGCTCGCGGCGCGGGCAGGACCTGCTGGCCGCCTGCCTGGCCGGCGGCATCAACGCGGAACTCTCGGAAAACATCCAGCGCGAGATCTGGCAGAAGTTCGTGTTCCTGGTCGGCCTGTCGGGCACGACCACCACGATGCGCAAGACCATCGGCCCGATCCGCGCGCACCCGCAGACGCGCGCCTTCCTGCTGGACGTGATGCGCGAAGTGGTGGCCGTGGGGCGCGCGCACGGCGTCGACCTGCCGGAAGACTTCGCCGACCGCTCCGCGATGGAACGCGCCGATACCGTGTCGCCCGACATGACTTCGTCGATGCACCACGACCTGGAGCGCGGCAACCGGCTGGAGGTCCGCTGGCTCGCGGGCGGCGTGGTCGAACTGGGATCGGCCAAGGGCATCGCCACGCCGCTGAACCGCGCGATCCACGACATCCTGGTCCTGCATGCCGAAGGAGCCGGCCGTGGCTGAAGTTCCCACCCCGCTGTCCGACCTGCGCCTGCGCGGCGTGCGCTGCACCGCCGTGGAAGTCCCGCTGCGCTACGTGCTGGGCACCAGCGCCGCCACGGTCAAGGCGGCACCGCTGCTGCTGGTGGACGTGCTGACGGAGCAGGGCGTGACCGGCCGCTCCTACGTGTTCTGCTACCGCCGCAGCGGTGCGAAGCCGATCGCCTCCATCGTGGAAGACGCCGCCGAGGTGGTGCACGGCGAGCGCATCGCGCCGGTCGCGATGGCCGCGAAGCTGCAACGGCGCTTCGCGCTGATCGGCGTGACCGGCATCGTGCGCATGGCGCTCTCCGCCTTCGACATGGCCTTGTGGGACGCGATGGCGGTCGCCGCCGGCGTGCCGCTGGCCACCCTGCTCGGCGCGGCGCCGCGGCCGGTGCAGGCCTACAACTCCTGCGGGCTGGGACTCATGGCGCCGCAGGCCGCGGCCGATGAAGCGGAGCTGCTGCTCGAAGGCGGCATGCGCGCGGTGAAGCTGCGCCTGGGTTATCCCACCCTGGCCGGGGACCTGGCCGTCACGCGCGCCGTGCGGGCCCGCCTGCCGGACACCGTGCAGCTGATGGTGGACTACAACCAGGCGCTCTCGCGCGCCGAGGCGCTGGAGCGCGGCCGGGCGCTGCAGTCCGAAGGCGTGTCCTGGCTGGAGGAGCCGATCCGGCACGACGACCTGGAAGGCAACGCGCAGCTCGCGCGCGACCTGCACCTGCCGGTGCAGATCGGCGAGAACTTCGACGGGCCCAAGGACCTGCTGCGCGCGCTGCAGGCGCAGGCCTGCGACCTCGTGATGCCCGACGTCGCCCGCATCGGC
This sequence comes from Ramlibacter sp., assembly GCA_022844525.1. Taxonomy (GTDB): domain Bacteria; phylum Pseudomonadota; class Gammaproteobacteria; order Burkholderiales; family Burkholderiaceae_C; genus Ramlibacter. Next base: position 13,564 of record JALHLO010000091.1, read on the forward strand.
GGCGTCACCGGCTGGATGCAGGCGGCGGGCGTCGCCGAGGCGCACGGGATCCCCATGAGCTCGCACCTGATGCCGGAGGTCAGCGCCCACCTGCTGGCCGCCACGCCCACCTGCCACTGGCTGGAGTACGTGGACTGGACGGAGGCGATCGCCGCCGAGCCGGTGAAGATCGTGGACGGCTGCTGGCCGCTGGGCGACAAGCCCGGCACCGGCCTGGCCTGGGACCCGAAGGCGATCGAGCGCTACCGCCTGAGCTGAGCGAGCACGCGGAAGGGATTGAAGCCCGTCACCAGCGCGCAGGCCAGCAGCACCAGCGCGACGCCCGGGATCATGCCGGCGGTGAAGGGCTCGCCGAGGAACAGGCCGCCCCAGGTCACGCCGAACATCGGGATCAGGAAGGCCGAGGAGGTCGCCGCGCTCGCGGGAATCTCGCGCATCAGCCGCATGCTCAGCAGGTACATGAAGCCGGAGGTGAAGGCGCCCAGCACCGCCAGCGCGACCAGCGCGTCGGTGCGCCACTGCACCGAAGGCGCCGCGGCGGCCGCGGGCAGCAGCAGCACCAGCGCGCCGGCGATGCGCACGGCGGCCGAGGCGGG
>JALHLO010000092.1 GCA_022844525.1 Ramlibacter sp.
GCCCTGCACGGCGCGGCCTTCGAGCCCAACGTGCCGCTGGCGGGCGACCGGCGCGCGTGGCGCCTGCGCTTCGCCGCGGCGCGCCCGGCCGCTCAGGTGTAGGTCACCCAGTCCCGGTACTCGGGCGCGTCCAGGTGCGGCGTGGCGTTGAAGCCCGCCAGCATGTGGCGCTTGGGGGTGAAGACGAACTCGGTGATCGCCGTGTTGCGGATGCGCATGTTGAGGTCGATGGTCACCTCGGGTTTCGTTCCGAGCACGTGGCCCACGGCCGTCGAGATCGGCCCCCCGCTCGTCACCACCAGCACCGTCTGACCGTAGTGGTTGGCGCGGACGTGGTCCAGCGCGCCGGCCACGCCGGCCACGAAGTCGCTGTAGCTGGGCATGCCGCGCGGGCTGGTGGTGCCGGCCATCCATTGCGCCAGGCCGTCGCGCAGCAGGCGGAAGTGGTGCCGGTACATCTCGGGCGAGGTCGGCTTCTGCAGCTTCTCCGGATGCACGGTGGCGATGACGGCCTCGCTGTCATATTCGTTGAGGCCCTCCCACGCCAGGTGCTCGCCCGCGTGGTTCATGCCTTCGAGGATGCCCTCCAGCGTCTGCTTGTGCCGCCGCAGCGTGCCGGCGATCAGGCCGTCGAAGCGGATGCCGCGCTCGGCGAAGTACTCGCCCAGGCGCACGCTCTGCCGGCGGCCCAGGTCGCTCAACTGGTCATAGTTCTCGGCCCCGAAGGAAGCCTGTCCGTGGCGGACGAGATAGAGGGTGCCCATGGGGCCATTCTGGCAAACCTGGCGGCCGCCCCTGGTCCCTGCGGCGACTGCACGGCCGCGGCGGGTCCGTCAGAGCCCGCCGGACTCCAGTTTCACGCGGCCTTTGGGCGTGTCGAGCACCGCGCACAGGCCGGCGCTGCCTTCCTTGGCGGCCACGCCCTGCAGGCCCACCGCCTCATATGCGCTGCGCAGCAGCGGGGCCTGCGGATGGCTGGCGACCAGCGACTGCAGCGTCACGCCCGACTCGGGCATGCCCGACGCGGGATGAGTGGCACCCCATTCGATCAGCGTCGGCAGCGTGCCGGCGAGCAGGCGCTGGCCGTCGTCGCGCACCGTGATCTGCCATTCGAGCGGCCCGCGCGCGGTCATGCGTGACGCGGCCACCGCCTCCCCGCGATCGAGGCCCAGCGCGTGCAGGGCCGCCAGTGCCTGCCGCACGTCCGGCACGGCGGCGACGAAGTGCAGCAGGCGCGGGCCCTTGCGCGCCAGCGTGTCGCGCACCGCCTCGTCGTCCAGGTCGAACCAGCGGCGCGCGCGCTGCGGCGTGCGCCCCGGTTGCACCGCGATGATCTCGAAGTAGGCGCGCGGGTAGTCGACGGTCGCGACGCGCAGCAGGCGATTGTGCGTGCCCATCAGGGGGTGTTCGCCCCCGGGGCCCGGCACGACACCGAGCGTCGCTTCGCACCACGCGACGCCTTCCTCGAGCGAGGCCGCGCCGACGATGATGTGGTCGATCCGCGCGGCCATCTCAGAGCTCCACCGTGCCGCGGATGCAGGTCACGGAGTCGCCGCCGATCCAGGTCTCGCCCGAAGCGTCGCGCTGCACGTGCACCCGGCCGGCACGGCCCAGCGCGGTTCCCTGGCTGGCGATGTACGACTGCGGCGCCAGGCCCGCGCCCATCAGCCATTGCGCCAGCGCGGCGTTGAGGCTGCCGGTGACCGGGTCCTCCGTCATGCCGTTGTTGCCGGGAAAGAAGGCGCGCACCTCGAAGGCGCACTCGTCGTCCCCCGCGCGCGAGCCCACGACTCCGACCTTGCCGCGCGGGCCGACGACGCCGACGTCCAGTCCCGCAAGCACCGAGGCATCCGGCTTCAATGCCAGCACCTGTTCGGCCGACTTCAGCAGCACGCCGCGCCAGTTCGGCCCGTTGTCGCACCAGGCGTGGCCGACGATGTCGCCGCGCGGCACGCCCAGCCCGCGCGCGATCAGCGCCACGTCTTCCTCGGGCAGCGGGCCACCCTTGCGCAGGGGCGGCGCGGCAAAGGCGAGGCGCTCGCCATCGCGCTTGAGCTTCACCAGGCCCACGCCGCACTCCTGCACCACGTATTCACCGCGCGGCCGGCCGCCGGCCTGCAGCCACGCATGGCAGCTGCCCAGCGTGGGGTGCCCCGCGAAGGGCAGCTCGCGCCCCGGGCAGAAGATGCGCAGCCGGTAATCGGCCTCCGGCTGCGTGGGCGGCAGCAGGAAGGTCGCCTCGGACAGGTTGGTCCAGTTGGTGAAGTCCTGCATCTGCTGCGTGGACAGGCCCTGGCCATCGAGCACCACCGCCACCGGGTTGCCCCGGTAGGGCGTGGCGGTGAACACGTCGACTTGCTGGAAAGGTCTTTGCGTCATGGTCAGCTCAGGGGAAGGTCGAGCACGCCGCGGGCGGCGGGCAGGCTGCGGATGCCGTCATACCAGCGTTGCAGGTGCGGATGCGCGGGATGCTCGAAGGGCAGCCCCCACCAGCGGTGCATCTCGCAGGCGATCGGGATGTCGGCCATGGTCAGGGCGTTGCCGGCCATGAAGGGGCGGCCGGCGAGGTGCGCGTCCAGCACGCCCAGCAGGTGTTCGGTCTCGGCCACCGAGCGCGCGATCGCCTCCGGGTCGCGCTGCGGCTCGGGGGTGCGCACCACCTGCCAGAACGCGGTGCGGCCGGCCGGATTCAGGGTGGTCTGCTGCCAGTCCATCCAGCGTTCCGCGTCGAAGCGTGGCTGCAGCTCGCGCGGATACAGTCCGCCGTCGTCGTGCTTCGCGCACAGGTAACGCACGATCACGTTCGACTCCCACAGCACGAAGTCGCCGTCCTCCAGCGTAGGCACCAGCGCGTTCGGGTTGCGCGCCAGGTAGTCGGGCGTGCGGGTGATGCCGAAGTCGCGGCCCGCGTCGACGCGCTCGAACGGCAGCTCCAGCAATTGCGCGGCGAGCACGACCTTGCGGACGTTGATGGAGGAGATGCGGCCCCAGATCTTCAGCATGGTGCTCCCGGCAGGTTGGCGCGGATGGTGGCGGCCAGCGCGGCGACGCCGGTGGCGATCTGCTGCTCGCTGGCCGTGACGAAGGAAAGGCGCAGCGTACGCGCATCGGGCGTGCCCGCATGGAAGGCCGCGCCGGGCACGAACGCGACGCCGCGTTCCACCGCCCGCGGCAACAGCACGGTCGCATCCAGGCCCTCCGGCAGGCGGGCCCACAGGAACATGCCGCCGTCGGGCGCGTTCCAGCGCACATCCAGTCCCCGCATCTCCCGCTCCAGCGCGGCGAGCATCGCATCGCGCTGCGCCTTGTAGAGCGCCCGGATGGTGGGCACATGGCGATCGAGGAAGCCGCCCTGCAGCATTTGCGCCACCATGCGCTGGTTGAAACCGGGACTGTGCAGGTCGGCCGCCTGCTTGGCCTGCAGCAGCTTGGGCATGACATGCGGCGGCGCGACCAGGTAGCCCAGGCGCAGGCCGGGCGCCAGCACCTTGGAGAAGGAGCCGAGGTAGATCACGCCTTCCGGGTGCCGCGCGGCCAGCGGCGCGGGCGGCGGCGCGTCGAACCAGAGGTCGCCGTAGGGGTTGTCTTCCACCAGCGGCAGCGCGAGTTCGCGCGCGGTCTGCACCAGCGCCTGCCGGCGCGACTCCCCCATGGTGCGGCCGGTGGGGTTCTGGAAGTTCGGCAGCACGTAGAGGAAGCGGGCGCCGCCCCGCCTGGCGGCCAGGTCGGCCACGTCCACGCCCTGGTCGTCGCAGGCCACGCCGACCACTTCCGGCTCCATGGGGGCGAAGGCCTGCAGCGCACCGAGGTAGGTCGGCGTTTCCACCAGCACCCGGCTACCGTTGTCCACCAGCACCTTGGCCACGAGGTCGAGGCCTTGTTGCGAGCCGGTGGTGATCAGCACCTGCTCGGGATCCACAGGCCACGGCAGCAGCTGCGCCACCGCCTCGCGCAGCGGCCGGTAACCCTCGCTGGCGGCGTACTGCAATGCGCCCTGGCCGTCGTCGCGCAGCACCTGCTGGCAGGCGGCGGCGAAGGCGTCCACCGGGAAGGTGCGCGGCGAGGGCAAGCCGCCGGCGAAGCTGATGATGCCGGGGCGCTCGGTGACCTTCAGGATCTCGCGGATCACCGAGGGGTTCATGCGTTCCGCGCGGCGCGCGAGGGTCCAGCCCGTGGCGGGCGGCAGGTCATGGGGGTTCATCGGGGCTCCACGGCGGGGGACAGGACGGGCGGGCGCGCGGCGGCGCTGCGCACGGGCATCTTCTTGCCCATGAAGACGGTGGCGATCACCGCCAGGGCGAAGGCGAGGGTCAGCGCGTCCAGCCGCTCGCCGAGCAGCGGGACCGCGAACATCATGCTGAGGAAAGGCTGCACCAGCTGCACCTGGCTGACGCGCACCGTGCCGCCCAGGGCCAGGCCGCGGTACCAGGCGAAGAAGCCGATCCACATGGAGAACAGGGAGACGTAGCCCAGCGCCCACCACGCCTTGTCGGGCAGCACGGCCACGGGCCGCGACCACCACGCGAGGGGCAGCGTCAGCGGCAGCGCGATGACCAGCGCCCAGCAGATCACGTACTCGGCCCGCATGTGCTGTGACAGGCGCGCGCCGTAGCCGTAGCCGATCGCCGCGAAGGCCATCGCGGCCAGGAGCAGCGCGTCCGCCAGGTGCAGGCGCAGCCCGCCACCCGCATGCAGCAAGGCGAAGGCGACCACCAGCGCGCTGCCCAGCGCGGCGCACACCCAGAAGCCAGTGGAAGGCCGCTGCCGGTGCAGCATCGCGCCGACCAGTGCCGTGGCCAGCGGCAGCACCCCGACGATCACGCTGGCGTGCACGGCCTCCACGTGGCGCATCGCCACCGAGGTGAAGAGCGGGAAGCCGAACACCACGCCGGCGGAGGTGATCGCCAGCGGCCACCAGTCGGCCCGGCGCGGCAGCGGCGCGCGCGTGACCGCCAGGAACACGGCGGACAGCGCCGCCGCCACCGTGGCCCGGCCGAGGGCGACGAACACCCCGGACATCAGCGGCGCCTCGGGCGTGCCGACGGCGATGCGCGTCATGGGCAGCGTGAGCGCGAAGATCGCCACGCCGATGAAGCCGAGCCAGAGCCCGCGTCGTTCCTGCGGGCTCATACCGTCGCCATCCACACGCTGGTGCCGACCAGCACCAGGGCCAGCGCGCGGTTGAACCAGAGCAGGCGCCGCCCGTGCGCCAGCCAGGCGCGAAGCAGCGAGCCGAGCAGCGCATAGCTGAAGTTGCTGGTGAAGGCGAACACCGCCAGCAGGGCGCAGATGATCGCCAGCCGCTCGCCCGGATTGCTCGCCGGCTGCCCCGCGGCATTCACCACCCAGCCCGCGGTCAGCGTGAGCGCCAGCATCCAGGCCTTGATGTTCAGGAACTGCAGCCCCACGCCCTGCCAGAACGTCACGCGCAGCCGGCTCGCGTCGACCTGCGCCAGCTGCCCGGAGCGCGCCAGCTTCCACGCGAGCCACAGCATGTAGCCGACGCCGGCGAGCTTCACCGCCCAGCGCAGGGCCGGCACGCCGAGCACCAGCGCGCCCAGGCCCAGGCCGCTGCCGACCATCAGCAGCGTCCAGCCGGCGGGCACCGCGACGCAGAAGCGCAGCGCCCGCCCGAGGCCGCCGTTGGCCGCCAGCGCGCTGGAGAGTGTCGTGTTCGGGCCGGGCGAGAAGCTCATCGCCGTGCAGAACAGCAGCAGCGCCGTGAGTTCGGCGGCGCTCATGGGCGAGGGGATTGCAGGGACATGCGGACCAATGTAATCTGCGCGACCAGTACACCGCCAGTACAGTTTTCCAGATCACGCGCTTATCTGTACTGCCCGGCAGGCCAGTACACGAAGGACCACACGATGTTGATGAAGGCCTCCTCGCAATCGCTGACCGAGCAGCTCGCGGGGCGTTTTTCCGAACGCATCCGCAACCGCCTGCTCGCGCCCGGTGCGCGGCTGCCCTCGGTGCGCCAGTGCGCCGGGCAGCACGGCGTGAGCCCGTCCACGGTGGTGGCCGCCTACGACCAGTTGCTGGCGCAAGGCCTGGTGGAGGCGCGCAAGAACCGCGGCTTCTTCGTGCGCGAAGCCTCCTTGCCGGCCGCGGAAGAAGCCGCGCAGGCGCCCGCCGTCCCCGCAGGCTTCAACGCGGCGCACTGGATCGTCGCGCGGCGCGGACCGGCGCCGGTGAACGCCACCTCGCTGATCCGCGGCATGTTCCACAAGATCAGCAACAAGCCGCAGCCGGGCATGGGGGTGTTTCCTTCCGACTGGCTGGAGTCCACCTTCATGCCGGCGGCGGTGCGCAAGGTGACGACCACGCGCGCGCTGCACGAGTTCTCGCTGCAGTACGGCGAACCGCTGGGCGACACGGGCCTGCGACGGGCGTTGGCGACCAAGCTGGCGGCGCTGAACGTGCCCGCTTCGCCGCAACAGATCATCACCTCGGTGGGCGCCACGCATGCGCTCGACATCGTCAGCCGCACGCTGCTGCGCCCCGGGGATCCGGTGATGGTGGAGGAGCCCGGTTGGGCGGTGGAGTTCGCGCGGCTGACGGCGCTGGGCATGCACCTGCTGCCGGTGCCGCGCCGCGCCGACGGCCCGGACCTCGAGGTGATGGCGAAGTACTGCGCGGTGCACAAGCCCAAGCTGTACGTGAGCGTGAGCGTCTTCCACAACCCGACCAGCTACTGCCTGTCGCCCGGCAGCGCGCACCGGGTGCTGCAGCTGGCCAACCAGCACGACTTCCACATCGTCGAGGACGACACCTACAGCCACATCGCGCCGCCGCATGCCACGCGCCTGTCGGCCCTCGACGGTCTGCAGCGCACGATCTACGTGAGCGGCTTCGCCAAGATCCTGGCGCCCAACTGGCGCATCGGCTTCCTCGCCGCGCCGCCGGCCCTGGTGGAGCAGTTGCTGGACACCAAGCTGCTGGCGACGCTGACCACGCCCGCGCTGCTGGAGAAGGCGCTGGCCCTGTGCATCGAACAGGGCCAGCTGCGGCGGCACTGCGAACGCATCCGCACCCGGCTGGATGTGGCACGCGGCCGCAGCGTGAAGCTGGCGCTGCAGGCCGGCTGCCGCTTCGCCGCGGAACCGGCCGGCCTGTTCGGTTGGGTGGACACGGGCGTGGACACCGATGCGCTGGCGCAGCGCATGCTGGACGAGGGCTACCTGCTCGCGCCCGGCGCGCTGTTCCATGCCGAGCGCACGCCGAGCACGCTCATGCGGATCAACTTCGCGACCACGCAGGACGCGGCGTTCTGGAAGAAGTACGCGGAGCTGGTGAGGCGGATGTAGCCTAGAGCATCTCGTCGGGCGCGAAGGGAGCGAGCACCCGCACCAGGATCCGCAGCTTCGTGCTGGCGCCGGGCTCCTTCGTCTCGTCGCCGAAGGAGGCGCCCTGGGGCGCGCGCCAGTAGTACTTGCCGTCGCGCCGCTCCAGGCGATAGGCGGCGGTGTTCATCGTGTTCTCGATCTGCCGCGTGGCTTCCTGCGACAGCGCCGCGCTGCGGATCAGGAGGGCGACCTCGCTGTTCTTCAGCTGCGAACGCAGGTCCAGGTTCATGGACCCGATCACCGCCAGCCGGGTGTCGACGATCACCGCCTTGGAATGCAGGCTCGCGCGGGACGAGCCGTCGCCGGCCTTGGAGCCGCCGGGGCCGCCGCTCCACATGCCGCGCCGCCGCTCGCGCCCGGAGCCGGACCCGAGCAGGTCGGCGGCGGATTCCGGGTCCGAGCGCATCTCGTACACCTCCACGCCCATGGCCAGCAGCGCCTTGCGGTAGCGCGCGTAACCGGCGTGGGCCGCCGGCGCATCGTTGGAGGCCATCGAATTCGTCAGCACGCGGATGCGTACGCCGCGTTTGCGCAGCTGCTCGTACACCGCCATCATCCGCGGCCCGGGCACGAGATAAGGGGAGATGATCAGCACGTCGCGCCGCGCGGCCAGCATCAGGTTCAGCAGGCCGTCGATCACGGTTTCGCCGGCATCGACCTCGTCGTCGTCGGGGCCGATCTTGCCCGGCTCGTCGACCAGCAGCGTGGAGGGCGCCCAGGTCAGGCGCACCGTGCGCAGGTCCATCACGGCGCGGTCCGCCTGGTCCGCCGCCGCCTGCGTGACCGAGGGCAGGACGGTCGGCGAAGTGGTGACCGGCAGGATGGGCATGGCGGGTTGCGTCGCGGACGAGGAAGGCCGCGGCCGGTTCAGCGCGTCGAGCTCTTCCTGGTCCAGCAGCGTCTGAACCGGATAGGCCAGCTTGTCGTTCCAGAAGCGGTCGAAGCTCGCCGACATGTCGCGCACGATGCGGCCGGCCGCCAGCACGTCCAGGTCCACGAAGTTCTGCTTGTCGCCGCTGCCGAAATAGCGGTCGCCCAGGTTGCGGCCGCCGGTGATGCCCCAGGCGTTGTCGGCGATGAACAGCTTGTTGTGCATGCGCTTTTGCATGCGGCCCACGTCGTGCAGCGAAGTGATCACGCGCCCGAGCATGGTCTTGCGCGAACCCGGCAGCGGGTTGAACAGGCGGATCTCGATGTTGGGCTCGAAGGCCAGGCGCAGCACCTGGGCATCCTCGCCGACCGAGTTGAAGTCGTCGAGCAGGATGCGCACCCGCACGCCGCGCCGCGCCGCATCGCGCACGCGCTGCAGGATCACCTCCGTGCTGGCGTCCGCATGGATGGCGTAGTACTGCAGGTCGAGGCTGCGTTGCGCTGCCTCGACCAGGGCGAGCCGGCTCGAGAGCGCCGTGTCCACGCCGTCCAGCAGGTAGAACCCGGAGTCGCTGCGCGCGCCGGCCTGGGCGCGGCGCGCCTGCACCAGCTGGCCCAGCGGCGTCGCCTCCGGCTGGTTGAAATGCGTGGAGGCGGCGCGGCCGTCGTTGGGCGGCAGGCTGGCGCAGCCGCCGGCGGAGCCGAGGAGGAGCGCCAGTGCGCACCAGCGCAGCAGCCGCTGCCAGGCGACAGGAAGAGCGGGTGCGGCGGCGGGACTGCAGGTGGTCATGGGTGCAGCGACTGTAGCTGCGCCGCTCGCGCAGCGGGGCCGCGGCAGAGTCAGCAACGGCCGCCAGTCGATGACGGCTGGTGCCTACAGCTGACCCAGGGCGTCCCAGCGTTCCAGCGCCGCCATCAGCTGCCCCTCGATCTCCTCGCTGCGCACGGCCAGTTGCTGCGCCCGCCCCGGATCGTCCCGGTACACCTTGCCGAGGGAGAGCTCCGCCTGGATCGCCTTCTGCTCGGTCTCGAGCGCTTCGATCAGCGCCGGCAGCGCCTCGAGTTCGCGCTGCTCCTTGTAGCCCAGCTTGCGCCGGGCTGCGGGTGCGGCGGCGGCCGGCGCCGGTTCGGTGGCCTTGTCGCGCACGGGCGCCGCCGACGTCGCGGCCTGCGCCTGCGCCAGCTCGCGGCCGCGGCGCGACTGCGTGAGCCAGTCCTGCACGCCCCCTTCGTACTCGCGCCAGCGGCCGTCGCCCTCGAACGCGATCGTGCTGGTGACCACGTTGTCCAGGAAGGCGCGGTCGTGGCTCACGAGGAACACCGTGCCCTCGTAGTCCTGCAGCAGTTCCTCCAGCAGCTCCAGCGTGTCGATGTCGAGGTCGTTGGTCGGCTCGTCCAGCACCAGCACGTTGGCCGGCCGCGCGAACAGGCGCGCCAGCAGCAGGCGGTTGCGTTCGCCGCCCGACAGCGAACGCACCGGGGAGCCGGCACGCGCCGGCGAGAACAGGAAGTCACCGAGGTAGCTCTTGACGTGCTTGCGCTGGCCGCCGATCTCGATCCACTCGCTGCCCGGGCTGATGAAGTCCTCCAGCGTGGCGTTGGGATCGAGCGCGGTGCGCATCTGGTCGAAGTAAGCCACCTGCAGCTTGGTGCCGAGCCGCACGCGCCCGCTGTCCGGCTCCAGCTCGCCGAGGATCAGCTTGAGCAGGGTGGTCTTGCCGGCGCCGTTGGGCCCGATCAGGCCGACCTTGTCGCCGCGCAGGATGGTGCTGCTGAAGTCGCGCACCACCACGCGGTCGCCGAAGGCCTTGGAGACGTGCGTGAGTTCCGCGACGATCTTGCCGGTCTGCTGCCCGGTGGCAACGTCCATGCTGACCCGCCCCAGCGTGTCGCGCCGCGCCGCCCGGCGCGCGCGCAATTGCTCCAGGCGCGTGATGCGGCCCTGCGCCCGCGTGCGCCGCGCCTCCACGCCCTTGCGGACCCACACTTCCTCCTGCGCCAGCAGCTTGTCGGCCTTGGCGTTGATCACGGCCTCCTGCGCCAGCTGCTCCTGCTTCAGCGCCTGGTACTGCGTGAAGTTGCCGGGATAGGACAGCAGCCGGCCGCGATCGAGTTCGACGATGCGGGTGGCGACGCGGTCGAGGAAGGCGCGATCGTGCGTGATCAGCACCACGCTGCCGCGGAATTCGATCAGCAGGTTCTCCAGCCATTCGATGGAGTCGAGGTCCAGGTGGTTGGTGGGCTCGTCCAGCAGCAGCACGTCCGGCCGGCGCACCAGGGCCTGCGCCAGGGCGACCCGCTTGCGGTTGCCACCGGACAGCGCGCTGATGCGCGCTTGCGGATCGAGGTGCAGGCGGTGCAGCGTCTCGTCCACGCGCTGCTCCCAGTTCCAGCCGTCGTGGGCCTCGATCCGCCCCTGCAGCGCGTCGAGGTCGCCGCGGCCGTGGGTGTAGTCGTCGATCAGGGCCACCACGTCGGCCAGGCCGGACCGCACCGAATCGAACACGGTCGCCTGCTCGGCGAGCTCCGGTTCCTGCGCGACGAACGCGGTGTGCAGCCCCTGCTGCCGCTTTACTTCGCCGTCGTCGGGACGCTCCATGCCCGCAAGGATGCGTAACAGCGATGACTTGCCGGCGCCGTTGCGGCCGATCAGCCCCACGCGCTCGCCGGCTTCGAGGGAAAAGTCAGCGTGGTCCAGCAGGGCCACGTGGCCGAAGGCAAGCTGGGCGTCGGCAAGGGTGATCAGGGCCATGGGATCCGTGGGAAAAGCCAGTGAGCGTATCACCGCCGCCGCACTTGCCCGCATTGCGCTGTCTGCGCGCGGTGGGCTTGGCTATAGTGGGACCTGCTGTACGAGGAGGGGTTCCGTGGAGCTCAATGTCAACGGCGCGCGTCTGCAGGTGCAGGCGGACCCCGCCATGCCCCTGCTGTGGGTCCTGCGGGACGTCCTGCAGCTCACCGGCACCAAGTTCGGCTGCGGCGTGGCAGCCTGCGGAGCCTGCACGGTCCGCATCGACGGGCAGGCCGTGCGTTCCTGCGTGACGCCGGCCGGCAGCGTCGCCGGCAAGGCCATCCAGACCATCGAGGGCCTCGGCACGAGCACGCGGCCGCATCCGCTGCAGACCGCCTGGATCGCGGAACAGGTGCCGCAGTGCGGCTACTGCCAGAGCGGCATGCTGATGGCCGCTGCCGCCTTGCTGGAAAGGAAGCCCAGGCCGACCGACGCGGACATCGATGAGGCGATGACCAACATCTGCCGTTGCGGGACCTACCAGCGCGTGCGGGCGGCGATCAAGCGGGCGGCGGGGCAGAAGGCGTGAAGCGCCGCACCTGGCTGCTGGGCACGGCCGGCGCCGGCGCGCTGCTGGTGGGCTGGGCGGCGCTGCCGCAGCGCTCCCGTGTCGGCCTGGCCTCGATGATGTCGCCCGGAGAGGGCGACATCGCGCTCAATGGCTGGATCAAGATCCTGCCGGATGGCGGCGTGGTGCTGGCGATGCCGCGCAGCGAGATGGGGCAGGGCGTGCACACGGCGCTGCCGCAACTGGCCGCCGAGGAACTGGACGTGCCGCTGGCGCGCGTGCGCATCGAGCAGGCCGGCTGGGATGCGGTCTACGGGAACGTCGCGATGCTGGTGGGCAGCCTGCCCTTCCATCCCGCGGAGGCGGATCGCGAAGACGGTTTCGGGCGCGTGAAGGCCAGTCGCTGGGTCGTCGGCAAGCTGGCGCGCGAGCTCGGGCTGAACATCACCGGTGGGTCCTCGAGCGTCGCGGACGCGTGGGACGTCGTGCGCCAGGCGGCGGCGACCGCACGCGCATCGCTGCTGGGCGCGGCTTCACTGCAATGGAGGCTGCCGTCGGAGGAGCTGACGGTGGCCGATGGCGTGGTCTCGCACGCCTCCGGCCGCTCCGCCGGGTATGGTGAGCTGGCCCGTAGCGCGTCGGCCACGCCGCCCGGGTTCGTGCAGTTGAAGGAACGCAAGTCGTGGACGGTCATCGGGCAGCCGGTGCAGCGACTGGACATACCGGCCAAGGTGAACGGCATGGCGCGGTTCGGGCTGGACGTGCGCCTGCCGGGGATGCGTTTCGCGGCGCTGCGCCTGTCGCCAGTGCTCGGAGGCTCGCCCGGGCGAATCGATGCGCGCGCGGCGTTGGCCATGCCGGGCGTGCAGCGCATCGTGCGCCTGCCCGCGTTCGCTGGATCGACGGCCGGCTTCGCCGTGGTCGCCGAAAGCTACTGGCAGGCCCAGCGGGCGGCTCAGGCGGTGGAAGTGGAGTGGCGGGCGCCGACGACGGGGCTGCTGGATTCGGACCACATCGCCCGCGAACTGACGGAGGCCGTCAAGCGCAGGGATGGCCACCCGTTCCATGTCCGCGGCGACGTCGAACAGGCGGCGCGCGCCGGTGGCCGGACGATCGAGGCCTGGTACAGCGCGCCCTTCCTCGCGCACGCCACGCTGGAACCCATGAATGCCACCGCACGGGTGGGGGACGGACGCGTGGAGGTCTGGGCACCGACGCAGGTGCCGCAACTGTGCCGGGCGGCGGCGGCACGCGTCGCCGGCGTTGCGGTGGATCACGTGGACCTGCACGTGACGCTGCTGGGCGGCGGCTTCGGCCGGCGGCTCGAAGTGGACTACGTTGCCCAGGCGGTGCGGGTGGCGATGGACATGCCGGGAACGCCGGTGCAGTTGATCTGGTCGCGGGAAGAGGACACGCGTCATGACTTCTATCGGCCGATGCAGGTGGCCAGGTTGCGCGGAACCCTGGACAGCTCCGGCCTGCCGGTCGCGGTTCAGATCAAGTCCGCCGGCGACGCCATTGCGCCGCGCTGGATGGAGCGCGGCCTGCCGGCGCTGGCCGGCCCCGTGGATTTCCCCGACAAGACGGCATCCGAGGGGCTGTTCGACCAGCCGTATGCGTTCGAGCACCAGCGCATCGAGCACGTCTTTACGCACAGCGGGATGCCGGTCGGGTTCTGGCGTTCGGTTGGCCACTCGCACAACGCCTTCTTCACCGAGTCGTTCATCGATGAACTGGCGGCGCAGGCGCAGCAGGACTCCGTAGTGTTCCGCCGGACTCTCCTGAAGAGGCAGCCCCGCCACCTCGCGGTCCTCGATGCGGCCGTGGAGCGCTCGGGGTGGGGCCTGCGCCCGCTTCCGGAGGGGCGGGCGCGCGGAGTCGCGCTTCACGAGTCCTTTGGCTCCATCGTCGCGCAGGTCGTGGAGGTATCCCTTGAAAAGGGCAACCCGCGCGTCCATCGCGTGGTCTGCGCGATCGACTGCGGCACCGTGGTGAATCCCCGGGTCGTGGCGCAGCAGATGGAGGGGGCAGTGGTGTTCGCGCTGACTGCCGCGCTCCACGGCCGCATCGACATTCGGGGCGGCGCCGTGCAGCAGGGGAACTTCCCCGAGTACCGCATGCTCACACTGGCCGCCGCCCCGCTGGTGGAGACCTGGATCGTCCCCAGCGAGCGGCCGCCCACCGGGGTCGGCGAGCCGGGTGTCCCGCCGCTGGCGCCGGCGGTGGCGGGCGCGCTGTTCACCCTCACGGGCAAGCGGCACCGCTCGTTACCTTTCGCGCTCTAGCGTACGGGTTTTCCCTTGTGTTATAGTCGCGGGCTTCGCTGACGGGGGCACTGCGAAAGCAGCGCAACGGAAGGGGGAAGAAAAAAAGAGCCTTGGTCTCTGCGGGTGGTCAAAACCCGGTATAGAATCTAAGGCTTGGCTGATGACGGCGGCGACTCGCGGCAAACGCGAAACGCAGTCGGAGCAGCAAGAAAAACAGCTGGACAGGGCTTCGAAAAATCTGTCATAATCGAAGGCTTCGCTGATCGCAGCGAGGTGAGCGGGAAACGAAGGCGCGACGCTGGAGTGACCGCAGGGATCGTTAACAACATACAGCCGATAAGCGTGAGCGTTT
>JALHLO010000093.1 GCA_022844525.1 Ramlibacter sp.
CAGGCGAGCGCGCCCGCGGCGATGCCCACCGCCACCGCCAGCAGGCCGAGCGAGGGACCCCACGCCGCGCCGCCCGCGGGGCCGGGCCGCGTGGGTTCAGGTCGGGAGGGCTCGTCCATGGGCCGCGGCCCGGAGCTGCTTCAGGGAGCCGCCGGGTTGGCGGTCGACAGGCCCCAGCCCATGCGCTCGTGCCCGTACTGGTTCCAGATCGGGCTCTTGCCGCCGGTGAAGGAGGTGTAGCGCGCCGCGCCGGTGCCCGTGGTGCCGCCGAACAGGCCGGCGTTGACGGTGCCGCCGGTGTAGGTCGGGTGCGTGTCGTCGGACTGGATGTAGTCGTAGCTGCTGCTGGCCGACACGAAGTGCGCATTGGCGTCGCGGATGGTCCCGCGCAGCGTGGAAGTGATGCGCGTCACGTAGCTCGCTTCGCTCTCGCCGGCCACGTAGCGCAGCCCGTCCACGTCGATCCGGCCGTCGCCGTTGCTGTCGTAGTCGGCGCCCATGTACTGGGCGAAGCTGTCGGCGCACTGGAAGCCCTTCTGCCGCGCGTATTCGCACATCCAGTAGTTCATGGAGGCCAGCTTGGGCAGGAAGACCTGCTGCAGGTTCACCCGCGTGCCCGTGCCCGCGTCGGTGCAGGAGCTCTGCACGTTGTCGGCGTTGTAGCCCGGATAGTGCAGGTTGGAGATGATCTTGAGCTTCACGCCGGCGTAGGCGTTGGCGTTGATGTAGTCCATCGCGGCGGCGACGTAGGTCTTGCAGCTGTTGACCGCGTTGTTCAGGCCGGTGTAGTTGCAGGTGCCGGTCTGGCTCTTGAAGCTGGAGCGCGCCTGCAGGCCGTCGTTGCCGCACATCTCGAAGGTGACGACGCGCGTGGAGGCCGCCTGCATCCAGGAGCGCTCGGCCACGATCTTGTTGTTGTAGATGTCCGAGGCCACGGCGCCCGACTTGGCGCGGCGCACGCTCTCGATGTCGGCGTTCCACAGCGCCGCGAGGTACTCCGCATCCACGGTCGGCGCCGCGTACTTGGCGGCGTTGAGGGTGGAGCCGTTGTAGCCGGCGTAGATGGAGTCGCCGTAGGCCACGACGCGGTACTTCGCCGTGGTGCCGGCGCGGTCGATGGTCCAGGAAACGTTCTGCGTCAGCGTGTTGGCCGCCGCCCCGGCGCCAAGGCCGAGCAGGGCCAGCGTGGCCAGCAGGCGCAGCGCGGTGCGCAACGGAGAAGCCATGAGTGCCGCAAAGCCCGTGATCCTCTGCATCGTCGTCCCCCTGAATGCGGATGTCCGAAAGCGCCCGTCCGCCTTTGCGCGGACGTGACGCCAGCCTGAGCCGGCGCAGACTAACACCGGGCGGTGCTTCCGGATTGCGGGGAATCCCTCTGTACAGGGGAGGAGGCGGCCCGCGGCCGCCCGCGGCGCGGGCGCCTTGGGCTAGCGCGTGCCCTGCACCTCGACCTCGACCCGGCGGTCGGGCTGCAGGCAGGCCACCAGCGCCGGGGTTGCCTTCGTGCCGCGGCAGGTTCCCGCCAGGGTGACCGACTGGGTTTCACCCGCGCCGGAAGCCGCCACCTTGTCGCGCGCGACGCCTCCGTTGAGCACCAGGTATTCGGTGACGGCCGCTGCACGGCGCGAGGACAGGGCGGCGTTGTACTTCTCGCTGCCCAGCCGGTCGGTGTGGCCGATGACGCGGATCGAGTCGTAGCGCAGGCCGCGCAGGTCCGCCGCCAGCTTGTCGAGGGCGATGCGGCCCGGCGGCTTGACGGTCGCACTGTCGAAGTCGAACAGCGAGTCGGCCTCCAGGTTCACGCGGGTGAGGATCACCGGCACGGGCGGGGCGACCGCCACCACGGCTGCGACGACCGGCGCGGGCGCCGGAGCCGGCGCCGCCTGCATGGGTTGCGGCGCGGGAGCCGGGGCCACGTACGCCGTGCGGGGAGCCGGCGCGGGCGCGCCGAAGCGGTACACCAGGCCGACCGACACCATGTCCACGTCGCCGCGGTTGCCCACCGAGTCCTTCAGGCGATAGCGCTCGGCTTCCAGGCGCATCGACAGCGACTCGGTGAAGGCGTAGGCCACGCCGACGCCCCATTTCGCGTTGGTGGACGTCTGTCTCGACGTGGGACTCGTGTACGGCACGCGCGCGGCGCCGGTCGCGCTGAAGCGGCCTTCCGTGCGCACCGAGGTGACGCCCACGCGTCCGAACACGGAGAAGCGCTCGGTCAGCGGCAGGGTGCCCACCAGGTCCAGGTTCAGTCCGCGGGCGGACATGTCGCCGGTGAGGCTGCCCGGGGCCGTGGTGCGGGCCGTGTAGCCGAACTCGCCCAGGTCGAAGTAGCCGCCTTCGAGGCCGAAGTTGCGGTTGAACTGGTAGCCGCCGAACAGCTTGTAGCCGGTGTCGCGCTCGCGGTCCTCGATGCTGTTGGTCACCAGGCCCTGGCCGGCCAGGCCGCCCCGGATGCGTTCGTCGTCGATGGTGGCGGCGCTGCGGCCGATGTTGCCGCCGCCATACCAGCCGGCGCCCTGGGTCTGGGCCTGGGCGGCGGGAGCCGCGAACGCGGCCAGCGCCGCGATGGCGAGCATCGCCGGTGTTGCAGTGAAGTTCATGGCTGTACGTGTGGGGTGGGGACGGCGGATCACGGCAGGTTGATCACGGTGTTGACCATCGTGACCGAGGCGTTGAGGGAGAGCACGCGACCGTTGATGGTCACCACGGTGGCGTTGCCGGCCGTCGAGATCACGGCGCCGGACTGCGAGATGACCGTGCCGTTGAAGGTGCCGCCGCCGCCGGCGTTGATGGTGGCCGCGCTGCCGACCTGCCAGAACACGTTCCTTGCCTGCGCGCCGTTGGTGAGGATCACGCTGGAAGGGAACGCCGCGCCCGGGCCGCCCACCGTGAGCGACGTTGCCATCTGGAACACCCAGACCGCGTCGGCGTTGCCCTGGGCATCCAGCGTCAGGTTGCCGCCCTGGATGCGGAAGGTGCCGGCCGCGGCGGTATAGACGCCGGGAGCGAGCGTCAGGTTGGCCAGGTTGCCGGCGCCCGGGTCGGGGCCGCCCGGCTTGGCCACCAGTTCGTTGTAGGCCGCCAGCGCGTCGGCACGCGCCTGGAGGGCGATGGTTTCCGTGGCCCCCGTGCCGCCGACGCAACCGATGCCGCTCGCGACCGGCGCGGGCGGTGCCGTGAAGATCCGGAACAGGCCGGTCACGGTGCCGGTGCCCGCGCCATACACGCAATCGTTGGGCGGAGCGCCGTCGCGGAAGCCGGTGACGAGAGTCGAGGCGGCGGTGGTGCCAAGGTCCGCGTTGATCACCGTGTTGATGCCCTCGTTGGTGACGCCGGCCGAGCCGCCGAAGGCGCCGAAGGTGGTCGCCGTGCCCAGGGCGACGGCAGCGGCCTGCGGTGCCACGATGGAACCAGGCGCCGCGGGCGCCGAGTCGTCGAAACCGAGGACGGGGTCCCGGTCGCCGCCGCCGCCGCAGGCGGCGAGCGTTCCCAGGATCAAGGCCGCAACGAAGGGGCGCAGGCGGTGGATGGAGAGTATCAAGGTGTTCTTTCGGGTGCTCAGGCCCGCACGGTAGGCGAGCAGCAAGCCCCGGTCTGTCCGCCAGCGTACGTAAGTGGCCCTTGCGCCACCGGCTGCTGCCGGGCAGCAACACCCGCATCCAGCATCCCGCCGGGAACGCGTCCCTAGAGGGAAAGCTCGTAGTGGACCGTCAGCGGCGCGTGGTCGCTGAAGCGCGTCGTCTTGTAGATCGCGGCCTCGCGCGCCTTGGCGGCGACGCCGGCCGTGGCGATCTGGTAGTCCAGCCGCCAGCCCACGTTCTTCGCGTAGGCCTGGCCGCGGTTGCTCCACCACGTGTAACAGTCTTCGGTGGTGTCCGGATGCAGCTGACGATAAACGTCGACCAGGCCCGTTTCGGATAACAGTTTTGTCATCCAGGCGCGTTCCTCGGGCAGGAAACCGCTGTTCTTGCGGTTGCCCTTCCAGTTCTTCAGGTCCCGCTCGTGGTGGGCGATGTTGACGTCGCCGCAAAGCACGAACTCGCGCGACTGCTTCAGGCGCACCAGGTGCGGGTCGAGCGCGTCGAGGAAGCGGAACTTGGCCTGCTGCCGGTCCTCGCCGGAGGAGCCGGAGGGGAAATAGCAGCTGATGATCGACAGCCTGCGCTGCGGCGTGTCGAAGCGCAGCTCCACGTAGCGGCCTTCGGCGTCGAATTCGCCGCAGCCGAAGCCGGTGATGACGTCGCTCGGCTCGTGCTTCGTGAACGCGCCGACGCCGGAATAGCCCTTCTTCTGCGCGAAGTGGAAGTGGCCCCTCAGGCCCGCCAGACTGTCATGCTTGCCTTGCACGTCCTGCGCCTGGGCCTTGACCTCCTGCACGCAAATACAATCCGGGCTGTGCTGGGCGAGCCAGGCCTCCACGCCCTTGCTGGCGGCGGAACGGATGCCGTTCAGGTTGAGGCTGGTCAGTTTGAACAAGGACTTTCCCATGGTGGCGGTGACGGGCCAGGACCGGCTGGCGCAGGATTTCGTGGAGTTCGCGGTGCGCTCCGGGGTCTTGCGGTTCGGCGAATTCAAGACCAAGGCCGGGCGCCTGTCGCCCTATTTCTTCAACGCCGGCCTGTTCGACGACGGCGAGAAGCTCGGGCGGCTCGCGCAATTCTATGCACAGCGCATCCTCGCGTCCGGCATCGAGTTCGACATGCTGTTCGGCCCCGCCTACAAGGGCATCCCGCTGGCGGCGGCGGTGGCGATCGAACTGGCGCGCCTGGGGCGCAACGTGCCGTACGCCTACAACCGCAAGGAAGCCAAGGACCATGGCGAAGGCGGTTCGCTGGTGGGCGCGCCCGTGCGCGGCAAGGTCCTGATCGTCGACGACGTGATGTCCGCGGGCACCGCCGCGCGCGAGTCGATCGCGCTGATCCGGGCGGCCGGCGCGACCCCCCATGCGGTGGCGATCGCGCTGGACCGGCAGGAGAAGGCCACGGAGGGCGGGAACGACGTTTCCTGGAGCGCCGTGCAATATGTCCGTGAAAAACTGGGCTTGCAGGTGTGCGCCATCGCCAGGCTGGCAGACCTCTTGCTGTACCTGGAGCTGCACGCCGGCGATGCGCTCGGCCAGCACCACGCGAAGGTGCTGGAATACCGGGACCGCTACGGCGCCGGCTGAAAGGATCCATCATGTCCCGCCTCTCGCGTCACCTTGCCCTCGTCCTGCTGGCCACGGGGGTCGCAGGCAGCGCCTGGGGGCAGCGGATCTACTCCTGCACCGACGCGAAGGGCCGCCGGCTGACGGCGGACCGGCCGATCCCGGAGTGCCTGGATCGCGAGCAGAAGGAACTGGGTTCCAACGGCCAGGTGCGCCGCACGATCCCTCCCGTGCCGACGGCGGTGGAGCGTGCCGAACAGGAGGGCCGCCAGCGCAAGGCGGTCGAGGAGCAGCAGCGCCTGGCGGAAGAAAAGCGCCTGAACAAGCTGCTGGTCCTGCGCTACCCGAACCAGCGGGCGCACGACAACGAACGGGCCCGGGCGCTGCAACCGGTGGCGGATACGATCGCCTCCGCGCAGCGGCGGGTGGCGGAACTGCAGGAACAGCAGCAGAAGCTGCGCGCGGAAGCGGCGCCCTACAAGACGCCCGCGGAACGCCCGGACAAGCTCAAGCGCCAGCTGGAGGAGAACGAACAGCACCTGGCCGCGCAGCAGCGCCAGGTCGCCGGGCAGGAAGAGGAGAAGGCCCGGATCACGCTGCGCTACGAGCAGGAGCTGGCGAAGCTCAAGCCGCTGTGGGCGCAGCAGGGCGCGACGGCGGCCGCGTCGACGCCGCTGGCGCGCTGACGGCGCTGCAGGCTGGCAGCAAGGCGGCGCCGCACCCCAGCGCTGCCGCGCACCGCCGGGGTTCCGTTGTCACCCCAGCCTACGAGAGTCCCAGCTTCTTGCGCAGCAGATCCCCCACCTGCTGCGGGTTCGCCTTTCCCTTGGAGGCCTTCATCGCCTGGCCGACCAGTGCGTTGAAGGCCTTGTCCTTGCCGGCGCGGACCTGTTCGACGTTGGCGGCGTTGGCGGCGATCACCTCGTCGACGATCTTCTCCAGCGCGCCGCTGTCGCTCACCTGCTTCAGCCCCTTGGCCTCGATGACGGCATCGACGTCCGTGCCCTCGCCCGTCCACAGCGCCTCGAACACCTGCCGGGCGGCGTTGTTCGACACCGTGCCGTCGGCGATGCGCCCGACCAGCCGGCCCAGCGCCGCGGCCCGCACCGGCGCCTGGTCGATCGTGATCTCCTGCGCGTTCAGCCGGCGCGAGACCTCGCCCATGATCCAGTTGCTGGCCAGCTTGGCCTGGCCGCCCGCCTTCGCCGCTTCCTCGAAGTAGGCGCCCATCGCCTTGCTCTGCGTCAGCGTGGTGGCGTCGTATTCCGGCAGCCCGTAGTCGTTCACGAAGCGCGCCGCCATCACGCGCGGCAGCTCCGGCATCTCGCGCCGGACGCGCTCCACCCATTCCGGCGCCACCACCAGCGGCGGCAGGTCGGGGTCGGGGAAGTAGCGGTAGTCGGCCGCGTCTTCCTTGGTCCGCATGGCGCGCGTCTCGCCCGTGTCGGGATCGAACAGCACCGTGGCCTGCTGGATCGCGATGCCGTCCTCCAGCTGCTCGATCTGCCAGCGCACCTCGAAGTCGATCGCCTCCTTCATGAACTTGAAGCTGTTGAGGTTCTTGATCTCGCGCCGCGTGCCGAAGGGCTGGCCCGGCTTGCGCACCGACACGTTGGCGTCGCAGCGGAAGCTGCCCTCCTGCATGTTGCCGTCGCAGATGCCGATCCAGGTGACGATCTTGTGCAGCTCCCTGGCATACGCCACGGCCTCGTCGGACGAGCGCATGTCGGGTTCGGTCACGATCTCCAGCAGCGGCGTGCCGGCGCGGTTCAGGTCGATGCCCGACTGGCCGACGAAATCCTCGTGCAAGGACTTGCCTGCGTCCTCCTCCAGGTGCGCGCGCACCAGGCGCACCGACTTCTTCTCCTCGCCCAGGTAGAACTCGACGACGCCGCCCTGCACCACCGGGATCTCGTACTGGGAGATCTGGTAGCCCTTGGGCAGGTCGGGATAGAAGTAGTTCTTGCGCGCGAAGATGCTGCGCGGCGCCACGTGCGCGCCGATCGCCAGGCCGAAGCGGATCGCGCGTTCCACCGCGCCCGCGTTCATCACCGGCAGCGTGCCGGGCAGCGCCAGGTCCACCGGCGAAGCCTGCGTGTTCGGCTCCGCGCCGAACTTCGTCGGCGAGCGGCTGAAGATCTTGCTGACGGTGGACAGCTGCGCGTGGGTCTCGAAGCCGATGACGACTTCCCAGCCGCGAACGAGCTTGCTCATTGGAAGCCCCCCGGCTTGCGCAGGTGGAAATCGGTGGCCTGCTGGAAGCGGTGCGCCACGTTCAGCAGCTTCGCCTCGGCGAAGTAGTTGCCCAGCAGCTGCAGCCCCACCGGCATGCCGCCTTCGCCGAAGCCCGCCGGGATGCTCATGCCGGGCAGGCCCGCGAGCGAGCCGGGCAGCGTGAAGATGTCGGCCAGGTAGTCGGCCACCGGGTCGCCCCCGTGCTCGCCCAGGTGCCAGGCGACCGTGGGCGCCACCGGGCCGGCGATCACGTCGCATTGCGTGAAGGCCTGCTGGAAGTCGTCGGCGATCATGCGGCGGATCTTCTGCGCCTGCAGGTAGTAGGCGTCGTAGTAGCCGTGCGAGAGCACGTAGGTGCCGATCATGATGCGCGCCTTCACCTCGTCGCCGAAGCCCTCCGCGCGCGTCTTCCGGTACATGTCCAGCAGGTCCGTGTACTGCTTCGCGCGGTGCCCGAACTTCACGCCGTCGAAGCGCGACAGGTTGGAGCTCGCCTCGGCCGGGGCGATGATGTAGTAGACGGGGATGGCCAGCTCGGTGCGCGGCAGCGAGATCGCCACCCGTCTGGCGCCCAGCTTCTCGTACTGCTGCAGCGCCGACTCGGTGGCCGCGCGCACGTCCGCCGACACGCCCTCGGCGAAGAACTCCCTGGGCACGCCGATGCGCAGGCCCTCGAGCGAGCCGCCCAGCGAGCGCGTGAAGTCCTCGGCCGGCACGTCCAGCGAAGTGGAGTCGCGGTCCGGGTCCGGCCCGCAGATGGCCGACAGCAGCAGCGCGCAGTCCTCCGCGGTACGCGCCATCGGCCCGGCCTGGTCCAGGCTGGACGCGTAGGCGATCATCCCGTAGCGCGAGGCGCGGCCATAGGTCGGCTTGATGCCGGTGATGCCGCAAAAGGACGCCGGCTGGCGGATCGAGCCGCCGGTGTCGGTGCCGGTGGCCGCCGGCGCCAGGCGCGCGGCCACGGCCACGGCGCTGCCGCCGGAGGAGCCGCCGGGGATGCGGCCGGGATCCCACGGGTTCTTCACCGGCCCATAGGCGGAGTTCTCGTTGGACGAGCCCATCGCGAACTCGTCGCAATTGAGCTTGCCCAAGGTCACCGTCCCGGCCTCGGCCAGCCGGCGCACCACGGTCGCATCGAAGGGCGAGCGGTAGCCTTCCAGCATCTTCGAGCCGGCGGTGCTGGGGAAGTCCCGGGTGACGAAGATGTCCTTGTGCGCGATCGGCACGCCGGCGAGCGGCCCGGCGTCGCCGGCGGCGAGCCGCTGGTCGGCCGCCTTCGCCTGGGCCAGCGTCACGTCGCTGTCCGTCGCCAGGAAAGCACCCAAAGTGTTACCAACCTTGTCAGCGGCGATGCGCCCCAGGAAGTGCTGCGCCACCTCCGTCGCCGACACCTCCCGGGCCCGGAGCTTGGCCGCCAGCTGGGCGACGGTCAGGTCGTGCAGTTCCATCACTCGATTACCTTCGGCACCAGGAACAGCCCGCGCTCCACCGCCGGCGCGCTGCGCTGGTTCGCCTCGCGCTGGTCCGGCTCGCTGGCCACGTCCTCGCGCAGGCGCAATTGCACGTCCTGCACCGCCGCCACGGGGTGGGGCAGGGGCTCGACCCCCGAGGTGTCCACGGCGCGCATCTTCTCCACGATCGCGAAGAAGCCGTTGATCTGGGCGAGCATGCGCTCGCTTTCCTCTGGTTGCAGTTCGAGCCGGGCCAGGTTGGCGATGCGGGCGATGTCTTGGGAGTTGAGCGACATGGTGGAAAAAGTCATTGCGCCAGAGCCACACCGGGCTTGCGCGGGGCTTGCGCAGCAGGGGGCCGGCACAGGGGATCGGGTATTATCCCGCCGTTCGGCGCGCGGTCTCCGCCGCCGGTGCAACGGCCGCGCAATGCGGCCGGTTTCACAGAAGAAACAGAGGATTCCCCCAATGTTCGGAGCTTTCCGACGCTACCTGTCCACGGACCTGGCCATCGACCTGGGCACGGCCAACACCCTCATCTTCGTGCGCGACAAGGGCATCGTCCTCGATGAGCCTTCGGTGGTGGCGATCCGCCACGAAGGGGGCCCCCAGGGCAAGAAATCGATCCAGGCGGTCGGCCACGAGGCCAAGGCGATGCTGGG
Organism: Ramlibacter sp.; assembly: GCA_022844525.1. Lineage (GTDB taxonomy): Bacteria > Pseudomonadota > Gammaproteobacteria > Burkholderiales > Burkholderiaceae_C > Ramlibacter. The sequence continues at coordinate 9,495 of JALHLO010000093.1, forward strand.
CAAGGTGCCGGGGAACATCGAGGCGATCCGCCCGATGAAGGACGGCGTGATCGCCGACTTCACCGTCACCGAGCAGATGCTCAAGCAGTTCATCAAGATGGTCCACCCCCGGTCCGTCCTGAGGCCCAGCCCCCGCATCATCATCTGCGTGCCCTGCGGCTCCACCCAGGTGGAGCGCCGGGCCATCCGCGAGTCGGCGCTGGGCGCCGGCGCGAGCGAGGTCTACCTGATCGAGGAACCCATGGCCGCCGCCATCGGCGCCGGCCTGCCGGTGTCCGAAGCCTCCGGCTCCATGGTCGTCGACATCGGCGGCGGCACCACCGAGGTGGGCGTGATCTCCCTGGGCGGCATGGTCTACAAGGGCAGCGTGCGGGTGGGCGGCGACAAGTTCGACGAAGCCATCATCAGCTACATCCGCCGCAACTACGGCATGCTGATCGGCGAGCCCACCGCCGAAGCGATCAAGAAGCAGATCGGCTCCGCCTTCCCCGGCAGCGAGGTCAAGGAGATGGAAGTCAAGGGCCGCAACCTCTCCGAGGGCGTGCCGCGCAGCTTCACCATCAGCTCCAACGAGATCCTGGAGGCGCTGACCGACCCGCTGAACAACATCGTGTCCGCCGTGAAGAACGCGCTGGAGCAGACCCCGCCGGAACTGGGCGCCGACATCGCCGAGCGCGGGATGATGCTCACCGGCGGCGGCGCCCTGCTGCGCGACCTGGACCGCCTGCTGGCCGAGGAAACCGGCCTGCCCGTGCTGGTGGCCGAAGACCCGCTGACCTGCGTGGTGCGGGGCTGCGGCATCGCGCTGGAGCGCATGGAACGGCTGGGCTCCATCTTCACGAGCGAGTGATCGTCTGACGCACCGGCTCAGCGGGGCCGGGGCACAATCTCGCCCATGCCTCTAGGCACCCTCGACCGCACACCGCCGCCCTTTTTCAAGCAGGGACCTTCCGCTCTTTCGAAGCTGATGGTCTGCAGCGCGCTGGCCCTGTTCCTGATGGTGGCCGACGCGCGCTTCCGCATCACGCAGCCGCTGCGCGCCGCCGTCGCCACCGTGCTGTTCCCGCTGCAGTGGGTGGCCATGCGGCCGGTGCTGGCGATCCGCACCGTGCAGGACTACTTCACCTCCCTGAACTCCGCGCTGACCAACGAGGAGGCCGCGCGCCGCAAGCTGATCCTGCAGTCGCAGCGCGCCAACCAGGTGGAGCAGCTCGCCGCCGAGAACGCGCAGCTGCGCAAGATGCTGTCGCTGCGCGACCGCCTGTCCACCCCGTCCGTCACGGCGGAGGTGCTCTATGACGCGGCCGACCCCTACACCCGCAAGGTGATCATCGACAAGGGCATGGCCCAGGGCATCGAGCCCGGCTCGCCGGTGATCGACGAATCCGGCGTGCTCGGGCAGGTGACGCGCGTGCACCCGCTGATCAGCGAGGTGACGCTGGTGACCGACGTCGACCAGGCCATCCCCATCCTGAACACCCGCACCGGCGTGCGCGGCATCACCTATGGCGACGCCGGCCGCCACGGCACCGGCGGGCTGGAGCTGCGCTACATGGCCGCCAACGCCGACGTGCAGCCCGGCGACCTGCTGACCACCAGCGGGGTCGACGGCGTCTACCCGCCCGGCATCCCGGTGGCCAAGGTCTCCAAGGTGGAGCGCCGGCCCGATTCGGCCTTCGCGCGCATCGTGCTGCACCCCTCGGCGCTGGTGGACGGCGCCCGGCACGTGATGGTGCTCAAGCCGATGCTGAACCAGATCCCGGCGCGCCCGGCGCCGGAAGACCCGGTGCCGGTGGCCAAGCGCCCGGGCCGCAAATGAGGAGCGTGCCGGCATGATCATGCGCCCGGGCCAGCCGCTGCTGCTGCCGGCCAACCCCCTGTTCATCTGGTTCTCGCTGATCGTGGCGATGACCGCCATGATGCTGCCGGTGGGCCGCCTGGCCTGGATGCCGGACATCCTGGCGGTCGTGCTGGTGTTCTGGAGCGTGCACCAGCCGCTGCGCATCGGCGTGATCGCCGCCTTCGTGTTCGGGCTGGCGGTGGACGTGCACCAGGCCTCGCTGCTGGGCCAGCACGCCCTGGCCTACACCACGCTGAGCTACTTCGCGATCACCATGCACCGCCGGCTGCTGTGGTTCACGGTGCCCTCGCAGACGATCCAGGTGCTGCCGCTGTTCGTGGCCGCCCACGCCATCGAGCTGGCGATCCGGATGCTGGCCGGCGGCGCCTTCCCCGGCCCGACCGTGCTGCTGGCGCCTGTGCTGGAAGCCGCACTTTGGCCGGTCGTGAGCATCCTGCTGCTGCTGCCGCAACGCAGGGCGCACGATCCGGACGAAAATAGGCCGCTCTAACCGCAGGCCCCCATGACCGAACTTCGCAACGTCGAAGCCGAACTCTCGCGCTTCCGCGGCCGCGTGCTGGCCGCCAGCGTCGTCGTGCTCGTCTGCTTCCTGCTGCTGGCGGCACGGCTGGTGTGGCTGCAGGTCGTGAAGCACGAGGAGCTGGACGACCAGGCGGAAGCCAACCGCACCGCCATCGTCCCGATCGTGCCCAACCGCGGCCTGATCCTGGACCGCAACGGCATCGTGCTGGCCAGCAACTACTCGGCATACACGCTGGAGATCACGCCCTCGCGGCTCGCCCGGCCACTGGAGAAGGTGATCGACGAACTCGCGGCGGTGATCGAGATCCACCCGCGCGACCGCCGCCGCTTCAAGAAGCTGCAGGAGGAGAGCAAGAGCGTCGACTCGATCCCGATCCGCACCAAGCTGACCGACGAGGAGGTCGCGCGCTTCACGGTGCAGCGCTTCCGCTTCCCCGGCGTCGACATCAAGGCGCGCCTGTTCCGCAACTATCCCTGGGGCGAGCTCGCCAGCCACGCCATCGGCTACATCGGCCGGATCAACCAGGCCGAGAAGAAGCAGATGGAGGACTGGCCGGAAGAAGAGCAGGCCAACTACCGGGGCACGGAATACATCGGCAAGCTGGGCGTCGAGCAAAGCTTCGAGAAGCAGCTGCACGGCATCACGGGCGTCGAGCAGGTGGAGACCTCCGCCGGCGGCCGCGCCGTGCGCAAGCTGGCCAGCAGCCCCGCCACGCCGGGCAACACCGTGGTGCTGTCGATCGACATCAAGATGCAGCGGCTGATCGAGGACATGTACGGCGACCGGCGCGGCGCCCTGGTGGCCATCGATCCCAAGACCGGCGAAGTGCTGTCCTTCGTGAGCAAGCCCACCTTCGACCCGAACCTGTTCGTGGACGGCATCGACCAGGAAAACTGGTCGATGCTCAACGAGTCGATCGACAAGCCGCTGCTCAATCGCGCGCTGCGCGGCACCTACCCGATCGGCTCCACCTACAAGCCCTTCATGGCGCTGGCGGCGCTGGAAACCGGCAAGCGCTCGGCCACGCAGGTGATCCACGACGGCGGCTCCTGGGCCTTCGGCGGCCACGTGTTCCGCAGCCACGGCGACCACGGCCTGGGCGCGGTGGACATGCACACCAGCATCGTCAAGTCCTCCAACGTCTACTACTACTCGCTGGCCAACGAGATGGGCGTGGACCTGATCCACGACTTCATGAAGCCGCTGGGCTTCGGCCAGTACACCGGCATCGACATCTTCGGCGAGGTGCGCGGCGTGCTCCCCAGCCAGGACTGGAAGCGCAACTACTACAAGAAGCCGGAGCAGAAGAAGTGGTACGCCGGCGAGACCATCTCGCTGGGCATCGGCCAGGGCTACAACAGCTTCACGCTGCTGCAGGTGGCGCAGGCGCTGGCCACCGTGGTGAACAACGGCGTCAAGCACAAGCCGCACCTGGTGATCGCCACGCAGGACTCGACCACCAAGCAGAACACGCCCGTGCCGCGCGACCCGCCCGTCGACCTGGGCTACAAGCCGCAGCACCTCGAGGTGATCCGCAAGGCGATGGTGGGCGTGACGCAGCAGGGCACGTCGACGCGCGTGTTCCAGGGCGCGGGCTACCTCTCCGGCGGCAAGACCGGCACCGCGCAGGCCGTGGGCGTGGCCCAGGGCGCCAAGTACAACGCCTCCAAGCTGGAGGAGCACCAGCGCGACCACTCGCTTTACATCGCCTTCGCGCCGGCCGAGGACCCGAAGATCGCGATCGCCATGATCGTGGAGAACGCCGGCTTCGGCGCCGCCGCCGCCGCCCCGATCGCGCGGCGCGCGTTCGACTACTACCTGATGAACCAGTACCCCAGCGAGGAAGACCTCGCGCTGGTGCGCCAGGGCAAGGCCGCCAACCCGGTGGGCACGCCGCGCGTGGCCTCGGAAGTGGCCTGGCCGCCGCCGACCGGTCCGGGCGGCGCGCTGCTGTCGCC
>JALHLO010000094.1 GCA_022844525.1 Ramlibacter sp.
GGCGGGGCCGGGACCGCGGCGGTTGGCGCGCTGACAGCCACGGCCGGAGCCGGCGCGGCGGTCGAGGCAGGGGCGGGAGCGGGGGTCGCCGGCGGCTTTTTCCGGAAGAAGCTGAACATCAGGGAGGTTTCTAGAATCAGAGGATTCTATGAAACGCCACCTGCGCACCTCCCTCCTCCTTTTCCTGTCCTTCCTGTCCTTCCTGTCGCTGTCCCTGCTGCCGCCGGCCGGCGCGCAGATCTCGGGTCCACCACCCGCGCAGGAGAAGCCGCAGCAATACACCCTGGCCAACGGCCTGACGGTGATCGTCAAGCCGGACCGGCGCGCGCCCACGGCGGTCCACATGCTCTATGTGCGCGTCGGCGCGATGGACGAGGTCGACGGCACCACCGGCGTCGCGCACGTGCTGGAACACATGCTGTTCAAGGGCACGAAGACGGTCAAGCCGGGCGAGTTCTCGCGCATCGTCGCCGCCCTGGGCGGGCGCGAGAACGCGTTCACCACGCGCGACATGACCGGCTACTTCCAGCAGATCCCGGCCGGCAAGCTGGAAGACGTGATGCGGCTGGAGGCGGACCGCTTCGCCAACAACCAGTGGCCCGACGACGAATTCAAGCGCGAGCTGGAAGTGGTGAAGGAGGAGCGCCGCAGCCGCACCGAGGACAACCCGCGCTCGCTGCTGTACGAGCAGCTCAGTGCCGTGGTGTACCAGGCCTCGCCCTACCGCCGTCCCGTCGTGGGCTGGATGAGCGACCTGGAGGCCATGACCGCGCAGGACGCGCGCGACTTCTACCGCCGCTGGTATGTGCCCGCCAATGCCGCCGTGATCGTCGCCGGCGACGTCGACCCCGCCGAGGTGCGGCGCCTGGTGGAAAAGCACTACGGCAGGATCCCGGCGCGCCCCGTGCCCACGCGCAAGCCGCGCGAGGAGCCGCAGCAGAACGGCATGCGCCGCATGGAATTCAAGGCGCCGGCCGACCAGTCCTACGTGGCCCTGGCCTTCAAGGTGCCGCAGATGCGTTCCTTCGACCGGACGCCGGAGAACGACGACGCCCTGGCCCTCACCGTGCTGGCCGCGGTGCTCGATGGCTACCAGGGCGCGCGGCTCGATCGCGCGCTGACGCAGGGCAGCGACCGCGTGGCCGACAGCGTGGACGCCGGCAACGGCCTGTGGGGCCGCGGACCGCAGCTGTTCACGCTGGCCGGCGTGCCGGCCGCCGGCAAGACGCCGGAGCAGGTGGAAGCGGCGCTGCGCGAGCAGGTCGCGCGCGTCGCCCGCGAAGGCGTGACCGAAGCCGAACTGCAGCGCGTGAAGACGCGCTGGATCGCCGGCGAGATCTACAAGCTCGATTCCGTGATGGGCCAGGCGCGCGAACTCGGAAGCGCGTGGGCGCTGGGCCTGCCGATCGACGCCGACGAGCGCCTGATGGCGCGCCTGCGCGAAGTCACGGCCGACCAGGTCAAGTCGGTGGCCGCCCGCTACTTCGGCGACGATCAGCTCTCGGTCGGCATCCTGCGACCGCTGCCGGTCGATCCCAATCGCAAGCCCCGCCAGCCCGCCGCCGGCGGACGCCACTGAAAGAACGCCGCATGACCTTGCAACAAGTTGTCGCCCGTTGCGCCGCGGCCGCCGCCCTGGCCGCTTCCTTCACGCTGCCCGCCTGGGCGGCCCTGCCGATCCAGAAGTGGCAGCAACCTTCCGGCGCGCAGGTCTGGTTCGTCGAGGTGCCGGGCCTGCCGATCCTGGACGTGCAGGTCGATTTCGACGCCGGGGACCGGCGCGACCCCGCGGACAAGTCGGGACTGGCCGGCGTCACCGCCGGCATGACCGCCAAGGGCGTCGAGGCCCGCAACGGCCAGCCCGCGCTGGACGAGAACCAGCTCGGCGAAGCCTGGTCGGACCTGGGCGCCGGCTTCGGCGGCAGCGCCGGCCAGGACCGCATGAGCTTCACGCTGCGCACGCTGACCTATCCCGACCTGCTGCAGAAGGCGGTGGCCCTGGGCGCGCGCCAGTTGGGCGAACCCGCCTTCCCGGAGAACGTCTGGCAGCGGGAGCGCCAGCGGATGGTGGCCTCGATCCGCGAAGCCAACACCCGCCCGGCCACCATCGCCGGGCGCACGTTCAACCAGGCCGTGTACGGCACGCACCCCTACGGCTACGACACCACCGAGGAATCGCTCGCGCGCATCAGCGTGCAGGACATGCGCGACTTCTATCGCACGGTCCAGCCTTGCCGGGCGAAGGTGAGCGTGGTCGGCGCGGTCAAGCGCGAGCAGGCCGACCGGATCGTGACCACCCTGCTGTCGCGGCTGCCCGCGGCCGCCTGCCAGCCGCTGCCGCCGGTGGCGGAGGTGGCGCCGCTGGCGGCGGCCGCGGAACACAACGTGCCTTTCGCCTCCGCGCAGGCGCACGTGCTGATCGGCCAGCCGGGCTACAAGCGCACGGACCCCGACTACTTCCCGCTGCTGGTGGGCAACTACATCCTGGGCGGCGGCGGCTTCGTGTCGCGGCTGGTGGAGGAAGTGCGGCACAAGCGCGGCCTGAGCTACAGCGTCTACAGCTACTTCGCCCCCGGCCTGCACGCCGGCGCCTTCACGCTGGGCCTGCAGACCCGCCCGGACCAGGCGGCGCAGGCGGTGCAGGTGTCGCGCGACGTGGTGCGCCGCTTCGTGGCCGAAGGCCCGACCGAGGCGGAATTGAAGGCCGCCAAGGACTTCATGATCGGCGGCTTCGCGCTGCGCATCGACAGCAACCGCAAGCTCCTGGACAACGTGGCCAACATCGCCTGGCACGACCTGCCCCTGGACTACCTGGACACCTGGACGAAGCAGGTCGAGAAGATCACGGCGGCGGACATCCGCGCCGCCTTCGCCCGCAAGCTGCAGCCGGACCGCATGGTGACGGTCGTGGTGGGCGGCGACGTTGCGGCCGCCCGACAGTAAGCCTTTCCCCGATGCCCCACCCCTGTCAACGTTGACAGGGGTCGGCGTGCAAGCGGGGCTGTGAGACTGAACAATGGCCTTGCGCTGTCACGCTTCTGGCCAACATCGCAAGGGAGAGTTTCACAGGGAGAGAGTGGGGACACGGTTTCGGCCGTGTCCCTTTTTTTTGGTACCTGCCCGGGTAAGCTCCCGGCATGCCCCGCACCGCTTCCCCCGCCCGCCGCAGCCTCCCGAACCAGGTCCGGATCATCGGCGGCCTATGGAAACGCACCCCGCTGCCGGTGGCCGACCGCCCCGGCCTGCGGCCGACGCCCGACCGGGTGCGCGAAACCCTCTTCAACTGGCTGGGGCAGGACCTCACGGGCTGGCACTGCGTCGACGCCTTCGCGGGCACCGGCGCGCTGGGGCTGGAGGCGGCGTCGCGCGGCGCGGCCGACGTGCTGCTGGTGGAGGCCGACGGCGCGCTGGTCGACCAGCTGCGGGCCATCGCGAAGAAGCTGGACGCCGCCGGGGTGCGCGTGCAGCGGGGCAACGGGCTGAGCGTGCTGGCGGGACTACCGGCGGCCAGCGTGGACCTGGTGTTCCTGGACCCGCCCTTCGATGCGGACCTGTTCGACAAGGCGCTGGCCGCCGCGCGACCGGCCCTGCGCCCGCAGGGCTTCGCCTACCTCGAGGCGCCGTCGGAATGGAAGGCCGAGGCGCTGGCGCGGCATGGACTGGAGCCGGTGCGGCACATGCGGGCCGGCGCGGTCCACGGCCACCTGTTGCGACCGGTTGCATAATCCAGCGCACCCAACCGGCCGCCTTCCCTGGCGATGAGGAGACCCCATGGCCACTGACGTCATCGCCGTCTATCCCGGCACCTTCGACCCCATGACCCTGGGGCACGAGGACGTCGTGCACCGCGCCTGCCAGCTGTTCGACCGGCTGATCGTGGCGGTGGCCGCGGGCCACCACAAGAAGTCGCTGTTCACGATGCAGGAGCGCATCGAGATGGCGCGCGAGGCCCTGAAGGACTACCCGCAGGTGACGGTGGAAGGCTTCAGCGGGCTGGTGCGCGACTTCGTGGTGGCGCGCGGCGGCAAGGCCATGGTGCGCGGCGTGCGCGCCGTGACCGACTTCGACTACGAGTTCCAGCTCGCCGGCATGAACCGCCACCTGATGCCGGACGTGGAGACCGTGTTCCTCACGCCCAGCGACAAGTACCAGTTCATCAGCAGCACCTTCGTGCGCGAGATCGCGGTGCTGGGGGGCGAGGTGCACCAGTTCGTTTCGCCGACGGTGCAGCAAAGGCTGATCGACAAGGTGCGCAGCCTGGGGCGGGAATAGGGCTTTGGCGTAGCCGCGGGCCCGGACCGAGGATTAGTGGGCCTCCCGGCCGAAAATGAGCGCGCGCGCGGGTTCCCGCGCTTCCCGCGGCCGGGGCGCGCCAACATAATCCCATGGATGAGGACACTGCACGCATGACGGAACTGGTCTTGATCCGCCACGGCGAGACGGACATGAACCGGGAACTGCGCTTCCAGGGCCACGTGAACGTCGGCCTGAACGCGATCGGGCTGGAGCAGGCCCGGCGCCTGGCCGCGCGCATGGCGGGCGAGCCGGCGGACGCCGTGTATGCGAGCGACCTGCTGCGCGCGCGCCAGACGGCCGAACCGATCGCCGGGGAACTCGCGCTGCCGCCGGTGCCCGAAAGCGGCCTGCGCGAACAGCATTTCGGCCGCGTCGACGGCATGCGGGTGGACGACATCCAGCGCGAGCACCCGGAGGCCTGGGCCGGCTGGCTGCGCTTCGACGAGGACTTCGCCATGCCCGACGGCGAGTCGACGCGCGCTTTCCACGCCCGCGTGATCGAGGCGGTGCAGCGGCTGGTGGCCGCGCACCCCAAGCAGACGGTGGTGGTCGTCACGCACGGCGGCGTGCTGGACATGATCTACCGCACCGCGCGTTCGCTGGGCCTGAGCGGGCCGCGCCAGAGCGACATCCCCAACGCGGGCCTGAACCGCATCCGCGTGCGCGACGGCGCCTTCGACATCGTGACCTGGGCCGACACGCGGCACCTGACCGACCTGCCGCCGCAGCCGGTCTACGATCAGCAGAAGTTCGCGGTCAAGCCCGGCAAGCCCAAGGCCGCATAGAGCTTCGCGGCCTGCCGCCGCAGGCGCTTCGATTCCGGCTGCGCGCGCACCTGCCGCTGCAGGATGTCCTGCGCGCTGTCCAGGTGGCCGCCTTTCACCAGCGCATCGAGGTGGATCTGCGAGAACAGGTCGCGCTGCGCATGGCTGCCGCCGACCTCCACCATGCGCGGCAGCGCGTGGCCCAGGGCTTCGACCGTCGTCTTCCAGTCGCCGGTGGCGTGCGCGAGCAGGCCGCGCGCGGCGGGGACGCACACGCGCTGCCACACGACCGCGTCCTCGCCGGTGCGCCGCAGCGCGTGCGCCTCGATGCTTGCCAGCCAGCCGCGCGCCGCTTCGACCCGGCCCGCGCGCGCGAGGCCGTACAGGTACTGCAGGTCCAGGAAAGGCAGCACGTGGTCGTGGGCGCGCCGGGCGAGGTGGTCGCCCAGGTCCCGCCAGCGGTCGCCGACGGCTATCCCCGCGAGCTCCGCGCGGGCCAGCAGCGACACGGCATTGACCTGGTCCTGGCTGTACTCCTTCACCTCGGCCCAGACGTGCTGGTCGTGCAGGGCCAGCACTTCGTCCGCGCGGTCCAGCTCCAGCGCGAACAGCGCCTGGTGCCACCAGTTGTGCGTGGCCATGAAGGAGTTCAGGCCGGTCCAGGTGGGGCTCACGTCCTGCAGGAAGGCGTGCCCCTCGGCCAGCCGGCCTTGCGTGAGCATCACGTGCGCCAGCGCATGGTGGGCCCACGGCTCCTTGCGTCGCATGGCGATCGCCTGGCGCGCGCTCGCCTCCGCCTGTTCGAGGAAGTGGCATTGCTCCCAGGCGAAGGCCAGCATGCCGTGCAGGTAAGGCACGTCGGCCGCCGCCGGCAGCGCGTGCAGCGCCAGCCGCAGCATGCCGGGCGCATCGCCGCGGTTGAACAGGTGGTACTGGCCGAGCTTCAGCGAGGCCAGGTCGCGCGGGAATTCGCGCGCCTGCTCCTCGTGCAGCGCGATCGCGCGCGGCAGCTCGCCCGCGACCCAGGCGGCGACCGCCGCGATGAAGCGCTGCTCGCGCGCCGTCGTGTCCCGCGCGCCCGCCTGCGCGCGCTCGACGAAGGGCCGCGCGTTGGCGGGGCCGTCCGCGCTCTCCGCGAACATGTGCAGCGCCGCGCAATACGCCTGCACGAGCGGGCTGGGGTCGTCCTGCGCCTGCAGGATGTTCGCCGCGCGCGCCTCGCTGGCGATGAAACCTTCGACGAAGTCGTCCAGCGCCGCAAGCGCCGGCCCGCCCTGCAGCGTGACCGGGTTGCCGAGCGCATCAGTCGACATGGTGGAGTGCTTCCGAGGGCGGCTGCGGCCAGGGCCGCTGCGGCTCGCGCAGCAGCTCGAAGGCCCGCGCGACCTGCAGCACGCCCAGGTCGTCGAAGCGCTTGCCCGCGATCTGCAGGCCGATCGGCAGGCCAGCGGCCGTGTAGCCGCAGTTGATCGAGGCGGCCGGCTGCTCCGACATGTTGAAGGGCACGGTGAAGCCGATATGTTCCAGCGGCCGCATCGGGTCGTTGGTGGGCGAGGGCAGTTCGGCCGCGAACGCGGCCACCGGCGACACCGGCGACAGCACGTAGTCGAACGGCCGGCAGGCGTTCACCGCCGCCACCCGCGTGAGGTGGAACTGGTGGAAGGCGCGGAACACCGCCTCGCCGGTCAGGCCGGCGGCGCTGTCCGCCCATTGCCGGATGTACGGCAGCACGCGCGCCTTCACGTCCGGCGCCAGCTGGCGCATGTCCACGTGCGAGCGCATGCGCCAGAACCAGTCCATGCCGTCCAGCATGCCTTGCGTCATGAAGGGCTTCATGGGCGCGACCACCGCGCCGGCCCGCTCGAACAGCAGCGCCGCGCGCTCGACCGCCGCGCGCACTTCGGGTTCCACCGCGAGGCCGCAGCCGGCTTCCAGCAGCAGGCCGATGCGCAGCCCGTGCAGGCGGTCCGTGCCGGTGTCGAAGCGCGCCCAGGGGATCTCCTGGGGCGGCAGGTTCATGCTGTCGCGGTCGTCGGGCCGCGCGAGCACGTCCATGAACAGGGCGGCGTCCGCCACCGTGCGCGTCATCGGTCCGGCCGCGCGGCCGATGTAGGGCGGGTCGATCGGCACGCGCCCGAGGCTGGGCTTGAGCGTGAAGATGCCGCACCAGCCCGCCGGCAGGCGCAGCGAGCCGCCGATGTCGGTGCCGATGTGCAGCGGGCCGTAGCCGGCGGCGGCCGCGGCTCCGGCACCGGCGCTGGAACCGCCGGGCGTCTTGCCCAGGTCCCAGGGATTGCGCGCGAGCTTGTGGAAGCTGGAAAGCCCCGAGGACAGCATGCCGTAGTCGGGCATGGTGGTCTTGGCAAGGATCACGCCGCCGTGCTCGCGCACGCGCGCGGCCGGCGGGGCGTCGCTGCCGGCCGCCACCAGCTCCGTGGCGGCGGTGCCCAGCGGCATCGGGTCGCCGCGGGTGGCGATGTTGTCCTTGATCGTGACCGGCACGCCGTCGATCAGCCCCAGCGGCTGGCCCTTGCGCCAGCGGGCCTCGCTGGCGCGCGCCTGCTCCATGACCTGCTCGGGCCGCAGCAGGTAGAGCGCCTGGATGGCGTGCTCCCAGCGCTCCACGTGCCCCAGCACGCTGTGCGCCACCTCCACCGGCGAGACTTCCCGCCGCCGGTACAGGTCGACGAGGACCGGCGCCGCCAGTTCGTGCAATGCCTGGGGCATGGGCTTCAGGCCCAGGACAGGCCGGACAGGTCGTTCACGAAGATCGGCATGTCCTTCCACAGGCCGCGGATGTTCCTGTTGGCCACCGTCACCCATTGCGGCTGGTACAGGAAGGCGTGCACCGAGTCCTCGGCCAGCAGCCTCTGCAGGTCGGCCTGCAGCTTCAGGCGGTCCTTGGCGCCGGCCGTGGTCTTGTACTTCGCGTACAGGTCGTTGAACTTCGCCGACTGGTAGTTCCAGTAGTAGTCCGGCTTGGCGAAGTTGCCCAGGTCGAAGGGCTCGACGTGCGAGATGATCGTCATGTCGTAGTTCTTGTTGCCGTAGACGTTGGACAGCCACTGCGCCCACTCCACGTTCTGCAGCTTGGCCGTGATGCCCACCTTGGCCAGCTGCGAGGCGATCACCTCGCCGCCCTGGCGCGCATAGGGCGGCGGCGGCAGCGTGATGGTGACTTCCAGCGGGCCGGTGACGCCCGCTTCCTTGAGCAGCGCGCGGGCGCGTTCCGGGTTGTAGGGGTTCACGCCGGTGGTGTCGACGTAGCCCGGCGCGCTGGGCGGGTAGTGGCTGCCGATGGGCGCGCCGTAGCCGTCGCCCGCGCCCTGGATCACCGCCTTGCGGTCGATGGCCATCGCGACCGCGCGGCGCACGCGCACGTCGTCGAAGGGCTTCTTCCTGTTGTTCAAGGCCAGGATGGTCTTGGCGCGCGAGCCCGAGACGACCACCTGGAAGCGCGGGTTGCCCTTGAACTGCTCCACGCTGCGCGGCGTGATGCGCGGGAACAGGTCGACGTCGCCCGCCAGCATGGCGGCCACCTGGGCGGCCGGGTCCTGGATGAAGCGGAAGGTGGCGCGGTTGATCCTGATCGCGCCGGCGTTGCGGTAGCCGTCCCACTTCTTCAGCGAGATCGACGAGCCCTTCACCCAGTTGTCCAGCACGTAGGGGCCGGTGCCCACGGGCTTGGTCATGTTGGTCTCGGCGCTCTTGGGCTCCACGATCACCGCCGTGGCCTGTCCCATCAGGAAGGGGAAGTCGGGATCGATCTCCTTGGTGAGGATCACGACCGTGTGCTCGTCGATCGCGCGCGTGGTGAGGTTGGCGAAGGTGCGCTTGTCCTTGTTGGTGCTCTTCTCGGCACCGGCGCGGTCGAATGCGAACTTCACGGTCTGGGCGTTGAAGGGCTCGCCGTTGTGGAACTTCACGCCGCGGCGCAACTTGAAGGTGTAGGTGGTGAGGTCGGGCGAGACCTCCCAGCTTTCCGCCAGCAGCGGCGTCACCGAGCCGTCGGGGTTGATCTTGGTGAGCGTCTCGTAGATGTTGTAGAGCGTGACCTCGCCGATGGAGGACGCGGCGCCGCCGGTGGGATCCAGCCCCGGAGTCGGTTCGAGCGTCATCGCCATGACGATCGCATCCTTGCGTTTCTGGGCCAGCACGCCGGCGGGCAGGGCGGCCAGCGCGGCCAGGGAGGCGGTGTGCGTGAGGACACTGCGGCGTTGGATCATGGTGGGGAGCTCCAGGGAGAGGAAGGATGGTAAGGGCCGCCGGCGGGCCTTGCGGGGATCATCCCCGAGTTTCGCCGGGCAGGGCAAGGGGGGCGGCCAGGGGCTCGGGTTCCGGCACCGCGGCCAGCAGCGTGCGCGTGTACGGATGCTCCGGCGCGGCGAACAGCCGCTGCGGCGGGCCCTGTTCGACGATGCGTCCCTGCCAGAGCACCGCGACCTCCTCGCACAGGTGGTGCACCACGGCGAGGTCGTGGCTGATCAGCATGTAGGTGATGCCGAACTCCGCCTGCAGGTCCTGCATCAGGTTGAGCACCTGCGCCTGCACGGACACGTCCAGGGCACTCACCGGTTCGTCGGCCACGATCAGGCGCGGGCGCGTGACCAGCGCGCGGGCGATGGCGATGCGCTGCCGCTGGCCGCCGGAGAACTCGTGCGGGTACTTGCGCAGGTCGTTGGCGCGCAGGCCCACGGCCTGCAGCACCTCGCTCGCGCGATGGTGTTGCTCCTCGCGGCCGATGCCGCCCTGCGCGCCGAGCGGCTCGCTGACGATGCGCTCCACGGTCTGGCGCGGGTCCAGGGAGCCATAGGGGTCCTGGAACACCATCTGGAAGTCGCGCCGCGCCACGCGCAGCTCCTCGCGCGGCAGCGCGTGCAGGTCGCGCCCCATCAGGCGGACCGTCCCGGAGGTCGGCTGGTCCAGCGCCATCACCAGGCGCGCCAGCGTGGACTTGCCCGAGCCGGATTCGCCGACGATGCCCAGGCTGCGGCCCGCCTCGATGGTGAAGCTCACGCCCTGCAGCGCATGCACCTTGCCCGGCGCCTGCAGCAGCTTCTCGCGCGGCAAGGCGTAGTCCTTGGCGAGGTTCTCGACCTGCAGCAGCGGCGCCGTCATCGTGCTTCTTCCTCCCTCCCCCTCTGGGGGAGGGTCGGGGTGGGGGCGCTCCCTGCCACCACCTCCAGCCGGATGCACCGCGCTTGGTGCCCCGCCTCCACCTCCACCGGCGGCGGCAGCCCCGCGTCGCATTCCGGAATCGTCCACCCGCAGCGCCCGGCGAACGGGCAGCCTTTGGGCATGTCCACCAGCTCCGGCACGTTGCCCGGAATGGTGGCCAGCCGCTCGCCCTTCACCCGGCGCAATCCGGGACGCGCCGCGAACAGGCCCAGCGTGTAGGGATGCGCGCGATTGGCGAACACGGTCGCCGTCGGCCCGCTTTCGACCACGCTGCCGCCGTACATCACCAGCATGCGCCGCACGTTCTGCGCGATCACGCCGAGGTCGTGCGAGATCAGCATCAGCGCCATCTTCCGCTCCGCCACCAGCTCGCGGATCAGGTCCAGGATCTGGCGCTGGATGGTCACGTCCAGCGCGGTGGTCGGCTCGTCGGCGATCAGCAGGTCGGGCCCGCAGGCGAGCGCCATCGCGATCGTGATGCGCTGGCGCTGGCCGCCGGAGAACTGGTGCGGATAGGCGTCGATGCGGCGCGCGGCATCGGGGATGCCGACGCGGTCCAGCAGCGCCAGCGCTTCCTTCTTCGCCGCCGCCGCCGACAGGCCGCGGTGCAGCCGCAGCGGCTCGGCCACCTGGTGACCCACGGTGTGCACCGGGTTCAGCGCCGTCATCGGCTCCTGGAAGATCATCCCGATGCGGTCGCCGCGCAGCGCGCACAGCTCGCGCTCGCGCAGGCCCACCAGCTCGCGTCCCTCGAACACGATGCTGCCGGTCACGCGCGCGTTCTCCGGCAGCAGGCCCAGCAGCGCCATGGCGGTGATGGACTTGCCGCTGCCCGATTCGCCGATCAGCCCGAGGGTCTCGCCGGGCTCCAACGAGAAGCTCACGTCGCGCACCGCGCAGGCCGGGCCGCGGTGCGTCTGCAGTTCGACCGAAAGGTCGCGGACTCGCAGCAGCGGCATCAGCGCTTCCTCGCCAGCCGCGGGTCGAACAGGTCGCGCAGGCCGTCGCCCAGCAGGTTCAGGCCCAGCACCGCGAACGCGATCGCCAGGCCGGGGAACACCGCCAGCCGCGGCGCCTGGAACAGCAGGGTCTGCGCTTCGCTGAGCATCCGTCCCCACGAGGGCTGGGGCGGCTGCGTGCCCAGGCCCAGGTAGGAGAGCGCCGCTTCCGCCAGGATCGCGATGGCGAAGCGGATGGTCGCCTGCACGATCAGCACCGACAGGATGTTGGGCAGCACGTGCTCGATGGTGATCGCGAAGGTGCCCTTGCCGCAGGCGCGCGCGGCCAGCACGAACTCGCGCCCCCACACCGCGTTGGCCGAGGCGCGCGTGATGCGCGCGAAGGTGGGGATGTTGTAGATGCCGATGGCGACGATGGCGATCACCATGCCGGGCCCGAACACCGCCGTCAGCATGATCGCCGAGAGGATCGCGGGAAAGGCGAAGCCGAAGTCGGCGAGGCGCATGATCACTTCCTCGACCCAGCCGCGCTTGGCCGAGGCGAGCAGGCCCAGGGCGGTGCCCACCACCAGGCCGATGCCGACCGCCACCACGCCGACGATGATGGAGGCGCGCGCGCCCACCAGCAGCAGCGAGGCGATGTCGCGGCCGAAGGGGTCGGTGCCCAGCCAGTACTTCGCGTCGGGCGCGCGCAGCCGCAGCCCCATGTCGATCTCGTACGGGTTGTGCGGCGTCCACCCGAAGGACAGCGCGGCGGCCAGCACCAGCAGCGCGGTCAGCACCAGGCCGATCATGAAGCTGGGGTGGCGGCGGGCCCGGCGCCAGAAGCCGGGGCCCGCGGGCACCGGCACCGGCGCCGTTTCCAGGACGGCGCTCATATGTCGCTGGCCTTCACGCGCGGATCGATCACCGCATACAGCACGTCGACCACGAAGTTCACGATCACCACCATGGCCGCCAGCAGCATGACGCAGTTGCGCACCACGATCAGGTCGCGGTTGGCGATCGACTGGAACATCAGGCGCCCCAGGCCCGGCAGGTAGAACACGCTCTCCACCACGATGGTGCCGGCCAGCAGCTCGGCGAACTGCAGGCCCATGACGGTGATCACCGGGATCAGCGCATTGCGCAGCACGTGGCCCCACAGCGTGCGCCGCTGCGACGCGCCCTTGGCCCGCGCGGTGCGCACGAAGTCGTCGCGCAGCACCTCCAGCACCGACGAGCGCGTGAAGCGCGCCAGGATCGCCGCCTGCACCACGGCGAGCGCCACCGCCGGCAGCATCAGCGCGCGCAGGCCGGGCCACAGGCCTTCCTCCCAGCCCGGGAAGCCCCCCGCGGAGAACCACTTCAGTTGCACCGAGAACAGCAGGATCAGCAGGATGGCGAACCAGAAGTTGGGGATCGCGATGCCGACCTGCGTGAGCCCCATGATGCCGACGTCGCCCAGCTTGTTGTGGCGCGAGGCGGCGTAGATGCCGGCGGCCAGCGCCAGCACGGTGGTGAGGGCCATCGCCATCAGTGCCAGCGGCACGGTCAGCGCGAGGCGTTCCAGCACCAGTTCGCCCACCGGGGTGCTGTAGGCGTAGCTCAGCCCCAGGTCGCCGCGCAGCATGCCGCCGACCCACTCCGCGTAGCGCGTCCAGGCGGGGCGGTCCAGGCCGAGCTTCTGCGACAGGGCGGCGACGGCGTCGGGGGAGGCGTCGGGCCCCATGATGATCTGGGCCGCGTTACCGGGCAGGATCTCCAGCACCAGGAACACCACCACCGACGTGCCTACCAGCGTCGCAACCAGGGTGATCAGGCGCTTGAACAGGAACAGGCTCATGCAGGCGGCGATAATGCCAGAGAAGCAGTTTCCGGAGCCCCTTTCGCCATGGCATTGATGATTACCGACGAGTGCATCAACTGCGATGTCTGCGAGCCGGAGTGCCCGAACGAGGCGATCTTCCTCGGGCCCGAGATCTACCAGATCGATCCCGACAAGTGCACCGAATGCGTCGGCCACTTCGACGAGCCGCAGTGCGTGCAGGTGTGCCCGGTGGCGTGCATCCCGCTGAACCCGGACCACGTGGAAAGCCGGGAGACGCTGTGGCAGAAGTACCAGCGGCTGATCGCGCAGGCGAAGAAGGATGCCGCGCCCGGTGTCCCGGGCCTTCCCCTGTAGGCTGGTGGTGGGCGGAGCGAACCCCGGCGCTTGACCCCGCGCTCGCGCCCGTCGCTGGGCCTACGCGGTCGGTTTGGCTTTCTTCTTCCCCTTCGGCTTCTTCGCCTCGCCCGGCGGCTTCGGCGACACCGCCGTGAACTGCTCCAGCTTGCCCGCCTTGGGCTTCGCGCCCTCCTTCGCCGGCTTCGCGTCGGCGACGGCGGGCGTCTGCGGGCCGATGATGATCGCCCGGGGCGCGTCGCGCTCCTGGGCCAGCCGCGCCTTTTCCATCGCGTCCGCCCGCCGTG
>JALHLO010000095.1 GCA_022844525.1 Ramlibacter sp.
CGGCCGCCGAGGACGCGCGACGCCTCGTACAGGCGCACCGCGTGCCCGCGGCCGGCGGCTTCCACCGCGGCGGCGAGCCCGGCCCAGCCGCCCCCGATCACCACGACCCGGCGGGTCACCCCATGCTTCCCAGGGCCTGCACCTTCCACGCCAGCCAGAGCTTGCGCACCGGGGTGAGGCTGATGCGCTGGTTCAGCACCTGGAAATCCTCGGCTTCGATCTCGCGCAGCAGCGTGCGGTAAATGCTCGCCATCATCAGGCCCGGCTTCTGCGAGCGGTGGTCCGGCGCCGGCAGCAGGGCCAGCGCCTCCTCGTACAGCGCATGCGCGCGCTGCGCCTGGAAGCGCATCAGCGCGACGAAGCGGTCCGAGTGCTTGCGCTGCAGGATCTCGTGGGCCTTGACGTCGAACTGCTGCAGCTCGTTGACCGGCAGGTAGATGCGCCCGCGCATCGCGTCCTCGCCGACGTCGCGGATGATGTTGGTCAGCTGGAACGCCAGCCCCAGCTTGTGCGCGTAGGCCGTGGTGTCCGGCTGCGTCTGGCCGAAGATGCGCGCCGACACCTCGCCGACCACGCCGGCCACCAGGTGGCAATAGCGCTGCAGGCCAGCGAAGTCGAGGTAGCGGTTCTGCTCCAGGTCCATCTCGCAGCCGCGGATCACCGACTGCAGCTGCTCCTCCTGCAGGCCGAAGTCCGCCACGCAGGGCATCAGCGCCTGCATCACGGGGTGCGAGGGGCTGCCGGCGAAGGACTTGGCGACCTCCACGTGCCACCACGCGAGCTTGGTGCGCGCCACGCCGGGGTCGGTCACCTCGTCGACCACGTCGTCGACCTCGCGGCAGAACGCATAGAAGGCCGTGATGGCGGCGCGCCGCGGCGGCGGCAGGAAGAGGAAGGCGTAATAGAAGCTGCTGCCCGAGGCCGCGGCTTTCTGCTGGACGTACTGTTCCGGCGTCATGTCGTTCTTGTGTCTCAAGCCGATTCTCACATCCACAGCGCGTGCCACGTCATGGGCAGCAGGTCGATGCCGCCGAGCTTGGGCCGCCGCTGGAGCGTCCGGTGGTCGAGAAGCTCGATGCGCCGCAGGATGCGCAGCCCGCCCTGCACCACCAGCCGCAGCTCCCAGCCCGCGCGGCCGGGCACGCGGTGCACGAGCGGGGCGCCCGATAGCATGAGCGCCTGGGCCCACCCGCACAGCTCGCGAATCAGCGCGGGTGCGTTCGGGTGCGAAGGCCAGGTGGCGGGCGCCGACGGATCGATGCCGTGGCGGCGGCAGTCCTCGGCCGGCAGGTAGTAGCGGCCGCGCGGCAGGTCCACGCTCGGGTCCTGCCAGAAGTTGATCAACTGCAGCGCGCTGCAGATCGCGTCGCTGCGGACCAGCGACTGCGGGTCGCTCACGCCATACAGGTGCAGCAGCAGCCGGCCCACCGGGTTGGCCGAGCGGCTGCAGTAGTCCAGGAGTTCGGCGCGCGTCTCGTAGCCGGCGCCGTCGCGCGTCTTTTCCACGTCCTGCCGGAAGGCATCGAGCAGGTCGTACAGGGGCTGCTCCGGCAGGGCGAACTCGACCCGGGCGGTCCCCAGCGCGGCAAAGAGGCCGGCCCAGCGGCCGGAGCCCTTGTGGCCGGCGAGGCACGCGGTCAGGTCGTTTCTGTATGTAAGCAGATCGGCAAGCCGTTTACCCTCTGTTGCATTTCCCTCATCCGCGATATCGTCGGCGGTACGGGCGAACCAGTAGATGGCCGCGATGGGCCGGCGCAGCCTCGGCGGGCAGAGCCAGGAGGCAACGGGGAAGTTTTCGTAGTGCTCGACCGGGCGAAACCGGTCGTCGGGAAGGGCGCTCACGGCCGGATTGTCGCTTGACAGGCTCTGCAGGCATCTTCTAGATTACTAACCGGTCAGTCATTAGCGGCCCCTGCCAGGAGAGCCCGCCTGGAGCCGCCCCCGGATTCACGGATTTCCTATGGTCAATCGCAAATCGTCCCGTCCGGCGCTGTGGAGCGCGGTCCTCCTGCCCCTGGTCCTGCTGCTGGGCTGTTCCCGGGGCGAGGCGCCCGCCGAACCCGTGCGCGCCGTCAAGGTGATCACGGTCAGCGCTTCGGGCCTGCAGTCCCGCCATGAGTTCTCCGGGGAAGTGAAGCCGCGGGTCGAGTCGCGCCTGGGCTTCCGCGTGGGCGGCAAGATCACCCACCGCGCGGCCGAAATCGGCCAGCACGTGAAGGCCGGGACGGTGCTGGCCCGGCTCGATCCGCAGGACTACCGGCTCGCCGCCGAGGCGGCCCGCGCGCAGGTGGCGGCCGCCAGCACCAACCGCGACCTCGCCGCCGCCGACTACAAGCGCTTCCTCGCGCTGCGCGAGCAGAACTTCATCAGCGGCGCCGAACTGGAGCGGCGCGAAACCGCGCTCAAGGCGGCGCAGGCGCAACTGGACCAGGCGCAGGCGCAACTCAGCTCGCAGGGCAACCAGGCGCGCTACACCAACCTGGTGGCCGACGTCTCCGGCGTCGTCACCGCGGTCGAAGCGGAGGCGGGGCAGGTGGTCGCGGCCGGCACGCCGGTGGTGCGGATCGCCGCGGACGGCGCGCGCGACGTGGTGTTCGCCGTGCCGGAGGACAGGATCGCCACCGTGCGTCCCGGCACGCCGGTGAACGTCCGTCCCTGGGCGAGCGAGACGCTGCTCACCGGCCGCATCCGCGAGGTGGCCGCCAGCGCCGACCCGGCCACCCGCACCTATGCGGTGAAGGTGTCGCTGGAGGGCGCCGCGCAGCCGCCGCTGGGCGCCACCGTCACGGTGCTGCCGCAACTGGCGGCGGCGGGCGACCCGCAGGTGATCAAGATCCCCACCAGCGCATTGCGCCAGGAAGGCAAGGGCACCGCCGTGTGGGTCCTCGACCGCGCCACCATGACGGTGAAGTCGCAGACCGTGCAGGTGGCCACGGCCGACGGCAACGACGCGGTGATCGCCTCCGGGCTGCAACCCGGCATGCTGGTGGTCGCCGCCGGCGTGCACGTGCTCGCGCCGGGGCAGAAGGTCTCGATCTGGCAGGAGAAGACCTCCAGCGTCGCCCCGGTGGCCACCGGGCAGCGGCCGGCCCCGGCCACCGGCACGGCCCAGGCCGCCACGGTCCCCGCCGCGCGCTGAGGCGGACATGAGCGACACCGCGCAGCGACAGCGCTTCAACCTTTCGCGCTGGGCCCTCGAGCACCCCGCGCTCACGCGCTACCTGATGGTGGTGCTGATGCTGCTGGGCGTGTTCGCCTACTTCCAGCTCGGGCAGGACGAGGATCCGCCCTTCACCTTCCGCGCCATGGTGATGCGCGTGTTCTGGCCCGGCGCCACCGCGCAGCAGATGGCCGAACAGGTCACCGACAAGATCGAGCGCACGCTGCAGGAAGTGCCGTACGCCGACATCATCCGCAGCTACTCCAAGCCGGGCGAGACGCTGATCGTGCTGCAGATCAAGGACTCGTCGCGCGCCGCGGAGGTGCCCGCCGTCTGGTATGCGGTGCGCAAGAAGGTGGGCGACATGCGCGGGACGCTGCCCCCCGGCGTGGTCGGCCCCTTCTTCAACGACGAATACGGCGACGTCTACGGCGTGATCTACGCGCTGGAGGCCGACGGCGGCTACAGCTACGCCGAGGTGAAGACCTTCGCCGACGACGTGCGCCAGCAGCTGCTGCGCGTGCCCGACGTGGCCAAGGTGGAACTGTTCGGCGTGCAGGACGAGAAGCTGTACGTGGAGATCTCGCAGAAGCGCCTGTCGCAGCTCGGGCTGGACCTCAACCAGGTGCTGCAGCAGATGGGGCAGCAGAACGCGGTCGAATCGGCCGGCCTGATCCAGACCCCGCTGGAGGTGGTGCAGGTGCGCGTGGCCGGCCAGTTCCAGGCCGTGGAGCAGCTGCAGGCCATGCCGATCCGCGGCGCCTCCGGCAGCCAGATCCGGCTGGGCGACATCGCCGAGGTCAAGCGCGGCTACGTCGACCCCCCGCAGGTGAAGGTGCGCCACGGCGGCAAGGAGGTGATCGCGCTGGGCGTGTCCATGGCCCGCGGCGGCGACATCATCCGCCTGGGCACCGCGCTCAAGGCCGCCACCGGCCGCATCGACGACGGCCTGCCCGCGGGCATCCGCCTGGTGCCGGTGCAGGACCAGCCGAGGGCGGTGTCGACCTCGGTCAACGAGTTCGTGATGACGCTCATCGAGGCGGTGGTCATCGTGCTGGCCGTGAGCTTCATCAGCCTGGGCCTGCACCGGCGCGCCGGGGCCGCGACCCTGCCCCTGTGGAAGCGCTGGTACGTCGACATGCGCCCCGGCCTGGTGGTGGGCATCACCATCCCGCTGGTGCTGGCCGTGACCTTCCTGGCGATGAACTACTGGGGCATCGGCCTGCACAAGATCTCGCTGGGCTCGCTGATCATCGCGCTGGGCCTGCTGGTGGACGACGCGATCATCGCCGTCGAGATGATGGTGCGCAAGATGGAGGAGGGCTACGACAAGGTCCGCGCCGCCACCTTCGCCTACGAGGTGACCGCGATGCCCATGCTCACGGGCACGCTGATCACCGCCACCGGCTTCCTGCCGATCGGCATGGCCCGCTCCACGGTGGGCGAGTACACCTTCGCGATCTTCGCCGTGACGGTGATCGCGCTGGTCCTGAGCTGGCTGGTCTCGGTCTACTTCGTGCCTTACCTGGGCACGCTGCTGCTGAAGGCCAAGCCGGTGTCGGCGGAGCACCAGGAGCACTTCGACACGCCCTTCTACCGGCGCTTCCGGCGCACCGTGGACTGGTGCGTGGAACACCGCTGGATCACCATCGGCGCGACGCTGCTGACCTTCGCGCTGGGCGTCGCCGGCATGGGCAAGGTGCAGCAGCAGTTCTTCCCCGATTCGAGCCGGCCGGAGATCCTGGTGGACATCTGGTTCGCCGAGGGCACCTCCTTTGCGGCCAACGAGGAAGTGACCAAGCGGCTGGAAAAGCGCCTGCTCACCACCCCCGACGTGACCGGGGTGACGACCTGGGTGGGCTCGGGCGTGCCGCGCTTCTACCTGCCGCTGGACCAGATCTTCCCGCAGAGCAACGCCTCGCAGCTGATCATCCAGCCCAAGGACCTGCCCACGCGCGAGGCGCTGCGCAAGCGGCTGCCGGCGCTGCTGGCCGAGGAGTTCCCGGAGGTGCGCGCCCGCGTCAAGCTGCTGCCCAACGGGCCGCCGGTGCCGTACCCGGTGCAGTTCCGCGTGCTGGGCGCCGACCCGCAGGTGCTGCGCGAACGCGCCGACGAGGTGAAGGCGGTGCTGCGCCAGAGCCCCAACACGCGCGGCGTCAACGACAACTGGAACGAGTCGGTCAAGGTGCTGCGGCTGGAGGTCGACCAGGCCAAGGCCCGCGCGCTGGGCGTGACCAGCCAGTCGATCGCGCAGGCCAGCCGCACCACGCTCAGCGGCACGCCGGTCGGCCAGTTCCGCGAGGGCGACAAGCTGATCGACATCGTGCTGCGCCAGCCGCTGGACGAGCGCAACGCGATCAGCGACCTGGGCAACTCCTACCTGCCCACCGCGTCGGGCAAGGCGATCCCGCTGACGCAGATCGCCCGGCCGGTGTTCACCTGGGAGCCGGGCGTGATGTGGCGCGAGGGCCGCAACTACGCGATCACCGTGCAGGCCGACGTGGTCGAAGGCCTGCAGGGGGCGACCGTGACGAAGCAGCTGCTGCCCGAGCTGCGGAAACTGGAGGCGCGCTGGCCGCAGGGCTACCGCATCCAGGTCGCCGGGGCGGTGGAGGAGAGCAACAAGGGCTCCTCGTCGATCGCGGCGGGGGTGCCGATCATGCTGTTCATCACCTTCACGCTGCTGATGCTGCAGCTGCACAGCTTCAGCCGGGCGATGCTGGTGTTCCTGACCGGGCCGCTGGGCATCGCCGGCGTGGCCGGCGCGCTGCTGCTGCTGAACCGGCCGTTCGGCTTCGTGGCGCTGCTGGGCGTGATCGCGCTGATGGGCATGATCCAGCGCAACTCGGTGATCCTGATCGACCAGATCGAGCAGGACCGCGGGCGCGGCGTCCCGGCCTGGGATGCGATCGTCGAGGCGGCGGTGCGGCGCCTGCGGCCCATCGTGCTGACCGCCGCGGCCGCGGTGCTGGCGATGATCCCGCTGTCGCGCTCGGTGTTCTGGGGGCCGATGGCGGTGGCGATCATGGGCGGGCTGGTCGTGGCGACCGTCCTGACGCTGCTGGCCTTGCCGGCCATGTATGCGGCGTGGTTCCGGGTGAGGCGGCCGGCGGTCGGCTAAAATCGCCTGTTGACCGGATTCGAGCGGGCGGTCAGGGTGTCCTGGCCGTCCGCTTTCCCTTTCCAGTGACCGGCGCGGGTGGCGAAATTGGTAGACGCACCAGGTTTAGGTCCTGACGCCAGCAATGGTGTGGGGGTTCGAGTCCCCCCCCGCGCACCACACGTTTTTCCCAACCGAGATTGATCATGGCCGTGACCGTAGAAACCCTGGACAAGCTGGAACGCAAGATGACGCTGACGCTGCCCGTCAACGCCATCCAGTCCGAAGTCGATTCCCGCCTGAAGAAGCTGGCGCGCACCGTCAAGATGGACGGCTTCCGCCCCGGCAAGGTGCCCCTGTCCGTCGTCGCCCAGCGCTACGGCTACTCGGTGCAGTTCGAGGTGATGAACGACAAGGTGGGCGAGGCCTTCGCGGCCGCCGCCAACGAAGCCAAGCTGCGCGTGGCCGGCCAGCCCAAGATCACCGAAAAGGAAGGCGCGCCCGAGGGCGAGTTGGCCTTCGACGCCGTGTTCGAGGTCTATCCCGAGGTGAAGATCGGCGAACTGGCCGACGCCGAGGTCGAGAAGGTCAGCACCGAAGTGACGGACGAGGCGATCGACCGCACGCTGGACATCCTGCGCAAGCAGCGCCGCACCTTCGCCCAGCGCGCCCACGACGCCACCGTGCAGGCGGGCGACCGCGTCACCGTGGACTTCGAAGGCAAGATCGACGGCGAGCCCTTCGAGGGCGGCAAGGCCGAGGACTTCCAGTTCATGGTCGGCGAAGGCCAGATGCTCAAGGAGTTCGACGAAGCCGTGCGCGGCATGAAGTCCGGCGAGAGCAAGACCTTCCCGCTCGCCTTCCCGGCCGATTACCACGGCAAGGACGTCGCCGGCAAGACCGCCGACTTCCTGGTCACGATCAAGAAGATCGAGGCGTCCAACCTGCCGGAAGTCAACGAGGCCTTCGCCAAGTCCCTGGGCATCGCCGACGGCACGGTGGAAGCCCTGCGCGCCGACATCCGCAAGAACCTCGAGCGCGAGGTCAAGTTCCGCCTGCTGTCCCGCAACAAGCAGGCCGCGATGGACGCGCTGGTGGCCAAGTCCGAGCTCGACCTGCCCAAGTCGATCGTGCAGAACGAGGTCGACCGCCTGATCGAAGCCCAGCGCAACGAACTCAAGCAGCGCGGCCTGAAGGACGTGGAGAAGCTGCCGATCCCCGAGGACATCGTGCGCCCGCAGGCCGAGCGCCGCGTGCGCCTGGGCCTGGTGGTCGCCGAGCTGGTGCGCGCCAACAAGCTGGAAGCCAAGCCGGAGCAGATCAAGCAGCACATCGAGGAGCTGGCCGCCAGCTACGAGCGCCCGGCCGACGTGGTGCGCTGGTACTACGGCGACAACCGCCGCCTGGCCGAGGTCGAGGCGATCGTGATCGAGAACAACGTCACCGACTACATCCTGTCCAAGGCGAAGACCGTCGAGAAGCAGCTGGCGTTCGACGAGCTGATGGGGCAGCAGCAGGGTTGATTCGGCAGCGTCGGGGCGGCTTCGCCGCTCACCCCGACCTGCTCGCCCGTAGGTCGTGGTGAGCCCGCAGGCGAACCGCGACGTCCGCGCCACGGGGCCCGGATGGTCTTGTCAAAGGCCGCCCGGGCCCCATCTCCATTCAGGCTAAAGTACACCCAAGACTTTCGGAGCACATTCCCCCATGAGCGCACTTGATACCCAGGGCCTGGGCCTGATCCCCATGGTCATCGAGCAGTCCGGCCGCGGCGAGCGGTCGTACGACATTTACTCGCGCCTGCTGCGGGAACGCGTGATCTTCCTGGTGGGCCCGGTGAACGACCAGACCGCCAACCTGGTGGTGGCGCAGCTGCTGTTCCTGGAGTCCGAGAACCCGGACAAGGACATCTCGCTGTACATCAACTCCCCGGGCGGCAGCGTCAGCGCCGGCATGGCGATCTACGACACGATGAACTTCATCAAGCCGTCGGTCTCCACCCTGTGCACCGGCATGGCCGCCTCCATGGGCGCCTTCCTGCTGGCCGCCGGCGAGAAGGGCAAGCGCTTCGCGCTGCCCAACTCCAAGATCATGATCCACCAGCCCCTGGGCGGCATGCAGGGCCAGGCGACGGACATCGAGATCCACGCGCGGGACATCCTCAAGACCAAGGCGCAGTTGAACAAGATCCTGGCGGAGCGCACCGGCCAGCCGCTGGAAAAGATCGAGCGCGACACCGATCGCGACTATTTCCTCGAGGCCGAGGAGGCGAAAGCCTACGGCCTGGTGGACCAGGTCATTGCAAAAAGACCGTAAATCCCGCCTGCCCCGGTTGCGGAACGGCAACGACGGCGCCTCCGGGAAACCGGGGCGCCGTTTGTTGTATGGTTATCATTGAATCCAGTTAAGAAGGCACGGACCCATGGCCGACCGAAAAGGCTCCTCCAGCGAGAAAACGCTTTACTGCTCGTTCTGCGGGAAGAGCCAGCACGAGGTCAAGAAACTGATCGCGGGACCTTCGGTCTTCATCTGCGACGAGTGCATCGACCTGTGCAACGAGATCATCCGGGACGAACTGCCCGCGGGTGACGACCAGCGCGAGGCGCGCGGCGACCTGCCGACGCCGCTGGAGATCAAGTCCAACCTGGACAACTACGTGATCGGCCAGGAGGCCGCCAAGCGCGCCCTGTCGGTGGCCGTGTACAACCACTACAAGCGCCTGCGCCACAAGGAAAAGGCCAAGAAGGACGACGTCGAGCTCACCAAGAGCAACATCCTCCTGATCGGCCCCACCGGCTCGGGCAAGACGCTGCTGGCGCAGACCCTGGCGCGCATGCTGGACGTGCCCTTCGTGATGGCCGACGCCACCACGCTGACGGAAGCCGGCTACGTCGGCGAGGACGTCGAGAACATCATCCAGAAGCTGCTGCAGAACTGCAACTACGAGGTGGAGCGGGCGCAGCGCGGCATCGTCTACATCGACGAGATCGACAAGATCTCGCGCAAGTCGGACAACCCCTCCATCACCCGCGACGTATCGGGCGAGGGCGTGCAGCAGGCCCTGCTGAAGCTGATCGAAGGCACCATGGCCAGCGTGCCGCCGCAGGGCGGGCGCAAGCACCCGAACCAGGACTTCCTGCAGATCGACACGACCAACATCCTGTTCATCTGCGGCGGCGCCTTCGCCGGCCTGGAGAAGGTGATCGAGCAGCGCACCGAGGCCTCGGGCATCGGCTTCGGCGCCAACGTGCGCAGCAAGAAGGACCGCACCCTGTCGGACATGTTCCGCGAGGTGGAGCCGGAAGACCTGATCAAGTTCGGCCTGATCCCCGAGCTGGTGGGCCGCCTGCCGGTGGTCGCCACGCTGGCGGAGCTGTCCGAGGACGCCCTGGTGCAGATCCTCACCGAGCCGAAGAACGCGATGGTCAAGCAGTACGCCAAGCTGCTGGCCATGGAAGGCGTGGAGCTGGAAGTGCGGCCCAACGCGCTGAAGGCGATCGCCCGCAAGGCCCTGAACCGCAAGACCGGCGCGCGCGGGCTGCGCTCCATCCTGGAACAGTCCCTCATCGACACCATGTTCGAACTGCCGAACATCAGCAACGTCGAGAAGGTGGTGGTGGACGAGAACACCATCGAGGAAAGCAAGCCGCCGCTGCTGGTCTACCGCGAAGCGGCGAAGAAGGCCTGATGACCCCCGGGACAGGAACTTCCCGTCTCAGGCTGCAACAGCCGCCCCCTGTCTCCCCCTCTTTTTTGGTGTCATTCGCCCCGGTCCGACCCCGCAAGGGTGCGGCCGGGTTGAAAATGGGCTTTTGCCAGCCATATTCCGTTGAGTCACTATAAGGATCTCCATGTCCGGACACACGCCCCTGCCTGCTGACCCGATGGACCTGCCGCTGCTGCCCCTGCGCGACGTGGTGGTGTTCCCCCACATGGTCATCCCCCTGTTCGTCGGCCGCCCCAAGAGCATCAAGGCCCTGGAAGCCGCGATGGAGGCCGAGCGCCGCATCATGCTGGTCGCCCAGAAAGCGGCCGCCAAGGACGAGCCTTCGGTCTCGGACATGTTCGAGGTCGGCTGCATCTCCACCATCCTGCAGATGCTCAAGCTGCCCGATGGCACCGTGAAGGTGCTGGTCGAAGGCCAGCAGCGCGCCCGCGTCTCCAAGATCACGGACGGCGCCGCCCACTTCACCGCCACGGTGGTGCCGGTGGAAGCCGAGTCCTCGGACGGCAAGTCCTCCGAGATCGAGGCGCTGCGCCGCGCCGTGCTCCAGCAGTTCGACCAGTACGTCAAGCTGAACAAGAAGATCCCGCCGGAGATCCTGACCTCGATCGCCTCGATCGACGATCCGGGCCGCCTGGCCGACACGATCGCCGCCCACCTGCCGCTGAAACTGGACAACAAGCAGGTCGTCCTGGACCTCGCCGCGGTCAAGGAGCGCCTGGAGAACCTGTTCGAGCAGATCGAGCGCGAGGTCGAGATCCTCAACGTCGACAAGCGCATCCGCGGCCGCGTGAAGCGGCAGATGGAGAAGAACCAGCGCGACTTCTACCTCAACGAGCAGGTCAAGGCGATCCAGAAGGAGCTCGGCGAAGGCGAGGAAGGTGCCGACATCGAGGAGATCGAGAAGAAGATCAAGCTGGCCAAGATGCCCAAGGACGCCAGGAAGAAGGCGGACGCGGAACTCAAGAAGCTCAAGCTGATGTCGCCCATGTCCGCGGAAGCGACCGTGGTGCGCAACTACATCGACGTGCTCACCGGCCTGCCGTGGGCCAAGCGGACCAAGATCAAGCACGACCTGGCGTACGCCGAGCAGGTGCTCAACGAGGACCACTGGGGCCTGGAGAAGGTCAAGGACCGCATCCTCGAATACCTCGCGGTGCAGCAGCGCGTGGACAAGGTCAAGGCGCCCATCCTGTGCCTGGTCGGCCCCCCGGGCGTCGGCAAGACCTCGCTGGGGCAGTCGATCGCCAAGGCGACCGGCCGCAAGTACGTGCGCCAGGCCCTGGGCGGCATGCGCGACGAGGCGGAGATCCGCGGCCACCGCCGCACCTACATCGGCGCCATGCCGGGCAAGGTGCTGCAGTCGCTGTCCAAGGTCGGCACGCGCAACCCGCTGTTCCTGCTCGACGAGATCGACAAGCTGGGACAGGACTTCCGCGGCGACCCGGCCTCGGCGCTG
This sequence comes from Ramlibacter sp., assembly GCA_022844525.1. Taxonomy (GTDB): domain Bacteria; phylum Pseudomonadota; class Gammaproteobacteria; order Burkholderiales; family Burkholderiaceae_C; genus Ramlibacter. The sequence continues at coordinate 11,441 of JALHLO010000095.1, forward strand.
CTGGAGGTGCTGGACCCCGAGCAGAACCACACCTTCAGCGACCACTACGTCGAGGTCGACTTCGACCTGTCGGACGTGATGTTCGTGGCGACCTCGAACTCGATGAACATCCCGCCGGCGCTGCTGGACCGGATGGAGGTGATCCGCCTCTCGGGCTACACCGAGGACGAGAAGACCAACATCGCCATGCGCTACCTGCTGCCCAAGCAGATGAAGAACAACGGCGTGAAGGAAAACGAGCTGCTGGTCGAGGAATCGGCGGTGCGCGACATCGTGCGCTACTACACCCGGGAAGCCGGCGTGCGCTCGCTGGAACGCGAGCTGTCCAAGATCTGCCGCAAGGTGGTCAAGGGCCTGCAGCTCAAGAAGATGACGCCGCTGGTGAAGGTCAACGCCGAGAACCTCAACGACTTCCTGGGCGTGCGCAAGTTCACCTACGGGCGCGCGGAAGCGCAGAACCAGGTGGGCCAGGTGGTCGGCCTGGCGTGGACGGAAGTCGGCGGCGACCTGCTGACGATCGAAGCCGCGCTGATGCCCGGCAAGGGCGTCATCCAGCGCACCGGCTCGCTCGGCGACGTGATGAAGGAGTCCGTGGAGGCCGCCCGCACCGTGGTGCGCAGCCGCTCGCGCGCGCTGGGCATCAAGGACGAACTGTTCGAGAAGAAGGACATCCACATCCACGTGCCGGACGGCGCCACGCCCAAGGACGGCCCCAGCGCGGGCGCGGCGATGACGACGGCCCTGGTGTCGGCGCTGACCGGCATTCCGGTGCGCGCGGACGTCGCCATGACCGGCGAGATCACGCTGCGCGGCGAGGTCACGGCGATCGGCGGCCTGAAGGAAAAGCTGCTGGCGGCCCTGCGCGGCGGCATCAAGACGGTGCTGATCCCGGAAGAGAACGCCAAGGACCTGCAGGACATCCCCGAGAACGTGAAGAACGACCTCGAGATCGTGCCGGTGCGCTGGATCGACAAGGTGCTGGAAGTGGCGCTGGAGCGCCACCCCACGCCGCTGCCGGACGAAGAGCCGCAGGCCGCCGCCCCGGTGGTCGGAGGCACGACGCCGGTGGCCGTGAAGCACTGAGCGACCTGCGCGTGGAAGGCGCCGCGCGCGAGTGCGGCGCCTTTTTCAGGAACTCGTCAGGAGCCCCGGAAAAGTCCTATATAATTTCGGCTTCGACGCGGGAGTAGCTCAGTTGGTAGAGCGCAACCTTGCCAAGGTTGAGGTCGCGAGTTCGAGACTCGTCTCCCGCTCCACATCCGAAAAAGGGAAGCCGCAAGCTTCCCTTTTTCCTTGGAATGCGGCGCGTTAGCAAAGCGGTTATGCAGCGGATTGCAAATCCGTTTAGCTCGGTTCGACTCCGGGACGCGCCTCCAGATCCCAGCCCCGCCAACGCCTGTTGCCGGGGCTGTTTTCTTGATCGCTTACAGTCGGCCGGTGCGCCTCGATGGTGGAATTGGCAGACACAGCGGACTTAAAATCCGCCGCTTGCCGGAAGGCGGCGTGCCGGTTCGATCCCGGCTCGAGGCACCACAATCGCGGCGCGGCCGCCCAGCCACCCCAGAACCAAGACCCGGCCGGACGAGTCCACAATAGGGCCGGAGAGCACCATGTCCCAATACGACGCCCCCTTCGAAATCCACGTGCACGGCGACGTGCCGTTGCGCGCGGGCGTGACCTATGCGCAGCTGCAGGAGGCGCTCAAGCCCCTCTGGACCTACGCCGGCGCCAAGTCGCTGGCCGACGGCGCCGAGAGCGCCTACGAGGAAGAGCCCGGCATCAAGTTCGACGCGCCCGAGCGCATGCTCACGATGTGCTGGACGGTCGCCGGCGACCTCGACTTCCGCCAGCAGCTCGACGAGATGTGCATGTCGCTCAACGAACTGGCCGAGGAGGGCGCCGCCATCGAGGTGACCTTCTACGACGCCGAGTTCGACGAGGAGGAGGCCGAGCCGGACGCCGAGTCGCGCGACGACTTCGTGATGCTGTTCGTCGGCCCGACGCCGGCGGCGATCATGCAGGTCCAGCGCGACCTGCTGGTGCAGGACGTGGTGAACCTGATGGAGCGGCATTTCGAGCCGACCGAGCTCGACGGCGTGGTGGCCGAGATCGACAAGCTGTTCTCGGAGCGCTTCGACAAGCTGGTGAGCTCGCTCGAGCTGGGCCGGCCGCCGCGCGGCAGCGGCGGCGGCGGCGGCGGG
>JALHLO010000096.1 GCA_022844525.1 Ramlibacter sp.
AACTGGCTGGGGATCATCAAGGAACTTGGCATCAAGGCCGAGTGACACCATGTCCCATCTGCTGATCGAGGAAAAGGGGAGCGCGCTGCTCCTCACGCTGAACCGTCCCGAGGTCCTGAACGCCTTGTCGATGGAGCTGACCGAGGCGCTGCTCGCGGCCGTCAAGGGCGCGGCCGGGCGCCGCCACATTCGCTCCATCCTGATCACCGGCGCGGGCACGAAAGCCTTCAGTGCCGGGACCGACCTGAAGCAGCGCCGGGACTTCTCCCCCGACGAGAAGTGGGCGCAAAGCCGCTCGCTGTGGCACCTGACCGAAGCGATCCGCTCTTCCCCCAAGGCGGTCATCGCGGCGGTGGGCGGCTGGTGCCTCGGCGGCGGCTTCGAGCTCGCGATCGCCTGCGACCTGCGGATCGCGGCGGAGGACGCGCGCTTCGGCTGGCCGGAGATGACGCTCGGCGCCTACCCCGGCGCGGGCGCCGCCATCATGCTCCCGCGACTGATCGGCCCGGCGGCCGCGAAGGAGCTGTTCTTCACCGCCGTGCGCCGCATCGACGCGGCGAAGGCGCAGGCCATCGGGCTGGTGCAGGCCGTCACGGCCCGCGACCAGCTCATGGAAACGGCCTTCGCGTATGCGGCCGACATCGAGCACACGAGCCCGCTCGGACTCGCGGGGATCAAGCAGGTGGTGAACCAGGCGACCGACCTGCCCTGGGAGGAAGCCGTGCGCCTGGACCAGGCCGTGCGGCGGCCGCTGGAAGGCACCCGCGACTACGCGGAAGGCATCCAGGCCCACTTCGAGAAGCGCAGGCCGGTCTTCACCGGCGAATGAGCGGGACACCCATGACGTCGCACCCGACGAGCGAGAAGAAGAAGCCGCTGTCCGGCGTGAAGGTGGTCGACTTCACGCGCATCTTCGCCGGTCCCTACTGCGCGATGCTGCTGGCCGACCTGGGCGCCGAGGTCGTCAAGATCGAGATGCCCGGGCAAGGCGATCCGCTGCGCACGCAGGGCCCGCCGTTCCATCACGGCATCGGCATCACCTTCCTGGCGACCAACCGCAACAAGCGCTCCATCACCCTGAACCTGCAATCCAGCGAAGGGCAGGAAATCGCGCGCGGCCTCTGCCAGCAGGCCGACGTCGTGGTGGAGAACTTCCGCCCCGACGTGATGCCGCGCCTGGGCCTCGGGTACGAGGCGCTCAGCGCGCTCAACCCGGCGCTGGTCTACGCCTCGATCTCCGGGATGGGCGCGGACGGGCCGGACATGAAGCTGGGCGCCTTCGACCTGACGATCCAGGCGATCGGCGGCTACATGAGCATCACGGGCGAGCCGGACACGCCGCCGATCAAGCTCGGCACCTCCGCCTTCGACATGATCGCCGGCATGAACTGCCAGTCCGCCATCCTCGCGGCCTTGCTCCAGCGCAAGGAAACGGGCAAGGGCCAGAAGGTCGAGACCAGCCTGCTGGAGGGCGAGGTGGCCTTCCTGGCCAACGCCGCGCTCGAGTACCTGCTGACCGACGTGAATCCCAGGAAGTGGGGCTCGGAGCATCCGCAACAGGCGCCCTACAAGGCGTTCCAGACGGCGGACGGCTACGCGATCATCGGTGCCGGCTACCAGAACCTGTTCGAAGCCTTCATGGAGGTGCTGGGACGCAAGGACCTGCTCGAGGACGCGCGCTTTCGCGACCTGGCCGGACGCGTGACGCACCGGAAGGAACTGTACGCGGTGCTGGATGCCGAAGTGCGCCGCCATCCGACCGAGGAGCTGCTCGCGAAGCTGGACGCGGCCAAGGTGCCCTGCGCGCCGGTCAACGACATGCGGCAGGTGTTCAGTCACCGCCAGGTGCTGCACCGCGAAATGGTCCGGAAGGTCGAGCACCCGAGCTACGGCGAATTGCCGCAGCTCGGCGCGGCGGCGAAGTATTCCGGCTTCGACGTGGCCGGGGACTGGACCGCCCCACCCCTGCTGGGCGAGCACACCGATGATGTGCTGCGCGAGTGGCTGGACCTCAGCGCCGCGGACGTGCAGCGCTTGCGCCAGTCGAAGGTGGTGTAGGTGGGATCGAATTCATGACGATACGTTGGGAGAAGAATTGGACCTGACCCTGGAGCACAAGAGCACCGACGTGCTGGTGCTGGGCGGCGGGCTGGCCGGCTATCGCGCGGCCATTGCCGCGCGTGACCTGGGTGCGCAGGTCACCATCGCCTACCGCGGCCACGGCGCATCGCCCCACGTCATCGGCTTCAATGCGGCCATCGGCGCCGTCGACGCGAGGGATGGCCCGGACGTCTTCTTCGACGACATGGTGCGCGGCGGTTACGGCCTCAACGATCGTTCCCTGGTGCGCATCCTCGCCGAGGAGTCGGTGCAGGCGTACGAACAGCTGCTGGCGCTGGGCGTTCCCTTCGCGCACGGCGTCGATGCGGCCACGGGAGAGCGCAAGGCGCTGCAGCGTCACCTGTCCGGCAACACCTATGCACGCTCCGTGTTCATCGCCGAAGGGACCGGGCGCGCCGTCATGCAGGCCCTGGTCGCCCGTGCGCGCACCACCGGAATCGAGATGATCGGCGGCCACAAGATCGTGGACCTGCTGCGCGACGGGGATGCAGTCGTGGGCGCGCTTCTGTGGAAGCCTTTCACGCAGACACTCACGGCCGTGCGCGCGCGGGCCGTGGTCATGGCGATGGGCGGCATCGGCCAGCTCTATGCCGGCAGCACCTATCCCGCCGATGTCTGCGCGGACGCGTTCGGAATGGCGCTGGAGGCCGGTGCGAGCCTGATCGACATGGAGTTCGTCCAGTTCGAGCCGGTGGTGACGGTGTGGCCGGAAGAATGCCGCGGCATGGAGATGCCCACGGCCATGCTGGGCGACGGGGCGCACCTGAAGAACGCCCTGGGCGAGCGCTTCATGCTGGAACGCAACCCGCCGCTGGGCGAGCGCGGCATCGAGAAGGCCAAGATGGCGCTGCACATCCAGCGCGAGATCGACGAGGGCCGCGGGCTGCCGCAGGGCGGCGTCGTCTTCGACACCACGGTCCTGAGCAGCGAGCAGCTGGAAAGCTATGTATCGCATTGCAGCCGCCTGCGCCGCGCGGGAGTGGATCCCGCGACCACCTCGCCCATCGTCGCCCCGGCCGCGCACAGCGTCATGGGCGGCATCGTGATCGACGCCCGCGGCTGGACCGGCGTGCCTGGCCTCTATGCGGGTGGCGAATCGGCAGGCGGCGTCCATGGCGCCAGCCGGCTCGCGGGCAACGGGTGCGCGGACACGCTCGTGTTCGGCGCGGTGGCCGGCCGCGGCGCGGCGGGGAGTCTGCAGGCTTCGGCCCGGCGCGACTGGAATGGCATCGAGGGCGAGGCGATCGCGAGGCTCGAGGGGAAGAGCGGCGATCCGGCGGGCGACACGGATGCCGTGAAAGCCGAGCTGCGCGACACGCTGGCGCGCTGCGCCGGCATCTGGCGCGACGCCGAGTCGCTCGCCGAAGGAGCGAAGATCGTCGACGGCATCCGGAATCGCCTGCGCGATGCCAGGGCCGCCGACATCACGGGCGTCATCGACCTTGGCGAAGCGCGCCGGATGGCGGACACGGCACGCGTCATCCTCGGCGCGGCCCTGGCGCGCCAGGAAAGCCGGGGCGCGCACCAGCGCACGGACTTCCGCGAGATGGACGACAGCCGCTGGCTGCAGCACACGAGCTACCGGCGGGATGCGGGCGGGGAACTCGTCCAGGCGTTCCGCCCCATCCAGTGAAAGAGAAGACATGGATTTCGAACCCTCGGAAGAACAAGGCATGGCGCTCGATGGCTGGCGCCGCCAGGTGGCGCGCGCGGTCGTGCCGATCGCGCAGGAGTTCCGCGACCGCGCCTTCTCGAAGGAAGCGGCGCACGAACTGCTGCAGGTGATGGCCGATTTCGGCGTCGGCTGCGGCTGGGTGCCGGAAGACGGCGGCGGGGTCGGCTACGACTTCCTGACCAGCGGCCTGCTGTTCGAGGAGCTGTCGCGCGCCTCGCCCGACGTGGCCGGGCTGGCCTGGGTGCACGAAGGCGCCTCCCTGAAGGTCTACGCCAACGGCTCCCCGGAGATCAAGAAGCGCTACCTGCCCCTGATGACGACGGGCAAGGTCATCGGCTGTTCGGCCATCAGCGAGCCGAACATCGGGTCCAGCGTGCGCGAGATGCGCACCCGCGCCGTGCGCGACGGCAAGTACTTCCGCATCAGCGGGGAGAAGATGTGGACCTCGAACGCCACCGTGGCGGACATCGTGCTGGTGGTCGCCCGCACCGGCGAGAACGAGTTCTCCATGTTCCTGGTGGACCGCGAGGAGCACGGCTTCCAGGCCGCGGAGATCTCCAAGCTCGGCCTGAACGGCTGGCCGCTCGCGCAGGTGGTGTTCGACGACGTCGTGGTCCCGGAGGAGAACCTGCTGGGCACGCTCGGCTCCGGCATGCGCGAGACCATGAAGGGCTTCGACCGCTCGCGCTGCTTCGTCTCGACGCTGGCCCTGGGCATCTCGCACAGCGCCTTGCAGGATTCGATCGAGTATTCGAAGCAGCGGAGCCAGTTCGGCAAGCCGATCGGCGGCCACCAGCTGGTGCAGGGCCTGCTCGCCGAGATGGCCACGGATCTCGCAGCCTCGCAGTTGCTGGTGTACCGGGCGCTGTCCATGCTGGCGAAGGGCCAGCGCTGCGAGCTCGAGGCGTCCATCGCGAAGTCCTTCGCCACCGAAGCCGCGCAGCGCATCACGAGCAAGGCGATCCAGATCCATGGGGCCTGCGGCATCGCGAAGGAGTTCCCGCTGGAGCGGCACTTCCGCAATGCGCGGATGCTGACCATCCCGGACGGCACCACGCAGATCAACCAGTTGATCATCGGGCGCAAGCTCACCGGCATCGACGCGTTCTCGTGATCCGCAGGCCGGTGCCCGACCGGGATGTAGAACGAAGCCGGTGAAGCGAACGGCCCGGTGTCTCGGGAACGATCCCCTGCAGGAGAAGGTGTGTCCCTGAGATCCTCCATCGCATCCCTGCGTGCCGCCGCGGCCGGGCTGGCAAGCCGGCCCCTGTTCCGGGAAGGGGCCATCGAAGCCATCCCCATGGCCATCGGCATCGCCGCCTGGGGCCTGGTCGCCGGCGTGGCGATGGCCAAGAGCGGAATGGGCGCGCCCCTGGCGATCCTGATGTCGCTGCTCGTGTACGCGGGCTCGGTCCAGATCGCGGCACTGCCCTTGATCTCCTCGGGCGCGCCGGTCTGGGTGGTCTGGTCCGCCACCTTGTGCGTCAGCCTGCGCTTCCTGGCCTACAGCTTCCACTACCGGCCCTACTTCGCGCACCTGCCGCGCCGCCGGCGGCTCGCCCTGTGCTTCCTGATGGCCGACAGCGGCTTCGCGCTGTTCGCGCGCCGCTTTCCCGCGCCGCAGCCCGGCACGCGGCACGAGGACTACTTCCTCGGCAGCGCACTCGTCACGGTCAGTGTGTGGCAGGTCGCCATTATCACGGGCATCCTCATGGGGCACGCCATCCCGGCGGCCTGGAACCTGGGATTCGCAGGCACGATGGCGCTGCTCGCCATCACGTGCACGCAGCTGCGCAGCCCGGTGACGTGGGTGGCGGCGGTGGTGGCCGGCTGCGCCGCGATCGCCGCATACGCGCTGCCGCTGAAGCTGAACATCATCGTGGCGATCGCGGCCGCCGTTGCCGTGGGCGTGCTGGCCAACCATGCGCCGGGCTCGCGCGGGAGCGCCCGGCCGTGAGCTCGCTGGAGATCCTCGTCACGACCATCGGCATGGCGCTGATCGTGGTGGGCTGCCGCGCGTTCTTCGTCCTGCCGAAGAGCGACCTGCCGATGCCGCTGTGGCTGCGCCAGGGACTCGTCTACGCGCCGGTGGCCGCGCTTGCCGCGGTGGTGACACCGGAACTGCTGGTGACGCAGGGACACTTGATCGACACCTGGCGCGATGCGCGCATCTTCGGCGGCCTGGCGGGCCTTGCGTACTACGCCTGGCGACGCGGCCTCTTCGGCACCATCGTCATCGGCACGGGCGTGATGCTGGCGCTGCGCTTCGGGTTGGGCTGGTGACTGCTCCTGCCGGATGCCGACCGCTACCGCGCCTTGCTGGTGCGGGCGCCTCGATCGCGGACCGATGCAGGAAGCCAGGCTCCTCGGTCAGGCTGTGCCATCAGGTCGACGTGCGAGATCGCTGACGCGTGCCGCCCAGCAGGGCCAGCAGCAAGGAAACGTCTTCCGGGCTCATGGTTGCAGCCACCCCTTTCCTTCCGGTTGCATCGGGCCTTGCGGCGAAGCGGCCGAGGCGCGCTGGTAGCGCAGCAGCCAGGAAAGCACATGGGCGGCACCACCGGTCAGTTCGCCGATCGCGCGCTCCATGCCCAGCGAACGGGACATTTCCAGCTCGGCGCGCAGCAGGACGCGATGCCGCTGGAGATCGACTTCCTTGATCTCCGCACCGCGGTCCGCCAGCAACTGCCGCAGCGCGTGCGCGTGCGATCGCGGCGCATCGACGCGCAGGAACATCACGGGGACCATCACCGCGCCCGCCTGCGGGTCCACGTACGTGTGCACCGTCGGCATGCCGAAGGTGAGCGCGCAACCGTAGGCGCGCAGGAGCGCGGCCCGCGCGTGCGCGAGGGCCAGTTCGCTCACGGCCAGGATCCGGCCACCGTGTCCATGGCTGTCGATCCGGTACTGGTCCGGCTTCGCCAGCCACCGCGGAAAGCACTCGCGGGCAAGGCCGCGCGCGGCGTCGCCTTCGACGCTCACCATCTGCCGCCAGGGCAGCAGGTCCAGCGCGTCGCGTACGTTCACGTCCATGCCCGCTGCAGGCGATTCGCCGCGACCGGCTCGCTGGCCTGCATGAAGGCCGGCGGCACGACCAGCACGTCGCTGCTGCCCCAGCTCAGGACACGGTGGGCGACGCTGCCGCACAGGAAGTCTTCCCACGCCGAACTCGTTCGCTTGCCCACCACCACCAGGTCCGCACCCGAGCGTTCCTGCTGGATCACCGTCTGGCGCCCGGGGTCGCCGCGGCCGATGGCGGTGAGCAGGCGGTTCCTGCGGGCATCGAAGGAGTCGGTGAGCGTCAGCATCCGCTCGCGGGCATGCCGCATGCATTTTTCGCGATAGAGCCTGACGGCATGCTCGGTCGCCTCGGCGGACCGCAGCCGCGCCTCGTCCAGCGTGTCGATCGCGTGGAAGAGCTCCAGCTCCGCGCGTGCGCCGAAGGCCGCCGCGAGCTTCACCAGTGCCACGGACTCGGGAGAGAAGTCCACGGCGACGAGCACGCGCCGGTAATGCGCGCCATGTCCCAGCCGGGTCACGAGCACGGGACGATGGCAGGCGCGCAGCAGCCGCAACACGGGCTGGCCGCGGAAGAAGGCTGCCGTGGAGCGCTCCCGCCGGTGGGGCAGGACGACCAGGTCCACGTCCCTGGCGTGCGCCACCAGGTCTGCCACCTTGCCCGCCTCCAGGGGCGCCGCCTGCGCGCGAAGCCCCAGGCCTTCCTCCAGTTGCCTGGCGGCGTTGGCCAGGCGGGACGCCGCATGGGGCGGCACGCGCTGGCCTCGGGGAGCCAGGTACACCAGCTTCACCGTCGCGCCGTGCGCGTCCGCAAGTTGCCACGCGCGCTGCACCGCGGCGTTTTCCTGCGCGGAAAGGTCCGTCGCCACCAGAATGGACTTGATGTTCATAGCCTGTTCCTTGTTGTTGCCGGCCTGGGCCACGCCGGGCCGGGCAGGTTGCGTCGAGAGGGCCGGGGGCGACTACGTGACGTAGTCGCCGGTGGCCTCCGGCTGGAACAGGATTCCTTCGATCTGGGCGACACTTTCCTCGCCATCCGGCCCGGTCCAGCGGGCGAGCGCTCCCTGGGGCAGGCCGATCAGGCCCAGGCCCGCGGGGGACAGCACGGAGATGAAGCCCTTGGCGGGCTCCGCGTCCTCCGGATAGCAGATCACCAGGACCTGGCGGCGCTGCATCTTCAGGTCGCGGATGATGAACTGCGCATACATGGTCACCACGTCGGCCGGGATGGCCTGCGCGGACAGCACGTCTGCTTCGTTGAGGAGGTCGGCTAGCGGCGGCATGGCGCCGCCGGCGGTGAATTTCTTCAGCCGGATGAAGTCAAGCTCGGTGAGCTTGCGCTCGCCGAAGTTCGGGGTCTGCATGGAAGCACTCCATTCGAACGCGAGCCGCGGCTGGCCGGCAGGCTCGCAGATGCACCGGGGCTTTGCCCGGCGGTCGATGGATGGCGCTTGAAGGGGGAGGGGCGACCGCCGGGCTCAGGAATGGCCGGGCGTTCGCTGGAGGCCCGCCCGCGAGAGCGCGACCGCGCGCGACGCCGCGCCCTGGGCAGCAAGGGCCAGGGTGGCGAGGGCGATGCGGTGCGAACGGGCGTGGATGGCCATGCGGTCGAGTATAGGCCGCGATCGTTGCACGTCTGCATTCTGGCAAGGCTTGCGGGGGCATTGGCTGAGCCGCGCGGCGTCGCCCGGAGCTTGCTGCCTATACTCCCCGCCGACCATGCATCCCGCTTCCATCTCCTCGCGCACGTTGCATCGAACGCCCGGCCATTCCTGAGCCCGGCGGTCACCCCTTCCCCTTCCGGCACCTTCGACCGCCGGGCCCACTTCGCGCAAGCAGCAGCACGCACGCGGCTGCTGGCGCGCACCGCCCAACGTTTGAATGGAGTGCCTGGCGCCGCAAGCACCAGGCGCGCATCGCCATGGATTTCACGAAGAACCTTGTCCGGGCCAGGAACCCGTGATGCGCATTGACGTCGACCTCGATCACCGCGACGTGGCCGCCGAACTGGCGGCCTTGCACGCGCGCATGCGGCGGCCGGGTGACGCACTGCATGGCATGCCGGCGATCGCGACCGCCTTGCCCGGCCTGGTCTTGCGTTACCGGGAAGCGGATGGCGAGTTCTACGTGTACGTCGAGGACCCGGCGCGTGATGTCCTGGCAGGCTGCACGGTGTTCCACCGCATCCCCGAGGTGGACCGCAGGACCGACCCCTACGTGCGGAGCCCGCATTCCAGGTACGCACCGGATTACCAGCGCCGGGGCCTGGCCAGTGCCGTGTACACGTGGGCCTTGCACGCGGGCATGTGCCTGGTCAGCGGGCCGAGGCAGTCGGCCGGCGCCCACCGCCTCTGGCGGGCGCTGGCCAGGTCGCATGAGCTGGCGTTCGTGCAGGCGCGGGACCAGCGCCTGTGCATCATGGGCGACGCCGTCGACGCATCCGCATTCGACGCGTTCGAGACCCGCATGATGCTGCTCGGCACGGGCTGGACGCTGCAGCGCCTTGCCGAGGCCACGCGGTGCGATCGTTGCGAGATCCGCAACGGCGCATAGCCGTTGCGGTACTTTTTCGAATGCGGTCCGGAGCCCAAACTCCTTTCCATGCACTTCGCATGAACACAAAGGAGAAACCCATGAGCCGCTACATTGCCACCGCCATCCTCGCCACCGCCGCTGCTGCCGCCGTCGCCGTGACCGGCACCGCTTTCGCGGAAGACTACAACGCCTACAACCCGGCCGTGCAGTCCAGCCGCACCCGCGCGGAAGTGCAGGCCGAGCTGGCGCAGTTCAAGCAGTCGGGCGTGAACCCTTCGTCCATCTCCTACAACCCGCTGCGCGACTTCCGCGGCGCCAAGACCCGCGCGCAGGTCGTGGGCGAGTACGTCCAGGCGCGTGACCGCGTGGCGGCCTTCACGGGCGAAGACAGCGGCTCGGCCTACCTGGCGCGCCAGGACTCCACCGTCGACACGCAGCGCTTGGCCAGCCAGTCGCGCTGATCCCCCCGCGATGAAGCCGGCGGGGGCCGCGGGCGACCGCAGCCCCTTGTTCATTCTGGAGACAGCAAACGCAAAGGAGAGTCGCATGATCAGGATCCGCAAGTCCCGGGACCGCGGCCACGCCGACCACGGGTGGCTGAAGTCGCAGCACAGCTTCTCGTTCGCGGACTACCACGACCCGGCGCACATGGGCTTCGGCAACCTGCGCGTCATCAACGAGGACCGCGTCGCGCCCGGCCGCGGCTTCGGCACGCACGGCCACCGTGACATGGAGATCATCAGCTACGTGCTGGACGGCGAACTGGCCCACCAGGACACGATGGGCAACGTGAAGGCGATCCCGCCCGGCGACGTGCAGCGCATGAGCGCGGGCACCGGCGTGCAGCACAGCGAGTTCAACCACGCGCAGGACCGCACCACGCACTTCCTGCAGATCTGGATCCTGCCGAAGATGCGCGGCGTGCAGCCGGGCTACGAGCAGAAGACCATTCCCGAAGCGGACAAGCGCGGCAAGCTGCGCCTGGTGGCCTCTCCCGACGGCGCGTCCGGTTCGGTGACGATCAACGCCGACGCGCGCATGTACGCCGGGCTGTTCGACGGCGCGGAAGAAGCGCACGTGCCGGCGGACCCGCAGCGCAAGTACTACGTGCACCTGGTGCGCGGCGTGCTGGAGGTCAACGGCGCGCCGCTCGAGGGCGGGGATGCCGCCATGCTGGAGGGCGAGTCCGAACTCGTGCTGTCTTCGGGGCGCGACGCCGAAGTGCTGGTGTTCGACCTGCAGCCCTGATCCAGGGCTGGCGGTCCACCATGGACGCGATGACGATCAGGGCCGGCACGAACCAGAAGCTGCATCCAGCCGGATGCGGAGTCGCGACAGCGGCATCATGCCGCGGGGAACCTTGCCGCCGATGCGCTCACCTTCCGCCCAGGTCGGCGATCAGCTGCTTCATCTCGGCGATCTCGCGCCTCTGCGCCTCGATGATTCCGTCCGCCAGCTTGCGCACGCGGGGGTGCTCGATCCGTGCCCGGCTGCTGGTGAGGATCGCGATCGAGTGGTGCGGAATCATGGCCCGCAGGTAGGCCACGTCGTCCACCGTCGCCTGCGACCGGGCCAGCCCGAGGCCCGCCAGGAACAAGGCAGCCGCGACACCGAGCACGCCCTGGTTGGCGCGCCTGTTGGGGTACATCTTCCACATGAACGCCATCATGACCGCGGTCATCACGCCGCCCATGATCATGGCCATGAATACGCGGGTCCAGCTGAACAGGACATGCCCGGCCTCGTAGGTGTTCAGGTACATCGCGGCCCACCCGATCACGGTCGACGTGGCAACCATCGCCCAGAACCGGCCATAGCTGCCCCTGTGCATCGGCTGCGCGTGCTGCTCGCCTCCATGCGATCCGGCATGGACGTCACGCCGCGTCGGCTCGGCCCGGCGGCGGTCCGGCCGGGAACCTGTGTGGATCTTCATGAAATGTGCTCCCGTTCGCCGGCTGTCGTCCAGGGCGTGCCGCGACAGCGACCGGCAGCCACCCATCTTGATGGGACAAGCGGGCATGCGCCCGCGTTCACTGCGGCATCCGGGCCGGCCCGTAAGGGCAAGCCCGGGGCGCGGCCGGGAGACCGCGCATGGACATGCCGCGCGACCGGCCGTGCTTCACTTCGGAACCCGGTTCTTCTGCCAGATGGCCAGGATGATCAGGACGTAGGAGAGCAGCCGGAACAGGTAGAACACCGGCTCGTCTTCGCTCGCCTGCGACAGCAGGGCGAGTGTTCCCCGGTTGGCGCCCTCGATCCAGAACGCCCAGGTGAAGTACAGGAAGAGGCGATCCCGGGTGTTGTGCCAGAAGCGATAGAAGAACAGGCCCACGAACAGGGTCATGACGGCGACGCCGCCCTCGAGCACCTGCTCCATCACTCCTCCTCCCAGATCAGGCCGAACAGCAGCAGGGCCACGCCGACGAAGGCCGTGGCCAGCCGCCACAGCCGCAGGTCCGTTTCCACCGGCCAGACGACCTTGTCGAGAACGAGCAGGAAGTTGTTGATCGTGAGCAGCAGGAAGCACCAGCCGCTCCAGAAAAGCAGGCGCGCCCGCGTGCGGCGATAGCTGCGCGCGAGCAGGACGAAGCAGGCGGCGCTGGTGAGCGCGCAGAGCGAGTAGATCACGGGTGCGAGGTCCATCTAGCTTTCGTCCTTCCTCCAGCGGAACGCATCGGCGAACTGTTGCGCCCGCTTGTCCAGCCGCGAATGGATCAGGTCGGTCACGCCGACCAGGTTCCCCACATAGGTCGCGGCCAGGCGGTCGATGGCCCGGGCCAGTTCGGGCGTCGCGGGCGCGTATTCGAAGCCGCCATCCTCCGCCCGGCGGGCGACTTGCGATTGCGCGAGGGTCTGCAACAGGTCCATGGCCTGGCTCTCGCCGATGTAGAGCCGGCGCGCCAGCCTGAACGGGTCCCAGCGCGTGGCGCCGTCGGCCCGCAGCAGCAGCAGCGCCTCCAGGTAGGGAACGGAGGGCACGCTCGTGAGGATGAACCGCCGCACGTCGTCGGCGATGGGGTGGCCCGCCATCCTACTCAGGAGCGCCGACTCCCCAGTTCCGGGCACACGGCTGCGGCCCGCGCGCCGAAGGGCGCGTGGCGCCGACCACGCCGGCAACGGGTTCGGAAACTCCGGCGGCTCTCTCGCTCGCCAAGGTGGTGTTCACGTGCTGCATGGTCGCGCCAGTTTATGCACGTGGATGCCGCCGCAGGACCGATCCGCGCGCAGGCCCTTACGGGCCCACCCTTGACCGCCCAGCGCTCGGCCATGTCCTACGGCGGCGCGCGGCGCCGGCCGCGACCATGGCGCCATGGAGCCGCAAGCATGAAGGGCACCCCCCGACTCTCCGACCTGGCCCGCTTCCTCGTCCAGCCGGGGGCGCCCTATCCCCTGGGCGCGACCTGGGACGGGCAGGGCGTCAACTTCGCCGTCTATTCGGAACATGCCACCGGCGTCGAGGTGTGCCTGTTCGACCCCGCGGGCCGCGAAACGCGCGTGCGTCTGCGCGAACAGACGGCATTCGTGTGGCATGGCTACCTGCCGGGCCTGGGGCCGGGCCAGCGCTACGGCTTCCGGGTCCACGGCCCCTGCGATCCCGGCCGCGGGCTGCGCTTCAACCCGCGGGTCGTGCTGCTCGACCCGTACGCGTGCGCGGTGGATGGCCTGGAGGACTTCGCCCGCGGCGGCTTCGCCTACGTGCCGGGCGGACCGGGAGAGGATCTCGCCCCGGTGGATACCGACCAGCGCGCCGCGCCGCTCGGCCTCGTGGTCGACCCGTCGTTCGACTGGGGCGACGACCGGCGGCCCAACACCCCGTGGAACGAGACCGTGATCTACGAGGCGCACGTGAAGGGGCTCACGATGCTGCACCCGGACGTGCCCGAGGAACTGCGCGGCACCTATGCGGGCCTGGCACATCCGGCCATGTTGCGCTACCTGAAGGATCTCGGCGTGACCGCGGTGGAACTGATGCCGGTGCATGCCCACGTGGACGATCCTTTCCTGGTGGACAAGGGGCTGACCAACTACTGGGGCTACTCCACGCTGAACTTCTTCGCGCCCGAACTGCGCTACAGCGCCGCGTTCCGCCGCGGCGACGCGGCGGGCGCAGTGCGCGAGTTCAAGGAGATGGTCAAGGCGCTGCACGGCGCGGGGCTGGAAGTGATCCTGGACGTGGTCTACAACCACACGTCCGAGGGCAACCACCTGGGCCCGACCCTGAGCTTCAA
>JALHLO010000097.1 GCA_022844525.1 Ramlibacter sp.
CAGGCCGGACGCCTGGCATGCGGAAATTCTAGGGACGCCCGCCCGCCGCCGATCGCCGGCGCGAAGCGCGCGCTTGCGCTGCGTCAAGTCGCGCGCGGATCGCCCGCAGCGCCCTAGCGGGGCGTCGCCGCCGCGGTGCGGCGCAGCTCCTGCTCGATCAGCGCGGCCAGCGGCTCCAGGCCGAACTCGGGCAGCGGGCGGCCGTTGACGAAGTACTCCGGCGTCTTCTCCACCTCCAGCGTCCGCGCGTCCTGTTCGTCCTGCGCGAGGATGCGATCGATCTGCGGCGAACGCAGGTCGGCCTGCAGCCGCTGCAGGTCCAGCCCCGTGCCCGCCAGCGCCTGCAGCGCCAGGCCTGCGTCGGCGGTGTGGTTGCGGGTCCACTCCGATTGCCGGCGCAGCAGCGTTTCCAGCGTCTCCCAGTAGCGTCCCTGCAGCCGGCTGGCCTCCAGCAGGCGCACCACGTCGGCGGCGCCGCGATGGAAAGGCGCGTAACGGATGGTGAGGCGGATGCGGTCGGGGTGGCGCGCCATGATCTGCTTGACCAGCGGGTAGAAGGTCGCGCAGGTCTCGCAGGCCGGGTCCAGGAACTCCACGATGTGCACCGGCGCCTGCGCGTTGCCCAGCGTCGGCGCGTGCGGCCGCACCAGCGCCTCGAGGTTGCGCACCGGGGCCGGGCCGCTGCCCTGGCCCTGGGCCGCATAGAACCAGCTGGCGCCGCCGATCGCGGCGGCCAGCACGACCACCACGATGGCCAGGAAGATTCGGTTGCTCATGGGCGCCGGATCATACGCAGCGCCCGCCGCGGGGCGCTTACTCGCCGGTTCGCAGCCGCTCCAGCACGCGGGCGACGATGCGGTCGCAGCGCTCGCCGTCGAAGGCGAACACGTCGCGTTCGGCCACGTCGATGTCCTGCGCCAGCGATTCGCGCAGCATGCTGCGCGCGCGGAAATGGCGGCTGCGCACCGTCGCTTCCGGGATGTTCAGGCACTGCGCGGTTTCCTCCACGCTCAGCTCCTCCACGCAGCGCAGCACGAACACGGTGCGGAAGGCTTCGGGCAGCTCGTCGAGCTTGCGCTCCAGCACGGCCCGCAGTTCGGAGCGGACCAGGGCCTTCTCTGGGGTGTCGGAGTCGTCTGCTGGCATGGCGGCGTGCTCCAGTTCCTCCGCGTCGCCCATGGCCACCATGGGCACGATGTTGTCGCGGCGTGCCTGGCGGCGCAGGCGGCCCAGGCACTGGTTGACGACCACGCGCGACAGCCAGGTGGCGAGGCTGGCCTCGCCGCGGAAGTTGCCCATGGACTGGAAGGCGGCGATGTAGGCGTCCTGCAGCGCGTCCTCGGCGTCGGCCGAATCGCGCAGCATGGCCCGCGCCACCCGGTACAGGCGCTGGTTGTGCCGGCGCATGACCAGCTCGAAGGCGCCGGCATCGCCGGCGAGCACGCGGCTCGCCAGCGACGCGTCGTCGATTTCCTGGCCGAGGGTCTCGGCCGGCAGGGTCTTCATGCGGTTCATTGCACCACCAAAGTTGCTTTCATGCCAGGGTGGAAGGTGCACACGTAGGCGTGGCGGCCGGCCTTGCGGGCCACGTGGCTCCAGCGCTTGCCCGCCGCGATCGAGCGCGAATCGAACGCGCCCTTCGCGGTGGCCGTGTGCGGCACGACGTCCCTGTTGTTCCAGACGATGCGGTCGCCCTTCTTCACGGTCAGGGTCTCGGGCACGAACTTCATGCCTTCGATGGTCACCGTGTGGGTGGCGGCAGCCACCGGCAGCGCGGCCGCCGCCAGCACCGCGAACGCCAGCATGCGCGCGCTGTTCATGTCACTTGCCCAGGGCGGCCTGCAGGTGCTTCGCGTGCTCCAGGTGCGCGGCGATGGCCGGGCGCACCTTGGTGATCAGCTCCTTGAGCTCGGCGTTCTTCGCCGACGGCAGCAGCGTCTTGTCGATCGCGTCCAGCACCGCCTGGTGGTAGCTCACCTCCTGGTCGACGTAGGCCTGGTCGAATTCCCTGCCCTTGAGCTTCTTGAGCCTGGCGATGTTCTCGTCGCCACCCTTCTTGAGGCTGCGGCTGGTGTCGCTGGCTTCGGGCTTGACCTGCAGCCTGGTGACCAGCGCGGTGGCCTGCTTGTTGACGCCGCCGTGGTCGGTGATCATCTGCTGCGCGAACTGCCGCACGTCCTTCGACTTCGATCGGCTCTTGGCCACCTTGCCGGCGTCGATGTCCACCTGGTTGGCGGTGACGACGATGGCGGCGATCTGCGGGTCCGTCGGCCCCTGCTGGGCGTGGACGGGCAGGAAGGCGGCGGCCGCGAGGGCGAGGACGGCGTGCTGGAACATGCTCATGGGAGGTCTCCTGGGACCCGGCGAGACCGGTGCGGTCCGCTCGGGGGTGTGCAGCCATAGACGTCGCCATTCCCGCCGGCGTTCCCGCCCCGGATGGACGGCGCCCGCTCAGCCGCGCGGGTGGTGCTGCGCGTGCAGCACCTTCAGCCGCTCGCGCGCCACGTGGGTGTAGATCGTGGTGGTGGAGATGTCCGCGTGCCCCAGCAGCATCTGCACGGCGCGCAGGTCGGCCCCGTGGTTGAGCAGGTGGGTGGCGAAGGCGTGCCGCAGGGTATGCGGCGACAGCGGCGCCGTGATGCCCGCGGTATGCGCGTGCTTCTTCACGATCACCCAGAACATGGCGCGGGTCATGCCCTGCCCGCGCGCGGTGACGAACAGGTCCTCGGTCTGCTGCCCGCCGAGGATGGCGGCGCGCGCCTCGGCCAGGTAGCGCACGATCCAGTCGCGCGCGACTTCGCCGAACGGCACCAGCCGCTCCTTGCTGCCCTTGCCCATGACGCGCAGCACGCCCTCGTTCATGCCGACGTTGAAGGTCTTCAGGCCCACCAGCTCGCTCACGCGCAGGCCGCTGGCGTACATGAGTTCCAGCATGGTGCGGTCGCGCAGGCCCAGTGGCGTGTCCACGTCGGGGGCGCCCAGCAAGGCCTCGACCTGGGCTTCGGTCAGGGTCTTGGGCACCCGCAGCGGCTGCTTGGCCGACTGCAGGCGCAGCGTCGGGTCGGCATCGACCAGGCGCTCGCGCAGCGCCCAGCGGAAGTAGCGCTTGAAGACGGTGAGCCGCCGGTTGGCGGAGGTCGCCTTGGTGGCCGCATGCCGCGCGGCGAAGTAGCCGTGAAGGTCGGACTCCGTGGTGGCGGGCAGGCGCAGCCCGCGCTGCGCCAGCCACCGGTCGTACAGCTCCAGGTCGCGCCGGTAGGCCGCCAGCGTGTTGCGCGACAGGCCTTCCTCGAGCCAGAGGGCGTCGATGAAGGCGTCGACGGCGTCACTCACCTTGCGTCAGGGTCAATCCAGCTTCAGCTTCGCCGCGTCCACGACCTTCTTGTAGACCTCGTACTCCGCCTTGATCTGCGCGGCGAACTGGTCCGGCGTGTTGCCGATGATGATGGAGCCGGTGTCCTCGATGCGCTTGCGCACGGCGGGGTCCTGCAGCGCCTTGGCCGTGGCCGCATGCACCTTGTCCACCACTTCCTTCGGCAGGCCCTTGGGACCGAGGATGCCGTAGTAGGCCATGCGGTTCACCGGCTCCAGCCCCACTTCCTTGAAGGTGGGCACGTTGGGCAGTTCCTTCAGGCGCTGCGGCGCGGCCACCACGATGGGAACGAGCTTGCCGGACTGGATGAAGGGCAGCGCCGACGGCAGGTTGTCGAAGATCATCGGCACCTGGCCGGCGACGGTGTCGTTCAGCGCCGGGCCCGCGCCGCGGTAGGGGATGTGCGTGACGAAGGTGCCCGACATGCTCTTGAACAGCTCCATCTGCAGGTGGCCGATGCCGCCGGTGCCGGAGGAGGAGTAGGAGTACTTGCCCGGGTTGCGCTTGAGCTCCGCGAGGAAGGCCTTGTAGTCCTTGGCCGGGAAGCTGGGGTGCACCGCGATGATGTTGGGCGTCGCGGCGATGTTGATGATGGGCGTGAAGTCCGTCGTCGGGTTGTACGGGATCCTCGGGTTGATCGCCGGGTTGGCGGCCGTGGTGGACACGGTGGCCACGCCCAGCAGGTAGCCGTCGGGCGCCGCGCGCACGGTCTCGGTGGCGCCCACGACGCCGCCGCCGCCGGCCTTGTTCTCCACGATCACGCTCTGGCCCAGGTTCTTGCCCAGGGGCTCGGAAATCACGCGGGCGATGATGTCGGTGGTGCCGCCAGGCGCGAAAGGCACCTGCAGCCGGACCACCTTGTTCGGATAGCCCTGGGCCAGCACGGGGGCGGCGGCCGCTGCGAGGGTGGTGGCCGCCAGGGCGATCCAGACACGACGTTTCATTCGGTTCTCCTGTTTTGCTGTCGAAATGCCAAACCCCGAATCCTAAGTGACGAACGTGAACGGGTATCCTGCGCCGCGTGAATTTTCTCCAGCTCCTCCTTCCCGATTTCGCCCTGATCCTGCTCGGCTACCTCGTCTGCCGCTATACCGCGCTGAACCGCACGGTGTGGGAGCAGGTGGAAAGCCTGGTCTATTTCTTCCTGTTCCCGGTGCTGCTGTTCCAGTCCATCGTGCGCAGCCCGCTGGACCTGGGCGCCACCTCCAGCCTCATTGGCGCCGGCCTGCTGCTCGGGGTGAGCGGGATCGGCCTGGCCTACCTGCTGCCGCACCTGCCGGGCCTGGGGCGGCACATCGAGCCGCGCGAGCACGCGGGCGCCGCGCAGGTGGCATTTCGCTTCAATTCCTACATCGCCCTGGCCCTTTCGGAGCGGCTGGCCGGGCCCCAGGGCCTGCTGCTGATCGCGGTGCTGATCGGCGTGTGCGTGCCGGTGCTCAACGTCGGCGCGGTGTGGCCGATGGCGCGCCACTCGGACACCGGCTTCCTGCGCGCGCTGGTGCGCAATCCGCTGATCATCGCCACGGCGCTGGGCCTGGCGGCGAATTTCGCCGGCTTCCGGGTGCCGGCCTGGCTGGAGCCCACCGTGGCGCGCGTGGGCGGCGCGTCGATTCCCCTGGGCCTCATGGCCGCCGGCGCCGGCATGCGCCTGGCGCACCTGGCGCAGCAGAAGGCGCTGACCGGCGGCCTGCTGGCGATCCGCCACCTGCTGCTGCCGCTGGTGGCGGCGGGCCTCGCCTGGGCCTTCCGGCTCGATGCGGCGCAGGCGACGGTGCTGCTGGCGTTCTCCGCGCTGCCGACCGCCTCCAGCTGCTACGTGCTCGCCTCGCGCATGGGCTACAACGGGCCCTACGTGGCGGGGCTCGTGACCCTCTCGACCCTGCTCGGGATCGCGAGCCTGCCCTTTGCCCTGGGCTTGCTGCGCGGGCTGGTCCTGTCCGCGACCTGAACGCCCGCGCGCGCCTTGACTACGGCGCCACCACGCTCAGCCCGTAGATCACCTGCGACCGCTCGCCGTTGAAGCCGTTGGTGCTGAGGTTGATGTTGGCGGTCTGCACCGGCTGGCCGTTGCAGGTCGGGGCGATGGTGATCTGGCCCGAGGTGGCCGTGGCCGCGACCACGGGCGCGTCGTCGATGCACTGGAAGCCCGAGCTGCTGCCGGAGCTCCCGGTGAACCTCAGCACGGACAGCTGGATGCTCTCCACCGCGTAGGTGGTCGGCAGCGTCCAGGTCACCGTGTGCGTGCCGGGCGCGATGGTGGTGCCGGTGGGGGCGCTGATCTCGATCAGCTCGGTGGTGAAGGCGTTCAGCGGCACCGTGTAGGAGACGCTGCCGCCGGCGCTGGGCAGCAGCGTGATCGTCACCGGCGTGCCGGCGGCCGGCAGCGGCGGCGACAGCACCCCGGAGTTGGAGAAGAAGGGCTGCAGTTGCACACCGGAGTCCAGCACCTCGATGGACCCGAGCTGCACCGCGGACGACGCGAAGGATGCGCTGACGCTCATGGAGCTGGTCGCAGGCGGGACGGTGCCCACCACGGCGCGCACGTCGATGTTCACCGAGGGGCCGCTGCCGCCGGCGAACAGGCCCTGGTTGCGGCGGCCCTCGGCCTGCACGCTCACCTGCGCGATGCGGCCGTCGCCGGCGAAGCGCCAGGTGCCGTCGCTGCCGCGGCGGAAGAAGAACTCCTCGCGCTCGGTGGAGGTCTGGCTGCCCTGGCTGGCCGTGAAGCGCACCTGGGTGCGGGCCGTGCCGGCCGTGGTGTCGAGCGCCAGCACCTGGTCGACCACGACCGCGACGTTCTGCAGCTGGCGCATCTCCGGCAGCAGCTCGGCCAGCAGCTGGCTGCGGTCGAGACCCTCGTCCAGCAGGTCGGCGGCGAAGAAGGGTTCGAGGTCGGCCGCCACGAGGGCCGGGCCGCGGCTGTTCACCGCCGCCGAGAAGCCGGCCATGGACGCATTGATGGCGGCGATGGCCTGCGCCTGGGCGCTTTGCACCGGCACGACGCTGGTGCTGGTGGCCGTGGTGGTCACGGTGCCGTTGGTGGTCGAGGTGCTGGCGGTGATGGCGCTGTCGGCCGTGCTGTAGCCCAGGTTGCTGGTCTGGCTGGCGGTGCCGGCCGCCACGGTGAGGACGGCACTGGAAGCACCGACCGTCACGCCGGTGTTGTCCAGGAGCTTGTCGATCCCGGTGCCGTCGGCCGCGAAGGGCTTGGCGATCAGGTCCTCGGGTTCGCTGATGGGCGCGCCGTTGGCGGCGATGCCCAGCTGCAGCAGGTTCAGCAGGACGCCCGCGACCGAGCGCACCTGCGCCGGCGTGGGTGCCGGCAGCGCCACCGGGTTGGCGAAGGCGGTGTCGGCCGACTGGCCCTGCACCAGGTACCAGGACCGCACCACGAGGTCGGTGATCTGCGTCAGGTTGAGCGTGGCGGTGCGCTGCTCGTTCGTGCTCACGCTCAGCAGCGTCCTGCCCCCGGGGGTCGTCAGCTGCAGCAGGAAGGGCGGCGTGAGGCCGGAGGTGTCGATCGAGAAGGCGCCGGTGGCCGACGTGGTGGCGGTGGCGGAGCGGTTGGCGCTGTCCTTGAGCGTCACCACCACGCCGGCGATCGGCGCCCCGGTGGCGGCCGTGCCGGTCACGGTGCCGGCGCCACCGGGCGAAGCGCCGGCGGTGCCGCCACCGCCGCCCGAGCAGGCCGCCAGCAAGGCGCCGGCGAGCAGGAGGCCGAGGACGAGGCGCCACGCGGCGGCGCCGGGAGGAAGAGGGATGCGGGTCATGGCAGGACTCCGTGCGTATTTCGGGGGAACCCAATCTAGGTCCGCGGCTGCCAGGGAGCACTGCGGAATCCTGCGCGCCGCTTGCGTTTCGGGCGCTTCATTGCACCGCGCCGTCCAGGGTGCGGCGCCATGCGCCCGGCGTCAGGCCATAGGTCTTGCGGAAGGCGGCGATGAACTGCCCGTACGACTGGAAGCCGCACTGCAGGGCGATCTCCGCCAGCGGCGTGTCCGGCTGTTCGGCGATGAGGCGGTGCGCGTGCCGGGCGCGCGCCTGCAGCACGTACTGCCACAGGCTCTGGCCGGTGGCCTGGTGGTAGCTGCGCCCGAGGTGCCAGGCGCTCAGCGCCGCGGCCCGCGCGATGTCGGCGATGCGGATGTCGTGCGCCAGGTTGGCGGCGATGAATTCGTGCACCCGGCGCAGCGTGCGGCGCGACAGGAAGCACCGGTCCGCCAGCGCGGGCCCGGCTTGCGGCACCCCGTGCAGCGCCTCGCGCAGCGCCTGTTCAAAAGGCTGGCCGCGGGCCGCGCCCGACTGCAGGTAGGCCTCCAGCGCGCCCAGCGCCTCGCCGGACATGGACAGCGTGAGCCGGGCCTCGCCCTGCGCACCGTACCCGTCGCCAGAAACCATGGCCGCCGCCTCCGCGCCTGTGAAGCTTGCTCGAATCCGCCCTGTGGATCGAACTTACCGGGCGGCGGGCGCGGGTTCAAACCAATCCGAGGGACCAGGCGACGTGCTCGCGTACCACTTTGGAGGGATGCTCGCGGCGGGCCTCGAGGGCGGCGCGGATGCCCGCGTCCTCCTGCTGCCGCAGCGCGTTGCCCAGCGCCACGGCGATGTTGCGCAGCCAGCGCTCGTGGCCGATGCGGCGGATCGGGCTGCCTTCGGTGTTTCGCAGGAACTCCTCCTCGCTCCAGGCGAACAGCGCCACCAGCGACTGGTCGACCAGGGCGGCGCGCGGCGCGAAGTCGGGCAGCGTGGCGGCCTGCGCGAACTTGTTCCAGGGGCAGACCAGCTGGCAGTCGTCGCAGCCGTAGATGCGGTTGCCCATCAGGGGGCGCAGTTCCACCGGGATGGACCCGGCGTGCTCGATGGTGAGGTAGGAGATGCAGCGCCTGGCATCGAGCCGGTAGGGGGCGACGATCGCCCCGGTCGGGCAGACATCGAGGCAGGCGTGGCAGGTGCCGCAGTGGTCGCCCGTGGGCTCGGTGGCCGGCAGCGCCAGGTCCACGTAGATCTCGCCCAGGAAGAACATGGAGCCGCCCTCGCGGTTCAGCACCAGGGTGTGGCGGCCGCGCCAGCCCTGCCCGCTGCGCGCGGCCAGCTCCACCTCCAGCACCGGCGCCGAGTCTGTAAAGACGCGATGGCCGAAGGGCCCGACGGCGGCGGCGATGCGCTCGGACAGCTTCTGCAGGCGCGAACGCAACACCTTGTGGTAATCCCGCCCCCGCGCGTAAAGCGATACAACCGCTTCCTGCGGGCGCTTCAGGCGATCGAACTCGATCTCCTGCCAGCCCTCGGGTGTGGCCGCGAGGTAGTCCATGCGTGCGGTAATCACGGATGTCGTGCCCGGCACCAGTTCCGCGGGGCGCGCGCGCCGCACCCCGTGGGCTTCCATGTAGGCCATTTCGCCATGGAAACCGTTAGCCAGCCAGGCGAGCAAACCGGGTTCGGCCGCAGAAAGGTCGACACCGGTCACGCCAATTTGGGAAAATCCGAGCTCGCGGGCCCACTCCCGGATCCGGGCCACCCGCAAAGGACCTTCGCTCTGAGCACCGTCGAACATCACGCGCCGATTGTAGGAAGCACCGCCCGCCCCCTGGCGTGGCAGGGTGAGGACGACACCCGCGCGTTCGCCGAGCGGCTGGCGCGGCACCCGGCGATCGCCGATGCCTTCATCGCGCTGCACGGCGAGCTGGGCGCGGGCAAGACCACCCTGGTGCGCCACCTGCTGCGCGCGCTGGGCGCGCAAGGCCGCATCAAGTCGCCGACCTACGCGGTCGTGGAGCCCTACGAACTGCCCGGCCTGGAGGCCTGGCACTTCGACTTCTACCGCTTCGACGACCCGCGCGAATGGGCAGACGCGGGCTTTCGCGACATCTTCGCCGGCCCGGGCCTGAAGGTCGCCGAGTGGCCCGAAAAGGCCGCGGCCCTGCTGCCGGAGGCCGACCTGGACATCCACATCGTGCTGGCCGACGACGGCCGCCGCCAAGTGACGCTGCGCGCCAACACGGCGCGCGGTGCGGAGCTGCTGTCATGAGCCTGAAGCGGCGCGACCTCCTGCAGGCCGGCAGCGTGGTGCTGCTGCTGGGCGCGCACCAGATCGCGCGCGGCGCCGGCATCGTCGCCGTGCGCCTGTGGCCCGCCCCCGAATACACGCGCCTGACCATCGAATCGGACGCCCTGCTGGCCAGCAAGGTGACGCAGTCGCCCGAGCGGCTGGCGCTGGACATCGAAGGCATCGCCCTCGATCCCACCTTGCGCGAGCTGGTGGCCAAGCTGCGCTCCGACGATCCCTACATCGCCGGCATCCGCATCCTGCAGCATTCGGCCACCACGGTGCGCCTGCAGGTCGACCTGAAGCAGCCGGCCCGGCCCCAGGTGTTCAACCTGACGCCCGTGGCCGCCTACAAGCACCGGCTGGTGGTGGACTTCTTCCCGCACAAGGCGATCGATCCGCTGGAGGCGCTGATCGCCGAACGCCTGAAGGAAAAGGACCGGCCGCCGGTGATCGCGCCCGAGCCGCCGCCGCAGGTGGTGAACGACCCGCTGGGCGAGCTGATCGCGCAGCAGGTCCAGCGGCCCGCGCGCACGCCCGCCGCCGAAGTGGCGCGGCCGGCGCTCGCCCTGGCCAAGACCGACCGCCTGATCATCGTCGCGCTGGACCCCGGCCACGGCGGCGAGGACCCCGGCGCCGTGGGCCCCGGCGGCACGCGCGAGAAGGACGTCGTGCTGCAGATCGCGCACTTGCTGCGCCAGCGCATCAACGCCACCAGCGTCAAGGGCAGCCCGATGCGCGCCTACCTCACGCGCGACGCCGACTTCTTCGTGCCGCTGCACGTGCGCGTGGACAAGGCGCGGCGCGTGCAGGCCGACCTGTTCGTGAGCATCCATGCCGACGCCTGGATGACGCCCACCGCGCGCGGCGCCAGCGTGTTCGCCCTGAGCCAGACCGGTGCTTCCAGCAGCGCCGCGCGCTGGATGGCCGACAAGGAGAACAAGGCGGACCTGATCGGCGGCCTGAACATCAAGAGCCACGACGCGCACGTCAAGCGCGCGCTGCTGGACATGAGCACCACGGCGCAGATCAACGACAGCCTGAAGCTGGGAAGCGCCCTGCTCGGCGAGATCGGCGGCGTCGGCCGCCTGCACAAGGCGCAGGTCGAACAGGCCGGCTTCGCCGTGCTCAAGGCGCCCGACATCCCGAGCGTGCTGGTGGAAACGGCGTTCATCAGCAACCCGGAAGAAGAGGCCAAGCTGCGCAGCGGCGACTACCAGGAGCAGCTGGCCGATGCGCTCATGCGCGGCATCGAACGCTATTTCGCGCGCAACCCGCCGCTCGCGCGCAGCCGCCCCCTCTGACGAGCCACGCCGCGCCGATCCTGGCTCTGCCGCTCATCCGCTGCCCGGCAAGCGCCGGTGCCGTGCGACGACAGCGGCGCTGGCGCGGTTCCTACAGTTCCGCATGGGGCGTTTCCTTAGAGTTGTTCGCACAGGTTGCCGCGCCTCTTGCGGTGTTCGAACAATTCGATTTGGAAGGTGATCCTCATGAAGACGAAATTCATTGCTGCCGTCGTGACCTCGATCTCCCTGCTGGGCCTGGGTGGCTGCGCCACCATGGACCGCACCACCGTCGGTACCGTGGGCGGCGCCGTGGTGGGTGGCCTGGTCGGCAGCGCCGTGGGCGGCACGGGCGCGACCATCCTGGGCGCCGGCGCCGGCGCCTACCTGGGCAACCAGGCCGCCAAGCGCTGATTCCGCGCGAAGGCGCGGCTGGTCTTGCGGCAACGCCTTCCAGGTCGGAACGATGGGGTCAGGGCCCGTGCCCTGGCCCCATTTTCTTTGCGCACGCTCCGTGTGCTTGCGCTGCGTATGGCTCACCCGACCGAGACGACACGGCCCGTCCATGCGAGCCTACAGCTGCGCCGGGACCACCTCCCCAGAATCGTCTGCACGGGTGGCCGCACCCTCTCGCGGCCGTGCGCAACGCATCTCACAAGGGGAAGCCATGAAGACGAAATTGATCGCTGCGGTCCTGACGGCCGCGACGCTGGGCCTGGGCGGCTGCGCCACGATGGACCGGCAGACCGTCGGCACCGTGGGTGGGGCCGTGGTCGGCGGCGTGGTGGGCAACTCGCTGGGCGGCACCGGCGCGACCATCCTGGGCGCGGGCGCCGGCGCGCTGCTGGGGAACCAGCTCACCAAGCCCGGCGGCGCCCTGAACAAGCGCTAGACGGGATAGATCAGCGAGTTGAGCACCATCTCGCTGTCGTACACGCACAGCCGGCTGGCCAGCCTGAGGCCGGCCGGCGTGCGCGCGATCTCGTCGATGTAGCGGCCCACGTTGTAGACCTCGCTGGCGTCGCCCGGCCTGGTGCGGAACACCGCGTAGTGCGTCTGCGCCCGGATGCGCCCGCCCTCCTCGCCCAGCACCTGCGCCGGACTCAGCACGTGCCGCGTGTAGTACGGGCCGTGGTAGATGGTCTGGGTGATGCCGTAAACGCGGTCCTTCATCATCCCCTGGCTTTCCAGCGCGATCAGCGCCAGCGGCAGCTGGCGGTCGAAGTTCTCGCGCGCCTGCACCGTGTAGCGGCCGTCCTCCAGGAAGAACTGCGGCCAGTCGTCGAAGCGGCGCTCGTCCAGCGCCGCCGCATAGGCGGCATTGAGCTGGTCGACCTCCAGCTGCAGCAGCAGGCGCTCGTTCATACGCCCATCACCTTGCGCCAGTAGGCGTACATGCTGCGGATCAGCGTCTCGGTCACCATGTGCTCGGTGCCCTCGGTGCCGGTGCCGCCCAGTTCGCACAGGGTCTCGCCGTCCTCGCCCCATTGGCGGAAACCGTCCTGGCTGAACTCGATCACCTCGCCGTCGTCGGCGCTGACGAAGCCCGCGGGCCCGAACAGGTTGGCCTGGCGCAGCCGGCGGCGCCGCATCTCCTCGCTGTCGTCGGCGAAGCCGAAGTGGGTCCAGACGAAGTCGAACTCGCCCTGCCCGCGCGGCACGATGTGGCGCGTGGACAGCGAGTTCACCTGCTGCTGGATGATCACGCTCGGGAACAGCGTGATCATGGTGACGGTGGGCGTGATCTCGGTGCCGGGCTTCGCCGGGTCCGGGATCTTCCACCAGGGTTCGGGCACCACGTCGAGCAGGCGCGTGTCGTGCAGCGCCATGTCGGCCTTGAAGCTGGTCACGCCCTGCGTCACCGCCTTGTTCGCCCCGCCCTCGTTGCGGCGCGAGATCATCACCGCGTGCCGACCGTGCGCGTCCATCACCATGCGGCTCTTCTGGTCGGCGCGCCACAGCCCGAAGGTGACGAACCAAGTGTGCAGCAGGCCCGGGTGGTAGGGGTCCTTGATGTTCTCCATCATCAGCTTCCAGTTGCCCGGGATGCGCTGGCGGTTGTAGCCCAGCAGCGTGAGCTGGCGGCCCTTGAAGATGCGTTCCAGCCAGGGCATGACCTCGGGGCCGAAGTACTGCTCGACCGGTTCGGCCGCGTCGCTGAAGGTGGCGAACACCAGCCCGTGCAGCACCGCCACGCGCAGCTTGGTCAGGCCGTGGTCCTTCAGCTCGAAGCCGGCCGGCATGCCGCCGTTGACGCAGGGCTGGCCCTGTTCGTCGGTGGACGGCACGCCGTCCTTGAACGGCAGGCCCGCGAGGTCGCCGTTGAGCTTGTAGGTCCACTGGTGGTAGGGGCACACGAAGCTGCGCGCGCTGCCCTGCGGCTGGTGGCAGAAGCGCACGCCGCGGTGGGCGCAGCGGTTCTCCACCACGCGGATGCCGGGGTCGGTGCCGCGGTCCTTCGGCGCCACCCGGTCGCGCACCATGATCACCTGCCGCTCGCCCACCCAGGAGAGCTTGTAGTCGCCGATGTTCGGGATCTCGACCTCCAGGCCCACGTAGCACCAATGGGCGCCGTAGAAGATCTTCTCGAGTTCCCTGGCGTAGACCTGCGCGTCCGTATAGGCCCAGAAGGGCACGCGGCTGGCGCCGGGGGCGGCCCAGCGGGAAAGCGTTGCGGGTGCGTTCATGGTCGTCTCCTGCCCGCGATGATATGCATGCTTAGCAATCCGGTCCACCCCGCCCCCCGCGGCGTCAGGC
>JALHLO010000098.1 GCA_022844525.1 Ramlibacter sp.
CGGCAGGCGAGGGCCAGGGCGACCCCAGCTTCGTGCTGCGTGTCGTGCCCGGCGCCGGGCAAGCCGCCAGCCTGGAATGGCTGCGCCCGGCGGCCGCCGAAGGCAGCGAGGCCTCGCGCCTGGGCGAGGCCATGCACCGCCTGCTGGAAACCTGGCCCGCGCGCGGCGAAGTGCGGCCCGCGCAGCTGCGCGAGGTGGAGCGCCTGTTCGCGCTGGACACCGCCGCCGCGCGCGAGGCCGCGGCCATGGCCCGCCGCATCCTCGAGGGAGAAGGCGCCTGGGCCTGGGATCCGGCGGCGGTGGACTGGCATGCCAACGAGGTGGAACTGCACCACGAGGGCGAACTGCTGCGGCTGGACCGGCTGGTGCGCCGGCGCGACACGGGCGAATGGTGGGTGCTGGACTTCAAGTCGGCCGCCCAGCCCGAGCGCCAGCCGGGGCTGCGCGAGCAGATGCGGCGTTACCGGGAAGCCGTCGCCGCGGCCCAGGGCGGCGCCGTCGTGCGCAGCGCCTTCCTCACGGCGCAAGGCAGGCTGGTCGCGGCCTGAAGCGCCCATGAAAAAGGGGCCTTGCGGCCCCTTTGCGGAGAAAGCGTCCCGGGAGGGGATCAGAAGGCGGTGCGGTAGTAGACCATCGGGCCGCCGTGCCTGCGCTTGATGGAGATGCGCGCCCCGCTTTCCAGCTGCATGCCCAGGAAGCCGCGGTCGATGCCGAAGGTGTTCTTCTTGCCGGCGGCCGCGGCCAGGTTCATCTCGACGCGCGCGCCGTACACCGGCTGCTCCTTCATCTGCGCCAGGGAGTAGGCGTCGTCGGGGGTGTTCATGCGCCGCCAGGCCATCACGTCGATCTGCTTCTGGCTCCAGCGCAGGCCCAGGTCCACGCTCGGCCGCTGCGGCTGGAAGCCCAGCGGTACGGCGTTGCTGGCATGGAAGCCGCTGAGGCCGACCACGGCGCCGAGGCCATGGCTGTTGGAGGGGGTGAGCGAGAGGTCGACCCGCGGCGCCTGGAAGCCGGAATCCTGGGCTTCCAGCCGGGGCAGCGTGCTCGATCGGACCTGCATCCGCACGCCCGGCTGCTCCGCCCGTGCTTCGGCGACGAGCACTTCGGCGGACGCCTTCTGTTCCTCGGCTCCGGCTACGGCCGGGCACGCGACCCCCACCACCAGGAGCATTGCTGCACTGCAGCGCCCCAGCGATGCTTCCCAACGAGAACCGGCCAGTTTGCCGGTGACTGCGGCTTTCTCCATGGCTCACCTCCCAGTGATGCGAAGCAGTCTAGGCGCGGCAGCAAAGGGAAGTTTGTGGGAGGTTGCGCGCGGATTCTGTAAGAAGGAAACCCGGCGACGGAAGTGCTCGCGGCGGACAGCGGTAGGCCCTTTGCCCGCCGGAACCGCAACGCGCTACTCGCCGATATGGTGCCAGCGGTTTTCCGGCAGCTTCTTGAGGGCTTCGTACACCTGGCGCAGCACGCCCTGGCTGGCGGCCCACTCGATGTGTTCGCGCAGGCGGGCGCGTTTCTGCAGGGGCGGCACCTGGGCCCACTCGGCGTGGGTGGCCGGAACCTTCGACAGGTGCGGGCCGGTGTTGGGAAGGTAGGCGTACAGCCGCTGCCAGATCGCGGGCATCGGGCACACGCGGTTGTTGCGCCGCGCCTCCACCAGCACGTCGTCGATCGTCACGTGCTCCGGTGCGCCCGCGGCCCCGGCGGTGGCCGGCAGGTCGTTCGGCCGCGTCTTCTCGAAGCCATGCTGCTGCTGCCCCTGGAGCGCCTGGAACAGCGCCCAGGAGGTATCGGTGTTCTTTTCGACCACGTCCACGGCGTCACGCACGGGTGCCGTGCCCGGGTGCGCCTGGCCCTTGTTGTCCTTGCTCACGGTAGCCCCCAACCTCGTTTGTCACCAAATGTACGCGGTTGTGGGCGTGCTGGGAACGGGCAGGGCCAGCGCAGTGCGACAAATCCCCCACAGCGAGGGGCGCACAAGGGATGGAAGGTAGTTGACGAGCCTTACCCCCGGCACTGGCTCCACAGTTAGGGCTGCTTGGTTCCCCACCTGACCCGGTTGGCCGCTTCACCATGCGGGGAGGCCCGTCACGGTGGATTGTAGGCGACGCCGCCAAGGCCGAGTTGCGGTGGGGCCACCCTTAGAATCGCCGGAATGTCGTATCTCGTGCTCGCCCGGAAGTACCGGCCCCGGACCTTCAGCCAGATGGTGGGCCAGGAGCACGTGGTCCAGGCGCTGACGAACGCGCTGGAGCAGCAGCGGCTGCACCACGCCTACCTGTTCACCGGCACCCGCGGCGTGGGCAAGACCACCGTGTCGCGCATCCTGGCCAAGTCGCTCAATTGCCAGGGACCCGACGGCCAGGGCGGCATCACCGCCGCGCCCTGCGGCGTGTGCCAGGCCTGCATGGACATCGATTCCGGCCGCTTCGTCGACTACACCGAACTCGATGCCGCCTCCAACCGCGGCGTGGACGAAGTGCAGTCGCTGCTGGAACAGGCCGTCTACAAGCCGGTGCAGGGCCGCTTCAAGGTCTTCATGATCGACGAAGTGCACATGCTCACCGGGCATGCGTTCAACGCGATGCTCAAGACCCTGGAGGAGCCGCCGGAGTACCTGAAGTTCGTGCTGGCGACCACCGACCCGCAGAAGGTGCCCGTGACCGTGCTGTCGCGCTGCCTGCAGTTCAACCTGCGGCCGATGGCGCCGGAGACGGTGCAGGAGCACCTGGCGCGCGTGCTCGAAGCCGAGGCCGTGCCGGCCGATGCGCCCGCCCTGCGGCTGCTCTCGCGCGCCGCGCGTGGCTCGATGCGCGACGCGCTCTCGCTCACCGACCAGGCCATCGCCTTTGGCGGCGGCCAGCTGCGGGAGCCCGCCGTGCGCCAGATGCTGGGCAGCGTCGACCGCAGCCACGTGTTCCGGCTGGTGCAGGCGCTGGCGCAGGGCGACGGCAAGTCCGTGGTCGAAACGTCGGAGGCGCTGCGCCTGCATGGCCTGAGCGCTGGTGCGGCGCTGGAGGAAATGAGCCTGGTGCTGCAGCGCATGGCGGTGCTGCAGGCGGTGCCGGATGCGGCGGACGGCAGCGACGAGGAAGCCGCGGCGATCGCGCGGCTGGCGGCGCTGATGCCGGCGGACGAGACGCAGCTGCTTTACAGCATCTGCCTGCACGGGCGGGCGGAGCTGGGGCTGGCGCCGGACGAATACGCGGCGCTGACGATGGTGCTGCTAAGGCTGCTGGCGTTCAAGCCTTCGGGGGAAAAAAAAACTCTGAATGAGGCGGCCCGCGGTGCTGGGGTTCCTGCGTCACCCCAGCCTGCGGGCGCCGAGGCGGCGCGAGTCGCGGTTCCTGCGTCACCACGACCTACGGGAATGGCCGACGGTAGGTCGCCGGTGAGCCCGCAGGCGAACCGCGACACCGCGCAGCGCCCCTCCGCACCCCCCGGCCACGTCCTCCCCGTCGTCGAACCACCCCAGGCGCCGCCGCGTCCCGGCGCTGGCCCGCGAAACACCGGCGACGTCATGGGCGTGCCCGTGCGCGTGCAGCCCGAGCCGCTGCGCGAGACGCCCACCACCGTCCCCGCGGTTGTCCCCACGCCCGAGGGCGACTTCTGGCAGGCGACCGTGCAGCAGCTGGTGGAGCGCGAAGCCGTCACCGCGCTGGTGCGCGAGCTCGCGCTGCAGGCGCAGCTGGTCGCCCGCGACGAAGGCCACTGGATGCTGCGCGTGGAGCGCGAGTCGCTCAACCAGCCGGCCAGCCGCGACCGCCTGCGCGCCGCCCTGCACGCGGCCGGCCACGCCGTGGACCTGACGGTGGAAGTCGGCCCCGTGACCGACAGCCCGGCCCGCCGCAACGCCGCCGCCGCGGCCCAGCGGCAGCAGGCGGCCGAACAGATCATCCTGAACGATCCCTTCGTGCAGCAGATGCAGCGTGACTTTGGGGCGAAAATCGTCCCTGGCAGCATCAAACCCGTAGCGAAACACTAGAGAGACCCACCATGTTCAACAAGGGACAGCTGGCCGGCCTGATGAAGCAGGCGCAGGCGATGCAGGACAACCTGAAGAAGGCACAGGACGAGCTGGCCCTCATCGAGGTGAGCGGCGAATCCGGCGCCGGCCTCGTGAAGGTCGTCATGACCTGCAAGCACGACGTCAAGCGCGTCACCATCGACCCCAGCCTGCTGGCTGACGACAAGGACATGCTCGAGGACCTGGTCGCCGCCGCCTTCAACGCCGCGGTGCGCAAGGCCGAGGAAACCACGCAGGAGAAGATGGGCAAGCTGACCGCGGGCCTTCCTCCCGGCATGAAGCTGCCCTTCTAGAGGGATGTGGGCCCCCAAGCTCCGCACTTCGTGTCGTCGCTGCCCCCCGAGGGGGCGCAAGCCGCCTAGAGGCGGCTCGTCGGCGGCTTGATGGCGGAACCTTCCCTTCAGGCACTGATCGAGGCGCTGCGGCGCCTCCCCGGGGTGGGCGTGAAGTCCGCCTCGCGCATGGCATTCCACATGCTGCAGCACGACCGCGAGGGCGCGCACGCGCTGGCGCGCGCGCTGGAGCAGGCCGCCGGCCACATCCGCCACTGCGAGGAGTGCCACACCTTCACCGAGGACGAGGTGTGCGCCACCTGCCGCAGCCCCCAGCGCGACCGCAGCAAGCTGTGCGTGGTCGAGACGCCCGCCGACCAGGCGGCGCTGGAGCGCACGCAGGCCTTCAACGGCCTGTACTTCGTGCTGATGGGAAAGCTCAGCCCGCTGGACGGCATCGGCCCGAAGGACATCGGGCTGGCCAAGCTGTTCGCGCGCGCCACCAACGGCGAGGTCCAGGAGGTGATCCTCGCCACCAACTTCACCGCGGAGGGCGAGGCGACGGCGCACGTGATCGCGGAAGCATTGAAACAGAAGGGCCTGAAGGTCACGCGCCTGGCGCGCGGCGTGCCGGCGGGCAGCGAACTCGAATATGTCGATCTGGGGACCATCGCGCACGCGCTGGTGGACAGGAGAACCAAATGAATCCGATCTATGCCCGGTTCACCGTGGCGTACTGGTGCGTGCTGATCGCCGTGCTGCTGCCCTACGCCTGCGCGTACCTGGCCAAGTACCGGGCCTTCGGCAAGCCGCGCGGCAAGGGCGGCTACGACAACCACGACCCGCGCGGCTGGCTCGCGCGCCAGGAGGGCTGGCAGGCGCGCGCCAACGCGGCGCAGGCCAACAGCTTCGAGGCGCTGCCCTTCTTCATCGGCGCGGTGATCATCGCCCACCAGCTGGGCGCGCCGCAGACGCGCGTGGACATCCTGGCGCTGCTGTTCGTCACCCTGCGCATCATCTACATCGCCATGTACGTCGCGGGCCTGCCCACGGTGCGCTCGGCGATCTGGGCACTGGCCTTCCTCGCGAACCTCGCCATCCTCCTGAGCGCGCTGCGCTAGGAAAGCTACTCCCTTCACGTTACGTGAAAACCCGCACGGGATCGTCCCGATGCGGCAACGCAGCAAGGCTCCTAAGCTTTCGTCATCCATAGAAGAAGACGAGAAGAGAGGTCGGCCATGACGAGGACAACACTGAACCGGCGGCGCTTCGCGCTGCTGGCCGCCGCGGGCGCCGCGGTCGTCGCCGCGCCCTCGCTGCGCGCGCAGGGCAAGCCGGAAAAGAGCAAGGTTTCCATCGCGGTGGGCGGCAAGGCCGCCTTCTACTACCTCCCCCTGACGATCTCCGAGCAGCTGGGCTACTTCAAGTCCGAGGGGCTCGACGTCGAGATCTCCGACTTCGCCGGCGGCGCCAAGTCGCTGCAGGCCCTCATCGGCGGTTCGGCCGACGTGGTGAGCGGTGCCTACGAGCACACGATCAACATGCAGTCCAAGAACCAGATGATCCAGTCGATCGTGCTGATGGGGCGCGCGCCCCAGATCGCGATGGGCGTGTCCACCAAGGCGATGCCCCAGTTCAAGGGCCCCGCGGACCTGCGCGGCAAGCGCATCGGCGTGTCGGCCCCCGGCTCCTCGACCAACATGGTGGCCAACCTGGTGCTGTCGCGCGTCGGGGTGAAGGCGACCGAGGTGAGCTTCGTCGGCGTCGGCACCTCCGCGGGCGCGCTGGCGGCGCTGCGTTCGGGCCAGATCGATGCCATGAGCAACACCGACCCGGTGATGACCATGCTGGAGCAGAAGGGCGACGTGCGCATCATCAGCGACACGCGCACGCTCAAGGGCACGCAGGAAGTCTTCGGCGGCCCGATGCCCGCCGCCTGCTTCTACACCCACACGGAGTTCGTGCGCAACAACCCCAACACCTGCCAGGCGCTGGCCAACGCCATCGTGCACGGCCTCAAGTGGCTGCAGACCGCGGGGCCGAGCGACATCATCAAGACGGTTCCGGAAAGCTACCTGCTCGGCGACCGCGCGCTGTACCTCGCGTCCTTCAACAAGGTGCGCGAAGCGATCGCGCTGGACGGCCTGCTGCCCGAGGACGGGGCCAAGACGGCGCTGAAGGCGCTGGCCAGCTTCGATCCCTCCATCAAGGCGGACAAGATCGACCTGGCCAGGACCTACACCAACGACTTCGCCCGGCACGCGAAAGAGAAGTACAAGGCCTGAAGCCGCCTTGCACGCGCTCGAACTGAACGACATCACGGTGACCTTCCGCTCGCGGGAGGAGGGCGACGCGCGCTACACCGCGGTCGCCCGGACCACCCTGAAGGTCGCCGCCGGCGAGTTCGTCTCGGTCGTGGGGCCCACGGGCTGCGGCAAGTCCACGCTGCTGAACGTCGGCGCCGGGCTGCTCGAGCCTTCGGGCGGCGAGGTGCTGGTGTTCGGCGAGCGGCTCGCGGGCATCAACCGGCGGGCCGGCTACATGTTCCAGTCCGACGCGCTGATGCCCTGGCGCAGCGCCCTCGACAATGTGATGGTGGGCCTGCAGTACCGCGGGCTGCCGGATGCCGAGGCGCGCGCGCAGGCGCAGGACTGGCTCGCGCGCGTGGGGCTGGCGGGCTTCGGCCATCGCTACCCGCACGAGCTCTCCGGCGGCATGCGCAAGCGCACCGCGCTGGCGCAGGTGCTGGCGCTCGACCCGGACATCATCCTGATGGACGAGCCCTTCAGCGCGCTCGACGTGCAGACCCGCCAGCTGATGGAAAACGAGGTGCTGGAGCTGTGGGCGGCGCGCCGAAAGGCGGTGCTGTTCATCACGCACGACCTGGACGAGGCCATCGCGATGAGCGACCGCGTGGTGGTGCTTTCCGCCGGCCCCGCCACGCACCCGATCGGCGAGTTCGCGATCGACCTGCCGCGACCGCGCGATGTCGCCGAGGTGCGCGGCGACCCGCGCTTCGTGGAACTGCATTCGCGGATCTGGGCCGTGCTGCGCGACGAAGTCCTCAAGGGCTACGCGCAGCAGCTGAAGAAGGCCGCCTGACATGCAGCTCAAGCCCACCGGGCGCAACCTGCGCGCGTGGCAGGTCGCGGTACTCGTGTTCACGCTGCTGCTCTGGCACCTGGTCTCGCGCAACGAGCAGACGGCGTTCTTCCTCGGCGAACCGGTGAAGGTCGCCGGCCGCATCTGGTCGTGGTTCCTGCCGCTGGACGTGGGGGCCAACGCCTTGTTCCCGGAAGGACTGTCCGGCCGCGCCGACATCTACATCCACCTGGGCGTGACGCTGCTGGAGACCGTGCTGGCCTTCGGCATCGGCACCGTGCTGGGCCTGGGGGTGGGCCTGTGGCTGGCGCTGGCGCCCACCGCCAGCATCATCCTGGACCCCTACATCAAGGCGCTCAACTCCATGCCGCGGGTGATCCTCGCGCCGATCTTCGCCATGTGGTTCGGCCTGGGCATCTGGAGCAAGGTGGCGCTGGCGGTGACCCTGGTGTTCTTCATCGTCTTCTTCAACGTCTACCAGGGCGTGCGCGAAGTCAGCCCGGTGGTGCTGGCCAACGCGCGCATGCTGGGCGCCAACCGCAAGCAGCTGCTGCGCACGGTCTACCTGCCCAGCGCGACGAGCTGGGTGTTCTCCAGCCTGCACACCTCGGTGGGCCTGGCCTTCGTGGGCGCGGTGGTGGGGGAATACCTGGGCTCGGCGCGCGGCGTCGGCTACCTGATCCTGCAGGCGGAAGGCACCTTCGACGTGAACACGGTGTTCGCGGGGATCGTGGTGCTCACGGCCTTCGCGCTCGCGCTGGACGGGCTGGTCGGGCGCATCGAGCGGCGGCTGATGAAATGGCAGCCGCGCCAGGGCGAGACCGAGAAGCTCTGAAACGGGGAAGGGGCCCCGCGGGGCCCCTTCCCATGCCGCAGGAGCCGTGCCCTGCGGCTTTCGCACTCAGGCGCGGCGCGGGTTGTTCGGGAAGGCGTCGCGGCCGTTGCGCACGCCGTCGCCGTCCCGGTCGCGGTCCACGCGGTTGGCGATGCCGTCGCGGTCCATGTCGCCGTTCGGGCCCATGCGGTCCACGCGGGCGTGGCGGCCGTTGGGCACGTTCGGGTTCGGGTCGCGCGCGTTCGGGATGCCGTCGCCGTCGCGGTCGCGGTCGCTGCGGTCGGCGATGCCGTCACGGTCCATGTCCTTCGCGTTGCGCGCGACATGGGTGCGGTTCCAGACGTTCGGGTTCGGGTCGCTGCGGTTGGACAGGCCGTCGCCGTCGCGGTCGCTGTCCACGCTGTTGCGGATGCCGTCGCGGTCGATGTCGCCGTTGCGGTCGAAGCCCTGCGCGTGGGCGGAACCGAAGACCAGCAGCGCCGCGGCCATGGCCGTACCAAGGATCGATTTCTTCATGTTGTTCACCTCTGATGTGGAGATGCTCCTACTGTGGCCTCCCGCCCGGCCGGAGCCCATAGTCCTGCTGCTGTTAAGCGGGTCGGAGTACGCCCACAGCACCCGCCACGCATGAAAAAGGGGCCCGCGGGCCCCTTTCGTCGTCGCTGCAGCCTCAGCTGCGGCGCGGGTTGTACGGGAACTGGTCGCGGCGGTTGCGCACGCCGTCGCCGTCGATGTCGCGGTCGTGCCGGTTGGCGATGCCGTCGCGGTCGAAGTCCGCGTTCGGGCCCGTGCGGTTGCGGCGGTTGTTGTCGTAGCGGTTGGCGATGCCGTCGCCGTCGCGATCGCGGTCGTAGCGGTTGGCGATGCCGTCGCCGTCACGGTCGCCGTTGGGGCCGCGGCGCTCCCAGGTGTTGCCCACCAGGATCCAGCTGCCGTCGGCGCGCTGCACCCAGCGCGGTTCGCGGTACTCGTAGCCGCTGCGGTCCCGCATCCAGCGGCCTTCGACCCAGGCGTATTCATTGCCTCGCCATTCGTAGTGGCCGGGTGCCCACACCCAGCCCGCGCGCGCGGCGGGAACGACTTCGTGGCGCGGCGCCGGCGGCGCGCTGGAGACGATGGCGGTGTACTGCGCCTGGACGGCGGCACCGAAACCCATCAGGGCCGCCGCGAAGGCGGCGGCGAGCAGAGGCTTGCGTTGCATGTGGAACTCCTTTGGATTGGATGCTTCCACTGTCGGGCCTCCCCCGCGCCCCAGGCATCGGCGCGCAGCGGCAGCAACCGTCGGAGTTGTCCTGCAACGGGATGAGGCCGTTACATCGGGACATGGCGGCTTCACGCTGGCCGCCATGTGCATGGCTCAGCGGCGCTTCTTCGGCTGCACCGGGGCCCGGCGCGGCGTCGGCTTGGCCGCCTGGCGGGTGGAGACCTGCTTGACGTTCTTGCCCGGCACGCGGACCGCCGCGCGGGCGCTGCGCACCGGCAGGTGCAGCACCACCCGCTGGCCGGCCCGGAAGGCGGCGGAGGTGCCGACGTCGTTCCAGTCCGCCACCTGCATGGCACTGAGCTTGTAGCGGCGCGCGATGCTCGCCACCGTGTCGTGCTTGCCGGCGCGCACCACCGTGCGGCGGGTGACGATTTCGGGCGCCAGGCTCAGCTGCCCGTTGTCGGCGACGTGGCTCGTGACGTCGTTCTGCACGGTGGCGCGGCGCGGCACGATCAGCACCGAGCCGGACTTGATCAACATGCGCGGGGGAATGCTGTTGACGGTGCGCAGTTCGCTTTCGCTCATGCCCACGCGGCGGGCGGCTTCGGCCACCGACATGGTGGCGGGCGCGCTCCAGGCGGTCCACGTGGCGAACTTGCCCTCGTTGTAGGCGTCGAAGTTGCGCTTGAAGACGGTGGCGTTGTCCCAGGGCAGCAGGATCTGGGGCGTGCCGGCGGCCAGGATCACCGGCCGGTTCAACTGCGGGTTGAGCGCCTTGAAGTCGTCGAGCTTCACGTCGGCCAGGCGCGCCGCCAGTTCGACGTCCATGTCGCGGCTGAGGGTGACCGACTGGAAGTAGGGGTGGTTCTCGATCAGCGGCAGGTCGGCGCGGAACTGGTCGGGGCTCATGACGATGTTCTTCACCGCCTGCAGCTTGGGCACGTAGTTGCGCGTCTCGTCCGGCATGTTGATGTCGGTGTAGCGCGCCTCGCGGCCGGCCCGCTGGTTGCGCTGGATCGCGCGGCCCACGTTGCCTTCGCCCCAGTTGTACGCGGCCAGCGCCAGGTGCCAGTCGCCGAACATGCCGTGCAGCTTCTGCAGGTAGTCGAGCGCGGCGCGGGTGGAGGCCAGCACGTCGCGGCGGTCGTCGCGGAAGAAGTTCTGCTTGAGGGCGAAGTCCTTGCCGGTGGCCGGCATGAACTGCCACATGCCCGCGGCGCGGGCGCTGGAGACCGCCTGCGGATTGAACGCGCTCTCGATGAAGGGCAGCAGCGCGAGTTCCGTCGGCATGTTGCGGCGCTCGAGCTCCTCGACGATGTGGAACAGGTACTTGCGCGAGCGGTCCGTCATGCGCTCGATGTAGTCCGGCCGCGAGGAATACCACTGCTCATGGCGGCGCACGAGGTCGTTCTCGAGGTTGGGCATCGCGAAGCCGCGGCGGATGCGCGCCCACAGGTCGGCGGGCGGCTCCAGGGCGGTGACCGACTGCGAGCTCAGTTCGGAAGGCTGGATCGCCGACAGCGGCCCCTGCGGGATCACCGACGGCAGCGCCGCCCTGGCTTCGGCGGCGGCGGCCTTCTTCTCCCGGGTCTCGACGGCGACGTCGCTGCCCGCGGGCCCCGACGTGGTCGCGCAACCGGCAAGCGCCAGGACGGCGGTGAGGGCGAGCAGCTTGTACATCGTCATCTGAACTCGTTCTTCCATTGGCGCAGTGCCGCGAATACCGCGACCGGATCTGCCGGGTCTGCCGCCGGGTCGTGGGCCCGGGCGGCCTGCGCCACCGCCGGCTGGCGGGTGCGCAAGAAAGGATTGATGCTGTTCTCCAGCGCGATGGTGGAGGGCAGCGTGGGCTCGCCCCGCGAGCGCCGTTCCTCGCATTGTTGCCGGTAATGGATCAGCTGTGTATTGCCAGGTTCCACCGCCGTGGCAAATTTCAGGTTTCCGAGCGTGTATTCGTGTGTGCAGCACACCCGGGTATTCCCGGGGAGCGCCGCAAGCTTGTCCAGCGAGGCCAGCATCTGCGGCGGGGTGCCTTCGAACAGGCGGCCGCAACCGCCGGAAAACAGGGTGTCGCCGCAGAAGAGGAGGGGGGCTCCCTCCACGCTGCTGCAGTAGTAGGCGATGTGGCCGGCCGTGTGGCCGGGCACGTCGAACACGTGGAAGCGCAGGCCCAGGACGTCGACCTCGTCGCCTTCGTTCAGGTGGGCGTAGGGCTGGGGGATCCGCTCGCGCGCCGGCCCGAAGACGGCGGCACCGGTGGCATCGCGCAGGGTATCGACGCCGCCGACGTGATCGGGATGGTGATGGGTGACTAGAATCGCCGTCAGTTGCAGGCCATGCTCGGCGAGATGCGCCTGCACCGGACCGGCATCGCCAGGGTCGACGACCAGCGCCCGCTGTCCGTCGTGCAGCAGCCAGAGATAGTTGTCCTGGAAAGCAGGCAGCGGTATCAACTTCATGAGCGACCCGATTATAGGAATGCACCAGTGGTTCGAGACCCCGCCTGGCCGATATGTGCTGGCCTGGGAGCGGGCCGAGTTCGACCGCGCCGTCGGGGACATCTTCGGCTACCACGCCCTGCAAATGGGCCTGCCGGAGCTCGATGCGCTGCAGGCCAACCGCATGCCGCACAAGTACCTGGCCCTGAGCGAGGCCGAGGCCGCGGAAGGGCTGGTCAAGCCGGACCTGATCACCAACTTCAGCGCGCTGCCCTTCGAGGAGAACAGCCTCGACCTGGTGGTGCTGCCGCATTCGCTCGAGCTGAACCTGGACCCCCACACCACCTTGCGCGAGGTCGAGCGCGTGCTGGTGCCCGAGGGCAAGGTGGTGATCTGCTGCCTCAATCCGGCCAGCCTGTGGGGCCTGCGCCAGCGCCGCGCCCACCTCTACCGCCGGCTCGGCTTCGGCGAGCTTTACCTGCCGGACGCCGGGGAGTTCATCGGCTACTGGCGGCTGCGCGACTGGCTGCGGCTCCTGAGTTTCGAAGTGGAGAGCAGCAGCTTTGGCTGCTACCGCCCCGCCTTCGCCAGCGAGAAGTGGCTGGAACGCTTCTCCTGGATGGACCCCGTGGGCGGGCGCTCCTGGCCGATCTTCGGTGCCGTCTACTTCGTCGTCGCCGTCAAGCGGGTGCGCGGGGTGAAGTTGATCGGCGCCACCTGGAAGGCGCCCAAGCGCATCGCCGCCGCCCCGATGCCCATCGCCAACCGCAGCCGCCGCGAGTCGCGCGAACTCTCCACAACCGAATGAACCAGGTCGAGATCTACACGGACGGGGCCTGCAAGGGCAATCCCGGTCCGGGGGGCTGGGGCGTGATCCTGCGCTCGGGCAACACCGTCAAGGAGCTGCATGGCGGCGACCCCAGCACCACCAACAACCGCATGGAGCTGATGGCGGTGATCCAGGCGCTGGAGGCACTGAAGCGCCCGTGCGCCGTCACCCTCTACCTGGACAGCCAGTACGTCCTCAAGGGCATCACCGAGTGGCTGCCCGGCTGGAAGGCCAAGGGCTGGAAGACCGCCAGCAAGCAGCCGGTGAAGAACGTGGAACTCTGGAAGCGCCTGGACGATCTGCTGCTGCAGGGCGGGCACGTGGTGGACTGGCGCTGGGTGCGCGGGCACAACGGGGACCCGGGGAACGAGCGCGCCGACGCCCTGGCGAATCTGGGCGTGGAAAGCGTACAGAAGCGTTAGTCGCCGTCCCGCGCCTGTAAAGGGCGCGTAAAAGCCACGCCGGAGCCCGTCGAATGACAGGCGTAAGGGGCTCTGCGGATGCCCGGCGGCACACTGGCTGTTACATTGCGGCGTCAGCCTCGGCTCGCGGCAGCGCTCGCGCGCGCCAGTATTGTCCACGGATCAGCATTCAATGTCGAAGTCCCTCTACAGCGTGGTGGCCGTCGTCGGGATCGCCGCCGCGTCCGGCGCCGCGTGGTGGTACCAGCACAAGCCGCAGCGCCCCGCGGAGGACCCGTCTGCCGCCGCCCCCCTGGCGCCCGCGACTTCGGGCGCCGCCCCCGCC
>JALHLO010000099.1 GCA_022844525.1 Ramlibacter sp.
TGGCGGGCCGCGACGCGCATCGTGCGGCCGGCGACCTCCATCTCGGGCAATGCCGGCGTGGACGCCGGCGCCGGTGCATCCGTCAACGGCACCGGTGCCGGCGCCGCGGTGGACGGCCGCCTGGGCGCGGGCGCTGCGGTCCCGTCCGGCCGCTGACCGGCCCTGACCCGCGCATGAAAAAAGCGGCCCGAGAGGGCCGCTTTTTCATTGCCGCAAGGGCGATCAGACCGCCACTTCCCGGGCCGTCTCCGCGTATTCCTCGATCTGGTCGAAGTTCATGTAGCGGTACACCTTGTCGCCCTGCTGGTTGATCACGCCCATGTCGGCGGCGTACTCCGCCACCGTCGGCAGGCGGCCCAGCTTGGAGGCGATCGCGGCCAGTTCCGCCGAGGCCAGGAACACCTGCG
Source organism: Ramlibacter sp. (assembly GCA_022844525.1). GTDB lineage: Bacteria > Pseudomonadota > Gammaproteobacteria > Burkholderiales > Burkholderiaceae_C > Ramlibacter. The sequence continues at coordinate 408 of JALHLO010000099.1, forward strand.
TGTTCTTGCCCAGGCGGTTGGGGAAGTTGCGGGTGGAGGTGGACACCACCGTCGCGCCTTCCTTCACCTGCGCCTGGTTGCCCATGCACAGCGAGCAGCCGGGGGACTCGGTGCGCGCGCCGGCGCCGCCGAAGTTGGCGTAGTGGCCTTCGCGCGTGAGCTGCTCGGCGTCCATCTTGGTCGGCGGCGCGACCCACAGCTTCACCGGGATGTCGCGCTTGCCTTCCAGCAGCGTGGACGCGGCGCGGAAGTGGCCGATGTTGGTCATGCACGAGCCGATGAAGGCCTCGTCGATCTTCGTGTTCTGCACCTGCGACAGGGGCTTCACGTCGTCCGGGTCGTTCGGGCAGCACAGCAGCGGCTCGGTGATCGCGTTCATGTCGATCTCGATCACGGCGGCGTACTCGGCATCCTTGTCCGCTTCCAGCAGGCTGGGCTTGGCCAGCCAGGCTTCCACGGCCTTGATGCGGCGCTCCAGCGAGCGCTTGTCGGCGTAGCCCTGCGCGATCATGTTCTTCATCAGGACCACGTTGGAGCGCAGGTACTCGGCCACCGGCGCCTCGTTCAGCTTCACAGTGCAGCCGGCGGCGGAGCGCTCGGCGGAGGCATCGGACAGTTCGAAGGCCTGTTCCACCTTCAGGTCCGGCAGGCCCTCGATCTCGAGCACGCGGCCGGAGAACACGTTCTTCTTGTTCTCCTTGGCCACCGTCAGCAGGCCCTGCTGGATCGCGAAGTAGGGGATGGCGTGCACCAGGTCGCGCAGGGTGATGCCGGGCTGCATCTGGCCCTTGAAGCGCACCAGCACGGACTCGGGCATGTCCAGCGGCATCACGCCGGTGGCGGCGCCGAAGGCCACCAGGCCGGAGCCGGCCGGGAAGCTGATGCCGATCGGGAAGCGCGTGTGGCTGTCGCCGCCGGTGCCCACCGTGTCGGGCAGCAGCAGGCGGTTCAGCCAGCTGTGGATCACGCCGTCGCCGGGCTTCAGCGCCACGCCGCCGCGGTTGCTGATGAAGGCGGGCAGCTCGCGGTGCGTCTTCACGTCCACCGGCTTCGGGTAGGCCGAGGTGTGGCAGAAGGACTGCATCACCATGTCGGCGGAGAAGCCCAGGCAGGCCAGGTCCTTCAGTTCGTCACGGGTCATCGGGCCGGTGGTGTCCTGGCTGCCGACGGTGGTCATGCGCGGCTCGCAATAGGTGCCGGGACGCACGCCCTTGCCTTCCGGCAGGCCGCAGGCGCGGCCGACCATCTTCTGCGCCAGCGTGTAGCCGCGGCCGCTGTCGACCGGGGGCTTGGGCAGGCGGAAGGTGGTGGAGGCGGCCAGGCCCAGGAACTGGCGCGCGTTGGCGGTGAGCGAGCGGCCGATGATCAGGTTGATGCGGCCGCCGGCGCGCACTTCGTCCAGCAGCACGTCGGACTTGAGCGAGAAGCGCGCGACGACCTTGCCGCCCTTCTCGATCGTGCCCTCGTAGGGGTAGATGTCGATCACGTCGCCCGTCTCCAGCGCGGAGACGTCGACTTCGATCGGCAGCGCGCCGGAGTCTTCCTGCGTGTTGTAGAAGATCGGGGCGATCTTGCCGCCCAGCGTGACGCCGCCGAAGCGCTTGTTCGGCACGAAGGGGATGTCCTGGCCGGTGGCCCAGATCACGCTGTTGGTGGCGGACTTGCGGGACGACCCGGTGCCCACGACGTCGCCCACGTAGGCGACCTGGTGGCCCTTGGCCTTGAGTTCCTCGATGAACTTCATCGGGCCGCGCTTGCCCTCTTCCTCCGGCTGGAACGCGGTGCCGGGGCGCGAGTTCTTCAGCATCGCCAGCGTGTGCAGCGGGATGTCGGGGCGCGACCAGGCGTCGGGCGCGGGCGACAGGTCGTCGGTATTCGTCTCACCGGGCACCTTGAACACGGTGACGGTGATCTTCTGCGGCACTTCCGGGCGGCTGGTGAACCACTCGGCGTCGGCCCAGGACTGCATCACTTCCTTCGCGAACGCATTGTTCGCCTTCGCCTTGGCGGCGACGTCGTGGAAGTAGTCGAACATCAGCAGCGTCTTCTTCAGGCCGTCGGCGGCGATCTGCGCGACTTGCGGGTCATCGAGCAGGTCGATCAGCGGCTTGACGTTGTAGCCGCCCACCATGGTGCCGAGCAGCTCGGTCGCCTTGGCCTTCGAAATGGCGGGAACGGAGAGGTCCCCATGCGCGACGGCGGCCAGGAAGCTGGCCTTGACCTTGGCGGCGTCGTCCACGCCCGGCGGCACGCGGTTCGTCAGCAGGTCCAGCAGGAAGGCTTCTTCCTTGGCCGGGGCCGACTTGATCAGTTCGATCACGTCGGCGGTCTGCTTGGCGGACAGCGGCAGCGGGGGGATGCCGAGCGCGGCGCGTTCGGCAACGTGTTGGACGTAGGCTTGCAGCATGGGGGGTCTCTCCGTTCAATCAAAAGGCGCCCAGGGCGCCGTGGTTCATTTGGGGGCCGGTTCCAGCAGGTTCACCGGCTTCATGTCCTTGGCATAGGCCACCTGCTCGGGGCTCTTGCATTCGTCGGCCAGGCGCTTGCCTTCCTTCTGGCTCATCAGCATCGACTTGTTGGCCAGCTGCAGCCACAGGGCGCCGCGCGCGGAGTCTTCCAGGCGGATCGCGCCGGTGCGGCTTTCCTCGGGATGCATCACGAACTTGTGGACGCCGCGCGAGACGAAGAAGAAGCCTTCGCGCTTCATCGGCTTGATGGTGACCTTCTCGCCCAGCTCGCACTGGATCTCGCCGACGAACACGGTCTTGGCGATCGCCAGCTGCGCGTCGTTCAGCTTGATGCGCGGATCCGGCTCGGACACCGGGGTGGCTTCCTCGATGGCCTGCCGCTTGCTGGCGGGCGGCACCTTCTTCACGGACACCGGCTTCTTCGGATTGACCGGCTTCTCCGCGGTCTGCGCCTGCGCCGTGGCGGCAAGCGAAGCGATCAGGATGCTGGCAAACAGGACCTTCATGACGTCTCTCCTCTCTGGACTAGGGACGCGCGAACCAGGCGCGCGCTTGTTCGGGGAGCTGCCGCCCGGTCCGGTGGGCCCTTTCCAGGACCTGCCAGTAGTAGCGGTAGCTCGCCCTGTCCTCGAGTTTGCCGTCGAAGCTGATCGGTGCCCAGTTCGCCGCCTGCGCACCCCAAAGAATCTGTGACGCCTTGTGAATTTCGTCGGCGCTGGGAGCGAACACTTCCACGATGGGCCTGATCTGGTCAGGGTGGATGCTCCACATGCGGGTGTAACCGAACTCGTTGGCTGCACGCGACGCCGCCGCCCGGAAAGCCGCCTGGTCCCTGAATTCCGTCACCACGCCGTGCGAAGGCACCTTGCCGTGGGCATGGCAGGCGGAGGCGATCTCCAGCTTGGCGCGCACCACCAGCGGGTGCGTGAACTGGCCCTGCACGCCCATGCCGTCCGAGGGGATGGCGCCGCCGTGGGCGGACACGAAATCCATCAGCCCGAAGCTCAAGGACTGCATGCGGGGGTGACCAGCGATGTCGAAAGCGCGATGAACGGCGGCCGGCGACTCGATCAGGCCCTGCAGCGGCAGGTCCTTCGCGCCGGCGGCATCGAGCGCGCGGGCGGCGCGCTCCACGTCCTCCGGCCGTTCCACCTTGGGCAGCATGACGTGCACCAGGCGGTGGCCGGCCCGGCCGGCGATGGTGGCGATGTCCTGCTCGAAGGCCGGGTGGTCCACCGGGTGCACGCGCACCGCGACCCGCGCGTCCGGCTTCGCGTTCAGGGCCAGGTCGACCACCAGCGCGGCATGGTCCGCCTCGCCGCCCACCGGCGCGCCGTCCTCGCAATCGAGCGTGACGTCGAACACGCAGGCGCCGAACTCCTGCGTCATCTCCTCCTGCAGCGCGAGGCTCTTGCGCATGCGCGCTTCGACGCCGCTGTAGTGGTCGCACACCGGCAGGGTGCCGGTGCGCGCCTGGGCGCCGAGGAGGATGTCGCGGGGATGGGTCATTCGGTCTTGCTCCCACCCCCTCCCGGAGGAGGGGTGGGGTGGGGACGCTCGTGGGCCCTTACAGCAGGTGCGCCACGCCGGCCTGCTCTTCCTGCAGTTCCTTCAGCGTGAGGTTGATGCGCTCCTGCGAGAAGGCGTCGATCTCCAGGCCCTCGACGACCTTGTACTCGCCGTTCTGCGTGGTGACCGGGAAGCCGAACATGGTGTCCTTGGGGATGCCGTACTGGCCGTCCGACGGGATGCCCATGGTGACCCACTTGCCGTTGGAGCCCAGGGCCCAGTCGCGCATGTGGTCGATGGCGGCGTTGGCGGCGGACGCGGCGGACGACAGGCCGCGCGCCTCGATGATGGCGGCGCCGCGCTTGCCCACGGTCGGCAGGAACACGTCCTTGTTCCACACCTGGTCGTTGATCAGGTCCTTGACCGCCTTGCCGTTCACGGTGGCGAAGCGGTAGTCGGCGTACATGGTGGGCGAGTGGTTGCCCCACACGGTCAGCTTCTCGATGTCCTTGACCTGGGTGCCGGTCTTGGCGGCGACCTGCGACAGCGCGCGGTTGTGGTCCAGGCGCAGCATGGCGGTGAAGTTCTTGCGCGGCAGGCTGGGCGCGCTCTTCATCGCGATGTAGGCGTTGGTGTTGGCGGGGTTGCCCACGACCAGCACCTTGACGTTGCGGGAAGCAACCTTGTCGAGGGCCTTGCCCTGCGCCGTGAAGATGGCGGCGTTGGCGGACAGCAGGTCCTTGCGCTCCATGCCGGGGCCGCGCGGACGGGCGCCGACCAGCAGCGCGTAGTCGGTGTCCTTGAAGGCGGTCATCGGGTCGCTGTGCGCTTCCATACCGGCCAGCAGCGGGAAGGCGCAGTCTTCCAGTTCCATCATCACGCCCTTGAGCGCCTTCTGGGCCTTCTCGTCGGGGATTTCCAGCAGCTGCAGGATCACGGGCTGGTCCTTGCCCAGCATCTCGCCGGAGGCGATGCGGAACAGCAGGGCGTAACCGATCTGGCCAGCGGCACCGGTGACGGCGACGCGAACGGGCTTCTTGCTCATGGAAATCTCCGAAGGGAAGTGAATGCGAATGAGGGAGTCGGCGTGGGGCGCGCGGTGGGGATCCGCCCGGGTTGGCCCTGCGTGGACAGCGCGGGAGTTTACCCGTAGAAACCCGCAGGGTCAATTTGTCTTATGTCTTATATAAGATATGATTGAGGTCAACAAAGGCGCGGCAACGCGCCTGCTGCCTGCATGGCCACCTCCCAACCCTCCACCGCCGAGAACGCCGCCGCCGACCAGGCGCCGCCGGGGACGCCGGCTTTCAGCCCGCTGTACCAGCAGATCAAGGGCCTGATCCTGCAGAGCCTGGAGGCCGGCGAGTGGAAGCCGGGCGAGGCGATCCCCAGCGAGATGGACCTGGCCGCGCGCTTCCGCGTGAGCCAGGGCACGGTGCGCAAGGCGATCGACGAGCTCGCCGCCGAGAACCTGGTGGTGCGCCGCCAGGGCAAGGGCACCTTCGTGGCGACGCACAGCGAGCAGCACGTCCGCTACCGCTTCCTGAAGCTCGTCCCGGACAGCGGCGACGAAGGCCCGGCGCAGCGCACCATCCTCGACTGCCGCCGCCTGCGCGCGAGCGCCGAGGTGGCGCGCGCGCTCGCGGTGCGCACCGGCGACTCGGTGGTGCAGGTGCGGCGTGTACTTTCGTTCGGTGGTGTCCCCACGATCCTCGAGGACATGTGGCTGCCCGGAAACACCTTCAAGGGCCTCACCGCGGAACAGCTCGCCGAGCACCAGGGGCCCACCTACGCGCTGTTCGAACTGGAGTTCGGCGTGCGCATGGTGCGCGCCGAGGAGAAGATCCGGGCGGTCGCCGCCGACGCGCAGCAGGCCCAGCTGCTCGAGGTGGATGCGGGCGCGCCGCTGCTCTCGGTGGAACGCCTTTCGTACACCTACAACGACGTGCCGATGGAACTGCGCCGCGGCCTCTATCGCACCGACACGCACCACTATCGCAACGACTTGAGCTAGGGCAAGTTCGGGGTCGGCGCCCGCGCGCCGTTTTGCAACCCCGGTGTCAGCTTGTTGCGTTGAAATAGAATTTAGGGTTGTCCCCTAGAGCAAACCTCGCGCAGCCCTACTGAAAGAAACCCCCGCCATGACAGAGCTCGCCAAGAAGCGGCCGGAATTCCGCAACATCAACGCCTTCAAGGACCTGCCCACGTACCGCCTGCCCGCGGCGGGCCTGGTGTCCATCCTGCACCGCATCAGCGGCGTGCTGATGTTCGTGCTGATGCCCCTGATCATCTGGATGTTCGACACCTCGGTGTCCTCCGAGATCTCGTTCGCGCGCTTCCGCAGCGCGTTCAACACCGGCGGCACCGGAATCCTGCTGAAGCTCATCGCGCTGTCGCTGATCTGGGCCTACCTGCACCACTTCATCGCCGGCGTGCGCCACGTGTGGATGGACGTGAGCCACGCCGCCGTGAGCAAGCAGCGCGGCATGGCCAGCGCGAAGGTCGTGCTGGTGGCCAGCCTGGTGCTGACGGCGATCCTGGGCGCGAAGCTGTTCGGCCTGTACTAAGACAACAACAGAGGAGTCCAGAACATGGCAGTCAACTACGGCTCCCGGCGCACCGTCGTCGGCGCCCACTACGGCATGCGCGACTGGCTCGCGCAGCGCGTCACCGCGGTCCTGATGGCGCTGTTCACGCTGGTCGTGCTGGCGCAGGTGATCTTCTCCCGCGGCCCGATCGGCTACGACAGCTGGGCGGGCATCTTCCACCCGCAATGGATGAAGGCGCTGACCTTCGCGACCATCGTCGCCCTGCTGTACCACGTGTGGGTGGGCATGCGCGACGTGCTGATGGATTACGTGAAACCCGTGGGCATCCGCCTGCCGCTGCTGGTCTTCGTGATCGTGTGGCTGCTCGGTTGCGCGGGCTGGGCGATCCAGGCCCTGTGGCGGGTCTGAGGAACAGGAAAATGGCATACACCAAGAGCAACATCACGACGCGCAAGTTCGACGTCGTCATCGTGGGCGCCGGCGGCTCCGGCATGCGCGCCTCCCTGCAACTGTCCCTGGCCGGCCTGAACGTGGCCGTGCTGTCCAAGGTGTTCCCCACCCGCTCGCACACGGTGGCGGCGCAGGGCGGCATCGGCGCGTCGCTGGGCAACATGTCCGAGGACAACTGGCACTACCACTTCTACGACACCGTCAAGGGCTCCGACTGGCTCGGCGACCAGGACGCGATCGAGTTCATGTGCCGCGAGGCGCCCAAGGTCGTGTACGAGCTCGAGCACTTCGGCATGCCCTTCGACCGCAACCCCGACGGCACGATCTACCAGCGTCCCTTCGGGGGCCACACGGCCAACTACGGCGAAAAGCCGGTGCAGCGCGCCTGCGCCGCGGCCGACCGCACCGGCCACGCGATGCTGCACACGCTGTACCAGCAGAACGTCAAGGCCCGCACCAGCTTCTTCGTGGAGTGGATGGCGCTGGACCTGATCCGCGACGCCGAAGGCGACGTGGTCGGTGTGACCGCGCTGGAGATGGAAACCGGCGACCTGCACGTGCTGCACGCCAAGACCGTGCTGCTGGCCACCGGCGGCGCCGGCCGCATCTACCAGGCCTCCACCAACGCCTTCATCAACACCGGCGACGGCCTGGGCATGGCGGCGCGCGCCGGCATCCCGCTGGAAGACATGGAGTTCTGGCAGTTCCACCCCACCGGCGTGGCCGGCGCGGGCGTGCTGCTGACCGAAGGCTGCCGCGGCGAAGGCGCCATCCTGTTGAACAACAAGGGTGAGCGCTTCATGGAGCGCTACGCGCCCACGCTGAAGGACCTCGCGCCGCGCGACTTCGTCTCCCGCTCCATGGACCAGGAGATCAAGGAAGGCCGCGGCTGCGGCCCCAACAAGGACTACGTGCTGTTGAAGCTCGACCACCTGGGCGCCGACACCATCCACAAGCGCCTGCCCTCGGTGTACGAGATCGGCGTGAACTTCGCCAACGTCGACATCACCCGCGAGCCGATCCCGGTGGTGCCCACCATCCACTACCAGATGGGCGGCATCCCGACCAACATCAACGGCCAGGTCGTGATCCAGAAGGGCGGCAACGACAACGAGGCCCTCAACGGCCTGTACGCGGTGGGCGAGTGCTCCTGCGTGTCGGTGCACGGCGCCAACCGCCTGGGCACCAACTCGCTGCTGGACCTGCTGGTGTTCGGCAAGGCCGCCGGCAACCACATCGTCGAATTCGCCAGCGGCACCAAGTCGCACAAGCCGCTGCCGGCCGACGCCGCCGAGCGTTCGCTGGAGCGCCTGAACCGCCTGGACAACACGACGAAGGGCGAGTACTCGCAGGACGTCGCCAACGACATCCGCAGCGCGATGCAGAAGCACGCCGGCGTGTTCCGCACCCAGGCCAGCATGGACGAGGGCGTGCGCAGGATCGCCGAGATCCGCCAGCGCGTGGGCAGCATCGAGCTCAAGGACAAGTCGCGCGTGTTCAACACGGCGCGCATCGAGGCGCTGGAAGTCGAGAACCTGATCGAGGCCGCGCAGGCCACGATCGTCTCGGCCGCGGCCCGCAAGGAATGCCGCGGCGCACACACCGTCAGCGACTACGAGCGTCCCGCCGACGACCCGGTGTCGCCGCTGGGCCGCGACGACGCGAACTGGATGAAGCACTCGCTGTGGTACAGCCAGGGCAACCGCCTGGCCTACAAGCCGGTCAAGTTGAAGCCCCTGTCCGTGGAGTCGGTCCCGCCCAAGGTGCGGACCTTCTGATTACGTACTCCTGCGGACCACCACTGCGCCTAGATTAGAGAGACGGAAACCCCCATGCAAAAGCGTACGTTCCACATCTACCGCTACGACCCGGACAAGGACGCCAAGCCCTACATGCAGACGGTGGAGATCGAGCTCGAGGGCAACGAGCGCATGCTGCTCGACGCCCTGATGAAGCTCAAGGCGATGGACCCCACCATCGCCTACCGCCGCTCCTGCCGCGAGGGCGTCTGCGGCTCGGACGCGATGAACATCAACGGCAAGAACGGTCTGGCCTGCGTGACCAACCTGCTGACGCTGAAGGACCCGATCGTCCTGAAGCCGCTGCCGGGGCTGCCGGTGATCCGCGACCTGATCGTGGACATGACCCAGTTCTTCCAGCAGTACCACTCGATCAAGCCCTACCTGGTCAACGACAGCATCAAGCCCGAGAAGGAGCGCCTGCAGTCGCCCGAGGAGCGCGAGGAGCTCAACGGCCTGTACGAGTGCATCCTGTGCGCGAGCTGCTCCACCAGCTGCCCCAGCTTCTGGTGGAACCCCGACAAGTTCGTGGGTCCCGCCGGCCTGCTGCAGGCCTACCGCTTCATCGCGGACAGCCGCGACCAGGCCACGGCCGAGCGGCTGGACAACCTGGAGGACCCGTACCGGCTGTTCCGCTGCCACACCATCATGAACTGCGTGGACGTGTGCCCGAAGGGCCTCAACCCGACCATGGCGATCGGCAAGATCAAGGAATTGCTGGTCCGCCGTGCGGTCTGAGCACTGGAGAGAGAATGGACGACGTTCTGCTGGATGAGCGCGGGTTGAGCAAGCTGAGGTGGCGCTGCCGCCGCGGCCTGCTGGAGAACGACCTGCTCATCGAGCGGTTCTTCGACCAGTACGCGCCTGCGCTGACGACCCGTCAGGCCCAGGCGCTCGGGGAGCTGATGGATCTGGCCGACAACGACCTGCTGGACCTGCTGCTGCGGCGCAAGGAAGCCACGGGCGAACTCGATCGGCCGGACGTGAGACGAGTGCTGGAGATGCTGCGCAAGCCGGCGTCGCCGCTGAACTGAAACATCTTGAGGACACACCTATGAAACTCGCGGACAACAAGGCGACCCTGTCGTTCAGCAACGGCAGCCCCAGCGTCGACCTGCCGGTCTACAGCGGCACCATCGGCCCCGACGTGGTCGACATCCGGAAGCTCTATGCGCAGACCGGCATGTTCACGTACGACCCGGGCTTCATGTCCACGGCCTCCTGCCAGTCCAGCATCACCTACATCGATGGCGACAAGGGCGAGCTGCTGTACCGCGGCTATCCCATCGAGCAGCTGGCCACGCAGTGCGACTTCCTGGAAACCTGCTACCTGCTGCTGTACGGCGAGCTGCCCAACCCGCAGCAGAAGACCGACTTCGTCGCGCGCGTGACCAACCACACGATGGTCAACGAGCAGATGCAGTTCTTCCTGCGCGGCTTCCGCCGCGACGCGCACCCGATGGCGGTGATGACCGGCCTGGTGGGCGCGCTGTCGGCCTTCTACCACGACAGCACGGACATCAACAATCCCGAGCACCGCGAGATCTCCGCGATCCGCCTGATCGCGAAGATGCCGACGCTGGTGGCCATGGCGTACAAGTACAGCGCCGGCCAGCCCTACATGTACCCGAAGAACTCGCTGTCGTACACGTCGAACTTCATGCGCATGATGTTCGCGACGCCCTGCGAGGAGTACGAGCCCAACGACGTGCTGGTGCGCGCCATGGACCGCATCTTCATCCTGCACGCCGACCACGAGCAGAACGCCTCCACCTCCACGGTGCGCCTGTGCGGCTCCTCCGGCACCAACCCCTTCGCCGCGATCGCGGCCGGCGTGGCCTGCCTGTGGGGCCCGGCGCACGGCGGCGCCAACGAGGCGGCGCTGAACATGCTGGAAGACATCCAGAAGATGGGCGGCGTGGCCAAGATCGGCGAGTTCGTGGCCAAGGTGAAGGACAAGAACAGCGGCATCAAGCTGATGGGCTTCGGCCACCGCGTGTACAAGAACTACGACCCGCGCGCCAAGCTGATGCGCGAGACCTGCCACGAGGTGCTCGCCGAGCTGGGCCTGCAGAACGACCCGCTGTTCAAGCTGGCCATGGCCCTGGAGAAGGTGGCGCTGGAAGACGAGTACTTCGTCTCCCGCAAGCTGTACCCGAACGTGGACTTCTACTCCGGCATCGTCCAGCGCGCCATCGGCATCCCGGTGAGCCTGTTCACCGCGATCTTCGCGCTGGCGCGCACGGTCGGCTGGATCGCCCAGCTCAACGAGATGATCGGCGACCCCGAGTACAAGATCGGCCGCCCGCGCCAGCTGTTCATCGGCTCGGAGAAGCGCGACGTGCGCCCGATCGCGCAGCGCTGATCGGCGGCGGTCCCCGCGACCTCCACCACGTCATTGCGGGCTCGACCCGCGATCCGAAGGCCCGCATCCGCGGGCCTTCTCCTTGGCTTCGACGCCTTCAGGGCTCGACCAGCTTCGCGCTCTCCTTGCGGCCCCGCCGCGTATGATCGAAATCATAGGCAGGTGCGACCGGGAGGGACGAAGATGCCGCCGATCACGACGGGGAGCCTCCTTCATGAACAACTTGATCCGCGGCCTGGCCGCGGTGGCATTGGCCGGCGCCAGCCTGTCCCTTTGGGCGCAGCGGGGCGACGAGCACCAGCACCACCACCCGGAGCAGCCCGGCGCCGGCCAGCACCCGCCGCCAGCCGCCGCCGACACCCGCACGCCCGTGCGCTTTCCCGAGCCGCTGCGCACGCACACGCTGGCGAACATGCGCGACCACCTGCAGGCGCTGGGACAGATCCAGGAGGCGCTGTCCACCGGCGCCTTCGACCGCGCGAGCGACCTGGCCGAGCAGCGCCTGGGCATGTCCTCGCTGCGGATGCACGGCGCGCACGAGGTCGCGAAGTACATGCCGCAGGGAATGCAGCAGGCCGGCACGGCGATGCATCGCAGCGCCAGCCAGTTCGCCCTGGTGGCGAAGGACGCCTCGGTGACGGGCGACCTCAAGCCCGCGCTGGCGGCCCTGGCCAGGCTCAACCAGACCTGCGTGGCCTGCCATGCGGGCTACCGCCTGCGCTAGCCCCGCCCGACGCGCGTGGCGGGGACGGGCCCGCATGAAGACCGGAGCCGCTGCCATCCTGCCGGCCGGCCTGCTGGCCGCCAGTTCGCGCGTGGCCTGCCCCAAGGGAGCGACCCTCTTCCGCACTGGCGGCCCCACCCATGCGGTGTTCTACGTGGAATCGGGCGCCGTGCGGCTGCTGCGCTTCGGCCGCGAGGGCGAGGAGGTCGTCCTGCACGAAGCACGCGCCGGGGAATTCTTCGCCGAAGCCTCCCTCGACAGCGCGCGCTACCACTGCGATGCCGTCGCCGCGGAGCCCAGCGAGCTGCTGAAGATCCCCGCCGGCGCGCTGCGCGCGCTGCTGGAGGCCGACCCGCGCTTCTCGCGGCAGTGGATCGCGATCCTGTCGCGGCAGCTGCGCTCGGCGCGCTCGCGCATCGAACGGCTCTCGCTCAAGGGCGCGCGGGAACGCGTGCTGCACCTGCTGCTGTCCGAAGGCCGCGGCCCGGGCTGCGAAGTGCGGCTCGCCGGCACGCTGAAGGACCTGGCGCGCCACCTCGGCCTGACGCACGAGGTCCTCTACCGCACCCTGGCGGCCATGGAGCGCGAGGGCGAGATCACCCGGGCCGACGGCGTCCTGCGCCGGCCCGGCTAGTTCGCGCCTGGCTTACGGCTGCCGGGGCTTGGCGCCGTTGGCGGCCGGGCCCTGGTCGGGGTGGCGGCCCCTCATGCCGGCCATGCCTTCGTGCATGGCGGCGTGGTCGTGCATGCCGCCGCGCATGCCCATGCCGCGCCCGTGGCCCATGCCCGCATGGCCCTCGCCCTTGCCATGGTGCATGCCATGCCCCTCGTGTTGCTGGCCCGTGCAGGGGGCCTGCGCCGCGTTCGGCGCCTGGTCGGCGCCCTGCTGCGCGTGCACGGCGCCGGCCAGCGCCAGCGACAGGGCGGCGGCGGCGGCAAGGGTGTGGAGGCTGGATTTCAT
>JALHLO010000100.1 GCA_022844525.1 Ramlibacter sp.
CTGGTGTGCAACTCCGACGAGGGCGAGCCGGGCACCTGCAAGGACCGCGACATCCTGATGTTCAACCCCCACATCGTGATCGAGGGGATGATCATCGCGGCCTACGCCATGGGCATCACCGTGGGCTACAACTACATCCACGGCGAGATCTTCCAGGTGTACGACCGCTTCGAGGAAGCGCTGGAAGAGGCGCGCGCCGCCGGCTACCTGGGCAACAACATCCTGGGTTCGAGCTTCAGCTTCCAGCTGCATGCGGCGCACGGCTTCGGCGCCTACATCTGCGGCGAGGAGACGGCGCTGCTCGAATCGCTGGAAGGCAAGAAGGGCCAGCCGCGCTTCAAGCCGCCGTTCCCGGCCAGCTTCGGCCTGTACGGCAAGCCCACCACGATCAACAACACCGAGACCTTCGGCGCGGTGCCCTGGATCATCCGCAACGGCGGCCAGGCCTACCTGGAGTGCGGCAAGCCGAACAACGGCGGCACCAAGATCTTCTCGGTGTCGGGCGACGTCGAACTCCCCGGCAACTACGAAGTGCCCATGGGCACGCCCTTCAGCAAGCTGCTGGAGCTGTGCGGCGGCGTGCGCGGCGGCCGGAAGCTCAAGGCGGTGATCCCCGGCGGGTCGTCCGCGCCGGTGCTGCCGGCCGACATCATGATGAACTGCACGATGGACTACGACTCCATCGCCAAGGCGGGCTCCATGCTCGGCTCGGGCGCGGTGATCGTGATGGACGAGACGCGCGACATGGTGGAAAGCCTGCTGCGCCTGTCCTACTTCTACATGCACGAGTCCTGCGGCCAGTGCACGCCCTGCCGCGAAGGCACGGGCTGGATGTGGCGCGTGATCGACCGCATCCAGAACGGGCACGGCAAGCCGAACGACCTCGACCTGCTGAACTCGGTCGCCGACAACATCCAGGGCCGCACCATCTGCGCGCTGGGCGACGCGGCGGCGATGCCGGTGCGGGCGATGATCAAGCATTTCCGGCACGAGTTCGAAGCGAAGATCGCGGCCGGTTCGAAGGCCGCAGCCCCTCACCCCGGCCCTCTCCCCGGAGGGGAGAGGGTGAGAACGGAAGCGCGGAGCGCTTAGTCACATGATCGAAATCGAACTCGACGGGCAGAAGGTGGAGGTCACCGAGGGCAGCATGATCATGCATGCCGCGGACAAGGCCGGTACCTACATCCCGCACTTCTGCTACCACAAGAAGCTCTCCATCGCGGCCAACTGCCGCATGTGCCTGGTGGACGTGGAGAAGGCGCCCAAGCCCATGCCGGCCTGCGCCACGCCCGTCACCAACGGCATGATCGTGCGCACCAAGAGCGACAAGGCGATCAAGGCGCAGCAGTCGGTCATGGAGTTCCTGCTGATCAACCACCCGCTGGACTGCCCGATCTGCGACCAGGGCGGCGAGTGCCAGCTGCAGGACCTGGCCGTCGGCTACGGCGCCTCCGGCTCGCGCTACGAGGAAGAAAAGCGCGTGGTGATGCACAAGGACGTCGGCCCGCTGATCTCCATGGAGGAGATGAGCCGCTGCATCCACTGCACCCGCTGCGTGCGCTTTGGCCAGGAAATCGCCGGCGTGATGGAGCTCGGCATGATCCACCGCGGCGAACACTCCGAGATCACCACAGTGCTGGGCGACACGGTCGACTCCGAAGTCTCCGGCAACATGATCGACCTGTGCCCGGTCGGCGCGCTGACGTCCAAGCCGTTCCGCTACAGCGCCCGCCCCTGGGAGCTGTCGCGCCGCAAGTCGGTGGCCCCGCACGATTCCAGCGGCGCCAACCTGATCGTGCAGGTCAAGAACAACAAGGTGATGCGCGTCCTCCCGCTGGAGAACAACGACGTCAACGAATGCTGGCTGGCCGACCGCGACCGCTTCTCGTACGAGGCGCTCAACAGCCCCGAGCGCCTGTCTTCGCCCATGCTCAAGCATGGCGGCGAGTGGAAGCAGGTCGACTGGCAGACCGCGCTGGAATACATCGCGCGCGGCGTGGGCGAGATCAGCCGCGACCACGGCGGCAAGGCCATCGGCGCGCTGGTGAGCCCGCACAGCACGGTGGAAGAACTGTTCCTGGCGCAGAAGCTGGTGCGCGCGCTGGGCAGCGAGAACATCGACTACCGCCTGCGCCACGCGGAGTTCCCGCAGTCCGAGGGCGTGCGCTGGCTCGGCACCAGCATCGCCTCGCTGTCGACGCTGCAGCGCGCGCTGGTGGTCGGCTCCAACCTGCGCAAGGACCATCCGCTGTTCGCCCTGCGCGTGCGCTCCGCCGTGCGCAGCGGCGCGCAGGTGTCGGTGATCCACGACCGCGACGACGACTGGGCGATGAACATCGCCGGCAAGCTGGTCGTCCCCGCCGGCCAGTGGGTGCAGGCGCTGGCCGACGTGGCCACCGCGATCGGCAGCGAGAAGGGCCAGAAGGCCCCGCTGCAGGGCAATGCGACCGACGCCGCCAAGGCGATCGCCGCCTCGCTGATGTCCGGCGAGCGCAAGGCGATCCTGCTGGGCAACGCCGCCGCGCACCACCCCGCCGCCAGCGCGCTGCTGTCGCTGGCCAACTGGATCGCCGAGATGACCGGCGCCACCGTCGGCTACCTCACCGAAGCCGCCAACACGGTGGGCGCGCAGCTGGTGAAGGCCATGCCCGGCGAGGGCGGCCTGAACGCCGGCCAGATGCTCGCCGGCGGCCTCAAGGCGCTGATCCTCCTGAACAACGAGCCCGAGTTCGACTCCGCCGCGGGCGCGAAGGCGCGCTCGCTGGGCCAGCAGGGCAGCATGGTGATCACGCTCAGCCCCTTCAAGGCCAACCTGGACATCAGCGACGTGCTGCTGCCCATCGCGCCGTGGACCGAAACCCCCGGTACCTTCGTCAACGCCGAAGGCCGCGTGCAGGGCTTCCATGCGGTGGTCAAGCCCCTGGGCGAGACGCGTCCCGCGTGGAAGGTGCTGCGCGTGCTGGGCAACATGCTCGGCCTGCCGGGCTTCGAGTACGAGTCCGCCGGCGAGGTGCTGGCCGATGCCCGGGGCGCCGCCGACGTCGACCAGCCGCTGGTGCAGGGCAGCCTGCTGTCCAACAAGACCGCCAAGGCGGCCTGGGTGGGCTCCGCCGACGCGAAGCCGGTCTCGGCGCCGATCTACCAGCTCGACTCCATCGTGCGTCGCGCCACCTCGCTGCAGCTGACGGCCGACGCGCGCGCCGCCGTGCAGCAGCCCGGGCAGCCCCAGGCGCAGCCGACCCGCGCGACCGAGGTGACCGCATGATCGACACCATTTACGGCTACGGCAACGGCCTGATCGCCGCGCCCTGGTGGACCGGCGCCGGCTGGCCCGTGATCTGGACGCTGATCAAGATCGTCGCGGTGGTGCTGCCCCTCATGGGCGCGGTCGCCTACCTCACGCTGTGGGAACGCAAGGGCATCGGCTTCACCCAGCTGCGCCCGGGCCCCAACCGCATCGGCCCCTTCGGCCTGCTCACGCCGATCGCGGACGCGCTCAAGCTGCTGACCAAGGAGATCATCCTCCCCACGGTCGCCAACAGGGCGCTGTTCTACCTCGGCCCGATCATGACCATCATGCCGGCGCTGGCCGCGTGGGCGGTGATCCCCTTCGGGCCCGAGGTCGCGCTGTCCAACATCAACGCCGGCCTGCTGTTCCTGATGGCGATCACCTCGCTGGAGGTCTACGGCGTGATCATCGCCGGCTGGGCGTCCAACTCGAAGTACGCCTTCCTGGGCGCGCTGCGCGCCTCGGCGCAGATGGTCAGCTACGAGATCGCCATGGGCTTCTGCCTGGTGGTGGTGCTGATGGTCTCCGGCTCGCTGAACATGACCGAGATCGTCCTGCAGCAGGACCGCGGCTACTTCGCCGAGCGCGGCGTGAACTTCCTGTCCTGGAACTGGCTGCCGCTGCTGCCGATCTTCTTCGTCTACTTCATCTCCGGCCTGGCCGAGACCAACCGCCACCCCTTCGACGTGGTGGAAGGCGAATCCGAGATCGTGGCCGGCCACATGATCGAGTACTCGGGCATGTCCTTCGCCATGTTCTTCCTGGCGGAGTACGCCAACATGTGGCTCGTCTCCATCCTCGCGGTGGTGATGTTCCTGGGCGGCTGGCTGCCCCCGATCGACGCGCCGCTGCTGAACTGGATCCCGGGCTGGATCTGGCTGGGCATCAAGACCTTCGTCATGGTCACGATGTTCCTGTGGATCCGCTCGACGTTCCCGCGCTACCGCTACGACCAGATCATGCGCCTGGGCTGGAAGATCTTCATTCCGGTGACGCTCGTGTGGCTGGTCGTCGTGGGCCTGTGGATGCAGACCCCGTACAACGTCTTCAAGTAAAGCAAGCCATGGCCATCGACACCCTGGCGAACCGCCACCAACCGTTCTCGCTGAAGGACTTCCTCGGCAGCTTCATGCTGCTGGAGCTGTTCAAGGGCCTGCGCGTGACGGGCAAGTACTTCTTCGCCCGCAAGATCACCATCCAGTTCCCGGAAGAGAAAACTCCCTTGTCGCCGAGGTTCAGGGGATTGCACGCGCTGCGCCGCTACGAGAACGGCGAGGAGCGCTGCATCGCCTGCAAGCTGTGCGAGGCCGTGTGCCCCGCGATGGCGATCACGATCGAAAGCGACCAGCGCGCCGACGGCACGCGCCGCACCACGCGCTACGACATCGACCTCACCAAGTGCATCTTCTGCGGCTTCTGCGAGGAGAGCTGCCCGGTGGACTCGATCGTCGAGACCCACATCCTCGAGTACCACGGCGAAAAGCGCGGCGACCTGTACTTCACCAAGGACATGCTGCTGGCCGTGGGCGACCGCTACGAGGCCGAGATCGCCGCCAGCCGCGCGGCCGACGCCAAGTACCGCTGAAACCGGGCGATCGAGAAAGAAACTCCATGGACATCCGGACCGGTCTCTTCTACCTCTTCTCGGTGGTGCTGCTGTTCGCGGCCTTCCGCGTGATCACGGCGCGCAACCCCGTCTATGCGGCGCTGTTCCTGGTGCTCACCTTCTTCCAGGCCGCCGGCGTGTGGCTGCTGCTGAAGGCCGAGTTCCTCGCCATCTCGCTGGTGCTGGTGTACGTCGGCGCCGTGATGGTGCTGTTCCTGTTCGTCGTGATGATGCTGGACGTCGATGTCGACGCGCTGCGCGCCGGCTTCTGGAAGCACTTCCCGATCGCGGCCACCATCGGCGCGCTGATCGCCCTGGAAATGGCCGCGGTGCTGATGGGCGGCTTCCGCCCGACCGAGGAACCGCGGGCGATGCAGTCGGCGGCCACGGCCGTCACCGCCACCACGCAGTCCGGCGCGCCGGTCGTCCAGCAGTATTCCAACACCAAGGAGCTGGGCCGGCTGCTGTACACCGAGTACCTGTATCCGCTGGAAATCGCCGCCGTGATCCTGCTGGTGGCGATCATCGCCGCCATCGCGCTGACCCTGCGCACCCGCAAGGACACCAAGCACACCGACCCGTCGCAGCAGGTGCGCGTGAAGGCGCGCGACCGCGTGCGCATCATCAAGATGCCGCCGTCGCGGCCGGCGCAACCGGAGCCCGCGCCCGGCGCGGCCGCCGCGGAGACCAAGGCATGACCCTGACCCTCGGACACTTCCTCACGCTGGGCGCGATCCTGTTCGCGCTGTCGGTGGTCGGCATCTTCCTGAACCGCCGCAACCTGATCGTGCTGCTGATGGCCATCGAGCTGATGCTGCTGGCGGTCAACATGAACTTCGTGGCGTTCTCCTACTACCTGGGCGACATGCACGGACAGGTGTTCGTGTTCTTCATCCTGACGGTGGCGGCGGCGGAGTCCGCCATCGGGCTGGCGATCCTGGTGCTGCTGTTCCGCAACAAAGACAACATCAACGTCGAAGAACTGAACGCCCTCAAGGGCTGATGCCCGCAGGGCGGGAAAGAAACGATGGCTACAACCCTCAACGCAGCGACGCTGCTCGCCGTTCCGCTCGCGCCGCTCGCCGGCGCGATCCTGGCGGGCGTCTTCGGCACCACCCTCGGCGGCAACCTGATCGGCCGCCGGCTGTCGCACACCTTCACCATCCTGGGGGTGCTGGTCGCCTTCATCCTGTCGGCCATGACGCTCAAGAGCGTCGCCGTCGACGGGGCGCGCTTCAACGAAACCATCTACGAATGGATGGTCGTGGGCGGGCTGAAGATGGAGATCGGCTTCCTGGTCGACGGCCTGACGGCGATGATGATGTGCGTGGTGACCTTCGTGTCGCTGATGGTGCACATCTACACCATCGGCTACATGGAGGAGGACGAGGGCTACAACCGCTTCTTCGGCTACATCTCGCTGTTCACCTTCTCGATGCTCATGCTGGTCATGAGCAACAACTTCCTGCAGCTGTTCTTCGGCTGGGAGGCGGTGGGCCTCGTTTCCTACCTGCTGATCGGCTTCTGGTACACCAAGCCGACCGCGATCTTCGCCAACCTCAAGGCCTTCCTGGTCAACCGGGTCGGCGACTTCGGCTTCATCCTGGGCATCGGCCTGATCGCCGCCTACGCCAACAGCCTGAACTACGCGGAGGTCTTCGCCCGCGCGCCCGAGTTCGCGAAGCTGGCCTTCGGCTACGGCACCGACTGGATGCTCATCACGGTGACCTGCATCTGCCTGTTCATCGGCGCCATGGGCAAGAGCGCGCAGTTCCCGCTGCACGTGTGGCTGCCCGACTCGATGGAAGGCCCGACGCCGATCTCCGCGCTGATCCACGCCGCCACCATGGTGACGGCCGGCATCTTCATGGTCGCGCGCATGTCGCCGCTGTTCGAGCTGTCCGACACCGCGCTGTCCTTCATTCTGGTGATCGGCGCCATCACGGCCCTGTTCATGGGCTTCCTGGGCATCATCCAGAACGACATCAAGCGCGTGGTGGCGTACTCCACCCTGTCGCAGCTGGGGTACATGACCGTGGCGCTGGGCGCCTCGGCCTACTCGGTGGCGGTGTTCCACCTGATGACGCACGCCTTCTTCAAGGCGCTGCTGTTCCTGGCGGCCGGCTCGGTGATCATCGGCATGCACCACAACCAGGACATCCGCTGGATGGGCAACGTGCGCAAGTACATGCCGATCACCTGGATCACCTCGCTGCTCGGCTCGCTGGCCCTGATCGGCACGCCGCTGTTCGCCGGCTTCTATTCCAAGGACTCGATCATCGAGGCGGTGCACCTGTCGAAGCTGCCCGGCGCCGGCTTCGCCTACTTCGCGGTGATGGCGGGCGTGTTCGTCACGGCCTTCTACTCCTTCCGCATGTACTTCCTGGTCTTCCACGGCAAGGAACGCTACGACCAGAACCCGGAGGCGCACGCGCACGACCACGCCGCCGATGACCATGGCCACGGCCATGGACACGACGCCCACGAGCCGCACGAATCGCCCTGGGTGGTCACCGTGCCGCTGCTGCTGCTGGCGATCCCCTCGGTGGTGATCGGCTTCCTCACCATCCAGCCGATGCTGTACGGCGAGTTCTTCAAGGACTCGATCTTCGTGGACGCCGCCCGCCACCCGGCGATGGCGGAGATGGCCAAGGCCTTCCACGGCCCGGTGCAGATGGCGCTGCACGGCCTGACGACCCCCGTGTTCTGGCTGGCGCTGGCCGGCGTGGTGCTCGCCTGGTACCTGTACATGAAGAACACGGCGCTGCCGGCGCGCATCCAGCGCGTGTTCCAGCCGGTCTACACGCTGCTGGACAACAAGTACTACATGGACTGGATCAACGAACGCCTGATCGCGCCGGCCGCGCGCGCCCTCGGCAACGGCCTGTGGAAGGGCGGCGACCAGGGGATCATCGAAGGCGTGTTCGTCAACGGCAGCGCGAAGCTGGTGGCCAGGTTCGCCGGCGTGATCCGCTGGGTGCAGTCGGGCTACATCTACCACTACGCCTTTGCCATGCTGGTGGGCGTGGTGGTGCTCATGACGTACTTCGTCAGCTGGCCGATGATCAGCGACTGGCTCAGGAAGTAAGGGGACAAGAACAATGAAGATGGGACTCTTGAGCCTCGCGATCTGGACGCCGATCGTCTTCGGCGCCATCCTGCTGGCGATGGGCCGCGACGACCAGGCGCGCACCGTGCGCTGGATCGCGCTGATCGGCGCCATCGCCAGCTTCCTGGTGACGCTGCCGCTGTACGGCCAGTTCGACATCGCCAATGCGGGCATGCAGTTCGTCGAGAAGACGTCCTGGATCGAACGCTTCAACGTCAACTACCACCTGGGCCTGGACGGCATCTCGTTCTGGTTCGTGCTGCTGACGGCCTTCATCACCGTGGTGGTGGTGATCTCGGCCTGGGAAGTGATCACCGAGCGCGTCAACCAGTACATGGGCGCCTTCCTGATCCTGTCGGGCCTGATGATCGGGGTGTTCTGCGCGCTCGACGCCGTGCTGTTCTACGTGTTCTTCGAAGCCACGCTGATCCCGATGTACCTGATCATCGGCATCTGGGGCGGGCCGAACAAGATCTACGCGGCCTTCAAGTTCTTCCTGTACACGCTGCTGGGCTCGCTGCTGATGCTGGTGGCGCTGGTGTTCCTGTACACCAAGTCCGGCGGCAGCTTCGACATCCTCACCTGGCACAAGCTGCCGCTGTCCTCGCTGGCGCAGACGCTGCTGTTCTTCGGCTTCTTCGCGGCCTTCGCGGTGAAGGTGCCGATGTTCCCGGTGCACACCTGGCTGCCCGACGTGCACGTGGAAGCGCCCACCGGCGGCTCCGCCGTGCTGGCCGCGATCATGCTGAAGCTGGGCGCCTACGGCTTCCTGCGCTTCTCCATGCCGATCGCCCCCGACGCCTCCCGCGAGTGGGCCTGGCTGATGATCGCGCTGTCGCTGATCGCCGTGATCTACGTCGGCCTGGTCGCGATGGTGCAGCAGGACATGAAGAAGCTGGTGGCCTATTCGTCCGTGGCGCACATGGGCTTCGTCACGCTCGGCTTCTTCATCTTCAACGACCTGGGTGTCTCCGGCGGCCTGGTCATGATGATCGCGCACGGCTTCGTCTCGGCCGCCATGTTCCTGTGCATCGGCGTGCTGTACGACCGCGTGCACTCGCGCCAGATCGCCGACTACGGCGGCGTGGTCAACACCATGCCGACCTTCGCCGCCTTCGCGGTGCTGTTCGCGATGGCCAACTCCGGCCTGCCCGCCACCGCCGGCTTCGTGGGTGAGTGGATGGTGATCCTGGCCGCGGTCAAGGTGAACTTCTGGCTGGCGGTGATGGCCGCCACCTCGCTGGTGCTGGGCGCCGCCTACACCTTGTGGATGGTCAAGCGCGTGTACTTCGGCCCGATCGGCAACGACAACGTGCGCACGCTCACCGACATCAACGCCCGCGAGTTCCTGATGCTGGGCATCCTGGCCGTCGCCGTGCTCTACATGGGCATCCACCCGAAACCCTTCACCGACGTGATGAACGCCTCGGTGGCCGGTTTCCTGAAGCACGTGTCGGCTTCCAAGCTGTGACGCCGGGAGTAAAGAAATGATGGACAACACGAGCCTCGCCGTCGCGGCGCCCGAGATCTTCCTGCTGGTGATGGCCTGTGTCATCGCCATGGTGGACCTGGGCGTGAAGAGCCGGCTGCGCAACCTCACCTACTGGCTGACCATGGCCACGCTGGCCGTCGTCGCCTTCTACACGGGCAACCTGGCCGCCGACGGCAGCACCGCCTACGGCTTCAACCGCATGGTGGTCAGCGACTCCATGGGCAACTGGCTCAAGTGCTTCTCCACCATCGCGATGATGGTGTGCCTGGTGTACGGCCGCCCCTACGCCGCCGACCGCGACATGCTGCGCGGCGGCGAGATGTTCACGCTGGCCATGTTCGCGCTGCTGGGCATCTTCGTGATGATCTCGGGCAGCAACTTCCTGGTGCTGTACCTCGGCCTGGAACTGCTGACGCTCTCCAGCTACGCCCTGGTGGCCCTGCGCCGCGACAACACGGTGGCCACCGAAGCGGCGATGAAGTACTTCGTGCTGGGCGCGATGGCTTCCGGCTTCCTGCTCTACGGCCTGTCCATGATCTACGGCGCCACCGGCTCGCTGGACATCGGCACCGTGTTCAAGGTGATCAACGGCGCGCAGGTCAAGCACAACGTGCTGGTGTTCGGCCTGGTGTTCGTCGTCGCCGGCCTGGCCTTCAAGCTGGGCGCCGCGCCCTTCCACATGTGGATCCCGGACGTGTACCAGGGCGCGCCGACGGCCGTGACGGTCATGATCGGCTCGGCGCCGGAACTGGCGGCCTTCGCGATCGCGATCCGCCTGCTGGTGGAAGGCATGCTGCCGCTGGCCATCGACTGGCAGCAGATGCTGGTGGTGCTGGCGGTGTCGTCGCTGTTCATCGGCAACCTGGCCGCCATCGCCCAGTCCAACCTGAAGCGCATGCTGGCCTACTCCACCATCGGCCAGATGGGCTTCGTGCTGCTGGGCCTGCTGGCCGGCGTGGTGAACCGCGAGATCACCTTCGCCAACAACGCCTACAGCTCCGCGATGTTCTACATCGTGACCTACGTGCTGACCACGCTGGCGAGCTTCGGCGTGATCCTGCTGCTGGCGCGCGAGGGCTTCGAGAGCGAGGAGATCTCGGACTTGGCCGGCCTGAACCAGCGCAGCCCGCTGTACGCCGCCATCATGTCGATCTGCCTGTTCTCGCTGGCCGGCATCCCGCCGATGGTGGGCTTCTACGCCAAGCTGGCGGTGCTGCAGGCGCTGATCGCCTCGGGCAGCGCCTTCTCGATCGGCCTGGCGATCTTCGCGGTGCTGATGTCGCTGGTGGCGGCCTTCTACTACATCCGCGTGGTGAAGGTCATGTACTTCGACGCGCCGATCACCGCCACCACGGTGGCGGCGCCGGCCGACGTGCGCATCGTGCTGACCATCAACGGCGCCCTGGTGCTGATCCTGGGCATCCTGCCCGGTGGCCTGATGACGCTGTGCGCGCAGGCCATCGTCAAGATGCTGGCCTCGTGAGCCGGGCGATGCAGTGACGCAGACGGCCTCCATCTGGCTGGTGCTGGTGCTGGCCTTCGGCGCCGCCAACCTGCCTTTCCTCTCCACCCGCCTGTTCGGCGTGCTGCCGCTCCCGCGCGGCAAGAACCTGGGCATCCGCCTGGGCGAGCTGGTGGTCCTGTACTTCGTGGTCGGCGGTATCGGCCTGCTGCTGGAACAGCGCGCCGGGCAGATCGCGCCGCAGGGCTGGGAGTTCTACGCGATCACCGGCACGCTGTTCCTCACCTTCGCCTTCCCCGGCTTCGTGTGGCGCTACCTCTTCAAGCCGCGGCACTGAACACCCTTCCCATGGCCGACGACAGCCACCTGACCGAGCACACGACCGCCCGCGAGGAACTGCTGAAAGGCCACTTCCTGCACGTGGTCCGCGACCAGGTGCGGCTGCCCGACGGCGGTTCGGCCAGCCGCGAGTACGTGCTGCATCCCGGCGCGGTGGCGGTGGTGCCGCTGCTGGACGACGGCCGCATCGTGCTGGAACGGCAGTACCGCCACCCCACGCGCCAGGTGATGGTCGAGGTCCCCGCGGGCAAGCTCGACGCGGGCGAGGGCGCCCTGGCCTGCGGCCAGCGCGAACTGCTGGAAGAAACGGGTTACGTGGCGCGCGAATGGGCGTACGCTTTCACCATGTACCCCACCGTCGCCTACTCGGACGAGGCCATCCAGGTCTGGTTCGCCCGCGGCCTGCGCCATGTGGGCGCGCGGCTGGACCAGGGGGAGTTCCTGGAGGTCATCACGGCCACGCCCGAAGAGTTCGCCGGCTGGTGCCGCGACGGCCGCATCGTCGACTCCAAGACCCTCGCCTGCGCCATCTGGATCCAGAACGTGCTGGCCGGCACCTGGAAACTCGACTGGCAGTCCCCATCTTCCCATCCATGAAAGTCCTCAGCCTCCAGTGCAGCCATGCCCACGGGTTCGAGGGCTGGTTCGCCTCCGAAGACGACTTCCAGGGCCAGCTGGCCCGCGGGCTGGTGGAATGCCCGCTGTGCGGCGACGCGCAGGTGACCAAGTTGCCGAGCGCCCCGCGCCTGAACCTGGGCGCGGCGCAGCCGCCGGCCGAGCCCGCGCCGCCCGCGCAGCCCGGGGCGAAGCAGGAAGTGATGTCCGCGCCGAACGAGCAGCTGCAGGCCGCCTGGATGCAGCTGGTCAAGCAGGTGATGACGCAGACGGAGGACGTCGGCGAGCGCTTCGCCGAAGAGGCGCGCAAGATCCACTACGGCGAGACCGAGGAACGCGGCATCCGCGGGCAGGCGAGCCGGGAGGAGACGCGGGAGCTGCTGGAGGAAGGCATCTCCGTGCTGCCGCTGCCGATCCCGAAGGGCCTGAAGGGGCCGCTGCAGTAGCGTGCCGCCATGTCGGGTCCGGTGGTGGCGCCGGGCATCCCGGGGCCGTAGGTCGGGGTGAGCGGCGAAGCCCGAACCCCGACACTCAGGTCATGAACTGCAGCCCCGCCAGCCGCGCATAGACCCCGCCCGCGGCCATCAGCTCCTCGTGCCGCCCCATCTCCACGATCCTGCCGTGGTCCAGCACCACGATGCGGTCGGCCTGCTGGATCGTCGCCAGCCGGTGGGCGATCACCAGCGTCGTGCGGTCGCGCATGGCCGACTCCAGCGCCGCCTGCACCATCCGTTCGCTCTCCGCATCCAGCGCGCTGGTTGCCTCGTCCAGCAGCAGCAGCGGCGGGTTCTTCAGCATGGCGCGCGCGATCGCGATGCGCTGGCGCTGGCCGCCCGACAGGCGCACGCCGCGCTCGCCCAGGAAGGTGTCGTAGCCCTGCGGCAGCGCGCGGATGAAGTCGTCGGCGAAGGCGCCGCGCGCGGCCGCATGCACTTCCTCGTCGGCCGCACCGGGCTTGCCGTAGCGGATGTTCTCCAGCGCCGAGGCCGAGAAGATCACCGGCTCCTGCGGCACCAGGCCGATGCGCTCGCGCAGGTCCTGCAGCCGCAGCGCGCGCACCGGCGCACCGTCCACGGCGATGTGCCCCTCCTGCGGGTCGTAGAAGCGCAGCAGCAGCTGGAACACGGTGGTCTTGCCCGCGCCGCTCGGGCCGACCAGGGCCACCGTCTCGCCCGGCGCCACGTCCAGCGAGAAGTCGCTGAGCGCCGCCGTGGCCGGTCGCGACGGATAGTGGAAGCGCACCGCCTCGAAGCGCACGCGGCTGCCCGCCTGCGGCGCCGGCGGCGACAGCGGCTCCG
>JALHLO010000101.1 GCA_022844525.1 Ramlibacter sp.
CAGGCGCCGGGCGAGCTGGTCGCCGCGCTGCAGGCGCTGTACCGGCTGGCCGAAGGCGGCCGCATCGACGTGATCCTGCTCGTGCGCGGCGGCGGCTCCATGGAGGACCTCTGGGCCTTCAACGACGAACAGCTCGCGCGCACCATCGTCGCTTCGCCCGTGCCGCTGGTGAGCGGCGTGGGGCACGAGACCGACTTCACCATCGCCGACTTCTGCGCGGACGTGCGCGCGCCCACGCCGACCGCCGCCGCGGAACTCGCGGCCCAGCCGCGCGAGACCTGGCTGGCGGCGCTGGGCATGGTGCACGACCGGCTGCAGCAGGCGGCCTTGCGCCGCATCGACCGCGCGCGCCAGCGCCTCGACCAGGCCGCGGCACATCTCGGCCGGCCTTCGTCGCGCACGGCCCAGCAGCACCTGCGCATCGAGCGGCAGGCGCAGCGGCTGCGCCAGGCGCTGGCCACACGGCTGCGCAGGGCGCAGGAGGAACTGGCGGGCACGCGCGACGCCTTGCGCGCGGGCGCCACGCAGCGCATCGAACGTGCCGCGCGCCAGTGCGAGCGCATCGAGATGCGCCTGCAGCTGCTCGACCCGCGGCTGGTGCTGCAGAGGGGCTATGCGCTGCTGACCGATGCGGCTTCCGGCCACCCCATCACCAGCGTGCGCCAGGCCCATGCCGGGCAGGCGGTGCGTGCCGCCCTTGCGGACGGCGAGGTTGATCTGCGCGTGGCGCCCGGCAGCGCCAATCGTCCCTAGAATCGGCTCGTTCGAACCACAAACCACCGAGGAAGAAGATGGAACACGTCCTGCCCCCCCTGCCGTACCCGATCGACGCGCTGGCCCCGCACTACTCGCGCGAGACGCTGGAGTACCACCACGGCAAGCACCACAACGCGTACGTGGTGAACCTGAACAACCTGCAGAAGGGCACCGAGTTCGAGAACATGCCGCTGGAGGACATCATCAAGAAGTCCTCGGGCGCGATCTACAACAACTCCGCGCAGGTGTGGAACCACACCTTCTTCTGGAACTGCATGAAGCCCGCCGGCGGCGGCGAGCCCACCGGCGCGCTGGCGCAGGCGATCAACGCCAAGTGGGGCAGCTACCAGGCCTTCCGCGAGGCCTTCGTCAAGTCCGCCGTGGGCAATTTCGGCTCCGGCTGGACCTGGCTGGTGAAGAAGCCCGACGGCAGCGTCGACATCGTCAACACCGGCGCCGCCGGCACGCCGCTCACCACCGCCGACAAGGCGCTGATGACCGTGGACGTGTGGGAGCACGCGTACTACATCGACTACCGCAACCTGCGCCCGAAGTTCGTCGAGACCTTCCTCGACAAGCTGGTGAACTGGGAATTCGCGGCGAAGAACTTCGCCTGATTCGCGGCTGCCAATGAAAAAGGGCCGCTCACGCGGCCCTTTTTGCTGGGGTTCGCGTGCGGGCTCACCGCCAGCCTGCGTGCGGCGTCACCGGAACGGCGGCCCTTGCAGCTTCGCGCCCGCCTTGATCCCCTTCTTCGCGAACCAGCCCTTGTTCATCTCCAGCACGTAGCGCACGGGCTTGTGCGAGCAGTGCGAGTCCAGCGTCTGCGGCTTCATCTCGTCGATGTTGACGATCGTGCCGTCGGTGGCGACGAAGGCGATCGCGAGCGGCAGGATCGTGTCCTTCATCCAGAAGCACTGCTGGGCCTCGTGGTCGAAGACGAAGAGCATGCCCTCGTGCTGCGGCATGTCCCTGCGGAACATCAGGCCGGTCATGCGCTGCTCGGGGGTGGCGGCGACCTGCGCGTCGATCACGTGCATGCCGGCGCGCAGCTTCACGCGCGGCAGGTTCGTCTGCGGTTCCTGGGCGAACGCCGCGAAGGCCACCAGGGCCGCGGCGAGGGCGATGTACTTCTTCATGGGCGTATTGTCGGCGAGCCCAGAAAAATGCCCGCGCGGGGCGGGCATCGTCCGGACGAACTCAGGAGCTCACTTCTTTTCCGTCTTGGCGGCCGCCTTCTTGGTGGACTTCTTGGCGACCTTCTTGTCAGCCTTGGCGTCCTTCTTGGCTTCCTTCTTCTCGGCCTTCGCTTCGGCCTTGGCACCGGAGGCGCCGGCCATGGGGGCGCCGGCGTGGGACGCGGCGAAGGCGGTGGAAACGGCGAAGAGGGACGCGACCAGGGCGGCCAGCAGCTTGTTCATGGGAAGGGTCCTTTCAAGGTTGCTCGGGGGTTCTCACCTCCCGGTCAACCGGGCGGCCCATCCGTAACGGGACGTAGGAGACCACGGTTGACACGAGCCGCGCGCGGCGGGATCAGGGTAATCACGGAGCGCCCATGGAAAAAGCCGCCCGCAGGCGGCCTTTCCGGGAAACCGAAGCGGTCGAATTACGACTTCTTCTCTTCCTTCTTGGCTTCTTCCTTCTTGGCGGCGGCCTTCTTGGCAACCTTGGCCTTCTTTTCCGTCTTGGCGGCGGCCTTCTCTTCCTTCTTCTCGGCCTTGGCTTCGGCCTTCACTTCCTTCTTCGCTTCGGCCTTGGCTTCGGCCTTGGCGGCCGGGGCGGCGGCCTTCACTTCGGCCTTGGCGGCCGGCGTGGCGGGGGTCGCCGGGGTGGCGGGCGTGGCCTGGGCGAACACGGCGGCGGAGAACAGGCCGGCGACGAGGGTGGCGAGCAGCTTGGACATGGATATTTCCTTCAGGTCGGATCGTTTTGAAAAATGCCTAACGAAACTGTCAGACCTCCCGCCAACGCGGCAGTGGCGGGACCGGTTGACAGCGCGCGTGCAACCGGGGGTAGCTGAAAGGGGGGCGACAGTTTGGGGGCTAGAATTCCCCGGGTTCCGCCGCGGCCCGCAGGCCGTGGCGGGGCACGTCCGAACCTTCCCCCTCCCCCGGAGACGCTTCCCCCCATGGCTTACCAGCACATCAAGGTTCCTTCGCAGGGCCAGAAGATCACCGTCAATGGCGACATGTCCCTCAGCGTGCCGGACCAGCCGATCATTCCCTACATCGAGGGGGACGGCACGGGCGTCGACATCACGCCGGTGATGCTGAAGGTGGTGGATGCGGCGGTGGAGAAGGCCTACGGCGGCCAGAAGAAGATCCACTGGATGGAGATGTACGCCGGCGAGAAGGCCACCCGGGTCTACGGCCCCGACGTCTGGCTGCCCGACGAGACCCTGGCGGCCTCGCGCGAGTACGTGGTGTCGATCAAGGGCCCGCTGACCACCCCCGTGGGCGGCGGCATCCGCTCGCTGAACGTCGCGCTGCGCCAGGAGCTGGACCTGTACGTCTGCCTGCGCCCCATCCAGTACTTCAAGGGCGTGCCCTCGCCGCTGAAGGAGCCCGAGAAGACCAACATGGTGATCTTCCGCGAGAACTCGGAGGACATCTACGCCGGCATCGAGTACGAGGCCAACACCGACAAGGCACGCAAGGTCATCGACTTCCTGACCAAGGAGCTGGGCGTCAGGAAGATCCGCTTCCCGGCCACCTCTGCCATCGGCATCAAGCCGGTGTCGATCGAGGGCACCGAGCGCCTGGTGCGCAAGGCCTTCCAGTACGCGATCGACAACGACAAGCCCAGCGTGACCATCGTGCACAAGGGCAACATCATGAAGTTCACGGAAGGCGGCTTCCGTGACTGGTCCTACGCGCTGGCCAAGAGGGAGTTCGGCGCCGTGGAGATCGACGGCGGCCCGTGGTGCAAGTTCAGGAACCCGAAGACGGGCAAGGACATCGTCGTCAAGGACGCGATCGCCGATGCCTTCCTGCAGCAGATCCTGCTGCGGCCGGCGGAGTACAGCGTGGTGGCCACGCTGAACCTCAACGGCGACTACATCTCCGACGCCCTGGCCGCGCAGGTCGGCGGCATCGGCATCGCCCCGGGCGCCAACATGAGCGACTCGGTCGCCATGTTCGAGGCCACCCACGGCACGGCGCCCAAGTACGCGGGCAAGGACTACGTCAATCCGGGCTCCGAGATCCTCTCGGCGGAGATGATGCTGCGCCACATGGGCTGGACCAAGGCGGCGGACCTGATCATCAGCTCGCTGGAGAAATCCATCCTGTCGAAGAAGGTGACGTACGACTTCGCGCGCTTGATGGAAGGCGCGACGCAGGTGTCGTGCTCCGGTTTCGGTCAGGTGATGATCGAGAACATGTGATCGGCGCGTGTCTTCGGCCCGCTGCCCTCCGGGCCGGGCCGGGGCGGGACTGTCCGCCTCTGCGAATGTCCCCCGGCGCGGCCTGAAGGCCGCACCTCCTCCTTTACTTCGCCGAGGCGGACAGTCCCATCCCGGTCCGGCCCAAAGGTCAGCGGCGCCCGAAGACGGCTTCCCCACACCCCCGGCAGGAATCCCGTAAGGTTCCACAGCCTAAAATGCGGGCTCGCATCGTGGCGCCCGCCGTTCCCAACCAACCTTCCTGAGAGACAAAAACTTGGCTGCCGACCGTTCCAAGATCATCTACACGCTCACCGACGAAGCGCCGTACCTGGCGACGCACTCCTTCCTGCCCATCGTGCGCACGTTCGCCGCGGCGGCCGGCATCGAGGTGATCGAGAGCGACATCTCCGTGGCCAACCGCATCCTGGGCGAATTCGGGGACTTCCTGACCGACGACCAGAAGGTGCCCAACACCCTGGCGGAGCTGGGCAAGAAGACGCTGCAGCCCGATGCCAACATCATCAAGCTGCCCAACATCAGCGCTTCGCAGAACCAGCTGGTGGCGGCCGTGCGCGAACTGCGCGCGCGCGGCTACATGGTTCCCGAGTACCCCGAGAACCCGAAGACCGACGAAGAGAAGGCGATCCGCCAGCGCTACGCCAAGGTGCTGGGCTCGGCGGTGAACCCGGTGCTGCGCGAGGGCAACTCCGACCGCCGCGCGCCCAAGGCGGTCAAGGAGTACGCCCGCAAGAACCCGCACAGCATGGCCGAGTGGAGCCCCGCTTCGCGCACGCACGTGTCGCACATGACGCACGGCGACTTCTACCACGGCGAGAAGTCGATGACGCTCGACAAGGCGCGCGACGTCAAGATGGAACTGGTCACGAAGTCCGGCAAGACCATCGTGCTCAAGCCCAAGGTGTCGCTGCTGGCCGGCGAGATCATCGACTCCATGTTCATGAGCAAGAAGGCCCTGCTGGCCTTCTACGAGCAGCAGATCGAGGACGCGAAGAACACCGGCGTGATGTTCTCGCTGCACGTGAAGGCCACCATGATGAAGGTGTCGCACCCCATCGTGTTCGGCCACTGCGTGCGCATGTTCTACAAGGAAGCCTTCGAGAAGCACGGCAAGCTGTTCGACGAGCTGGGCGTGAACGTGAACAACGGCATGGCCAACCTGTACGACAAGATCGCCACGCTGCCGCAGTCGCAGCAGGACGAGATCAAGCGCGACCTGCACGCCTGCCAGGAGCACCGGCCCGAGCTGGCGATGGTGGACTCCGCCAAGGGCATCACCAACTTCCACTCGCCCAACGACATCATCGTCGACGCCTCGATGCCGGCCATGATCCGCCAGGGCGGCAAGATGTACGGCGCCGACGGCCGCCTGAAGGACGTCAAGGCCGTGATGCCCGAGTCGACCTTCGCCCGCATCTACCAGGAGATCATCAACTTCTGCAAGTGGCACGGCAACTTCGACCCGCGCACCATGGGCACCGTGCCCAACGTGGGCCTGATGGCGCAGCAGGCCGAGGAATACGGCTCGCACGACAAGACCTACGAGATCCCGGAAGACGGCGTGGCCAACATCACCGACCTGGCCACCGGCGAAGTGCTGCTGGCGCAGAACGTGGAGCAGGGCGACATCTGGCGCATGTGCCAGGTCAAGGACGCGGCGATCCGCGACTGGGTCAAGCTGGCGGTGACGCGCGCGCGCAATTCCGGCATGCCGGCCGTGTTCTGGCTGGACCCGTACCGCCCGCACGAGAACGAGCTGATCAAGAAGGTGCGCACCTACCTGAAGGACCACGACACCAAGGGCCTGGACATCCAGATCATGAGCCAGGTGCGCGCCATGCGCTACACGCTGGAGCGCGTGATCCGCGGGCTGGACACCATCAGCGTCACCGGCAACATCCTGCGCGACTACCTGACCGACCTGTTCCCCATCATGGAGCTGGGCACTAGCGCCAAGATGTTGTCGATCGTTCCGCTGATGGCCGGCGGCGGCATGTACGAGACGGGCGCGGGCGGCTCGGCCCCCAAGCACGTGCAGCAGCTGGTGGAGGAAAACCACCTGCGCTGGGACTCGCTGGGCGAGTTCCTCGCGCTGGCGGTGAGCCTGGAAGACGAGGGCATCAAGACCGGCAACAAGAAGGCGCAGATCCTGGCCACGGCGCTGGACGCGGCCACCGGCAAGCTGCTGGAGAACAACAAGAACCCCTCGCCCAGGACCGGCCAGCTGGACAACCGCGGCAGCCAGTTCTACCTGACGCTGTACTGGGCGCAGGCGCTGGCGGCGCAGACCGAGGACGCCGAACTGGCGGCGCGCTTCGCGCCGCTGGCCAAGGCGCTCACGGCCAATGAGCAGAAGATCGTAGAGGAGCTCAATGCGGTGCAGGGCAAGCCGGTGGACATCGGCGGCTACTACTTCCCGGACCGCAAGAAGGTCACCGCCGTGATGCGTCCCAGCCAGACCTTCAACGCCGCGCTCGCGGCCGCGCAGGGTTGAGGCCGGCGTCTTCGGACGCGCGACGACCCCGCACATGTAAGCGCGCGTAAACGCGCGCACGCGACCAGCCCCGGCGACGAAAAGTGCCGGGGCTTTTTTGCGACATCTCCCTTTCGGGCGGTTGCGTCAGGATTCGATTCAAGGCGAGACTGGCGCGATAAGGATCCAGGAGGAAGAGGATGGCCAGCTACCAGGGCACGGCGGGGAACGACACGATCAACGGCACGGGGGGCGCGGACACCATCCGCGGCAACGGCGGCAACGATACCTTGTACGGGGGCGGCGGCAACGACGTGATCGACGGCGGCGCGGGTGTGGACACCGCGCGCTTTCGCGGGAGCTTCCTGGACTACACCATCACCTGGGACAGCGCGGCGCGCCAGTACCGCATCGTCGACCGCTTGGGCCGCGACGGGATCGACCGCGTTTCGGGCGTCGAGTATTTCCGCTTTGCCGATGGCGTGCGGTCGATCGCGAACCTGGTCGAAGGCACGGGCGACGGCCTGGTCCTCACCGGCACGGCCGGCGACGACCAGCTCACGGGTGGCCTCGGCTACGACAGCCTGGACGGCGGCGCCGGCAACGACCTGCTGGAAGGCCGCCAGGCCGACGACACGCTGGCCGGCGGCAGCGGAACCGATACCGCGCGCTTCAGCGGCAACTTCCTCGATTACCGGATCACCTGGGACGCGAACGCGCGCAAGTACACGGTGGTCGACCAGGTTGCGGGGCGTGACGGCACCGACACCGTGAATGGAGTCGAATACTTCGCGTTCGCGGACGGCCAGCGCGCGATCTCCGACATCGGCCTGGGGCAGGGCGACGGCGAACAGCTCACCGGAACCGCGGGCGACGATCTCCTGGCGGGCAACGTCGGCTACGACACGCTCGACGGCGGGGCCGGCAACGACATGCTCGAAGGCGGCGGCGGCAACGACACCATCGTCGGCGGCGAGGGCTGGGACACCGTGCGTTTCAGCGGCTCCAGCTGGGAGTACAGCATCACGTGGGACGCGGCGACGCGGCAGTACACCGTCGCCGACAGCAGCTATCCGCAACGCGACGGCACCGACACGGTGTCCGGCGTGGAGATGTTCCAGTTCCAGGACGGCACGCGCGACTGGAGCAACCTGGTGCCGGGCCAAGGCGACGGCATCGTGGCCGTGGGCACCGAGGCAGACGACGCCCTGTACGGCAGCATGGGTTACGACACGCTGCAAGGCGGCGACGGCCAGGACGTGCTGTTCGGGTTCACCGCGGACGACCTCCTGGACGGTGGCAACGGCAACGACATGCTCGAAGGCGGCGGCGGCAACGACCGCATCGTGGGCGGCGAGGGCTGGGACACGGTGCGCTTCAGCGGCTGGAGCTGGGAGTACAGCATCACCTGGGATGTGGAGACGCGCCAGTACACGGTCACCGACAACACCCCCGGCTCCTATCCGTACTACGCCAGCCGCGACGGCACCGACACGGTCAGCGGCGTCGAGATGTTCCAGTTCCAGGACGGCGTGCGCGACTGGAGCAACCTGGTGCCGGGCCAAGGCGACGGCATCGTGGCCGTGGGCACCGAGGCCGACGACGCCCTGTACGGCAGCATGGGTTACGACACGCTGCAAGGCGGCGACGGCCAGGACGTGCTGTTCGGGTTCACCGCGGACGACCTTCTGCACGGTGGCAACGGCAACGACATGCTCGAAGGCGGTGGCGGCAACGATCGCATCGTGGGCGGCGAGGGCTGGGACACCGTGCGCTTCAGCGGCTGGAGCTGGGAGTACAGCATCACCTGGGACGCGGCCACGCGCCAGTACACGGTCACCGACAACGCGCCCGGCTCCTACCCGTACTACGCCAGCCGCGACGGCACCGACACGGTCAGCGGCGTCGAGATGTTCCAGTTCCAGGACGGCACGCGCGACTGGAGCAACCTGGTGCCGGGCCAAGGCGACGGCATCGTGGCCGTGGGCACCGAGGCCGACGACGCCCTGTACGGCAGCATGGGTTACGACACGCTGCAAGGCGGCGACGGCCAGGACGTGCTGTTCGGGTTCACCGCGGACGACCTTCTGCACGGTGGCAACGGCAACGACATGCTCGAAGGCGGTGGCGGCAACGATCGCATCGTGGGCGGCGAGGGCTGGGACACCGTGCGCTTCAGCGGCTGGAGCTGGGAGTACAGCATCACCTGGGACGCGGCCACGCGCCAGTACACGGTCACCGACAACGCGCCCGGCTCCTACCCGTACTACGCCAGCCGCGACGGCACCGACACGGTCAGCGGCGTCGAGATGTTCCAGTTCCAGGACGGCACGCGCGACTGGAGCAACCTGGTGCCGGGCCAAGGCGACGGCATCGTGGCCGTGGGCACCGAGGCAGACGACGCCCTGTACGGCAGCATGGGTTACGACACGCTGCAAGGCGGCGACGGCCAGGACGTGCTGTTCGGGTTCACCGCGGACGACCTCCTGGACGGCGGCAACGGCAACGACATGCTCGAAGGCGGCGGCGGCAACGACCGCATCGTGGGCGGCGAGGGCTGGGACACCGTGCGCTTCAGCGGCTGGAGCTGGGAGTACAGCATCACCTGGGATGCGGAGACGCGCCAGTACACGGTCACCGACAACACCCCCGGCTCCTACCCGTACTACGCCAGCCGCGACGGCACCGACACGGTGTCCGGCGTGGAGATGTTCCAGTTCCAGGACGGCATGCGCGACTGGAGCAACCTGGTGCCGGGCATGGGTGAAGGTGTCACGGCGGTCGGGACCGACGGCTACGACACCCTGTACGGCAGCATGGGCTACGACCTCCTGCAGGGCCTCGGCGGCGAGGACACCCTCCTGGGATTCGGCGCGGACGACGTCCTCGAAGGCGGCGCGGGCTCCGACCTGCTGGAAGGCGGCGCGGGCAACGACCGCATCGACGGCGGCGCCGACAACGACATCGTGCGCTTCAGCGGCTCCATCTGGGACTACGACATCAGCTGGGACGCGGCGAACCGCCAGTACACGGTCGCCGACCGGATGTGGAACCGCGACGGCGTCGACGTCGTGCGCGACGTCGAGAACTTCGCCTTCGCCGACCAGCAGCGCCACTGGGGCAACCTGGTCCCCGGCGAGGGTGACGGCGTGACCCGCATCGGGACCGCGGCCGACGACTATCTGACCGGAAGCCTCGGCTACGACGTCCTGCGGGGCGGCGACGGCAATGACCTGCTGGCCGGCTACATGGCCGACGACGTGCTCGACGGCGGCGAGGGCAACGACTGGCTCGAGGGCGGCCACGGCAACGACCGCATCAGCGGCGGCAGCGGCTCCGACACGGCCCGCTTCAGCGGCAACAGCTGGGAGTACGACATCAGCTGGGATGCCCAGGCGCGCCAGTACACCGTTGCCGACCGCATGTGGGACCGCGACGGTACCGACACCCTGCAGACCGTCGACTTCTTCCAGTTCGCCGACGGCACCCGCGACTGGGGCAACCTGGTGCCGGGCACCGGCGACGGCCTGGTCATCGTCGGCACGGCCGGCCAGGACTGGCTGTACGGCAGCATGGGCTACGACGGTCTGTACGGCGGCATGGGCGCCGACCATCTCCACGGCCTCGGCGCGAACGACTTCCTCGACGGCGGCGGGGACGACGACGTGCTGTCGGGCGGCAGCGGCAACGACGTGCTGGATGGCGGTGCGGGCGACTGGGACTTCGCGGAATTCAGCGGCAACAGCTGGGAGTACGACATCAGCTGGGACGCCCTGGGCCGCTACTACACGATCGCGGACCGCATGTGGGACCGCGATGGCGTCGACACGATGGCGCGGGTCGAGTACGTGCGCTTCCAGGACGGCTACCGGGACTGGAGCAACCTGGTGGCCGGCGCCGGCGAAGGCGTGGTGCTGGCGGGCACCGAGTGGGACGACAGCCTCTACGGCAGCACCGGCTACGACCAGATCCACGGCGGCGCGGGCAACGACTGGCTGTACGCCCGCGAGTCGGACGACGCCGTCTACGGCGACGCCGGCGACGACTGGATCGACGGCCACGCCGGCAACGACTTCATCGACGGCGGCGAAGGCACGGACACGGCTTCCTTCGCCGGTTACTCGTACGAATTCACCGTCAGCTGGGACGCGGCGACCAACCAGTACACCTTCGCGGACCAGCAGTTCGGCCGCAACGGCACCGACACGCTCACCGGCGTCGAGTTCGTCAGCTTCTACGACGGCACGCGCGACATCGCCAGCCTGGTCGGCGGCAGCTGGCCGGGCCAGACCTACTACGGCAGCTACGGCAACGACTACCTGATCGGCAGCCCCGGCGCCGACACCTTCTACGGCATGGACGGCTGGGACACCATGCGCGGCATGGAGGGCGACGACCTGTTCTTTGGCGAAGGCGGCGACGACTTCGCCACCGGGTCCGGCGGCAACGACATGATCGACGGCGGAAGCGGCTACGACACGGCGGGCTACAGCGGCCACAGTTCGGAGTACGACGTGAGCTTCGACGCGCTGACCGGCCGCTACACCGTGGCCGACCGCGTCGCCGGCCGCGACGGCATCGACACCCTCTCCGGCGTCGAGTCGCTGTCCTTCTACGACGGCCTGCGCAACATCGGCGACCTGGTCCCCGGCGGCGGCGGGCAGCAGGTGATCGGCACCGAGTACGGCGACTACCTGGCCGGCACCTTCGGCGCCGACACCATCCTCGGCATGGACGGCAACGACTTGCTGTACGGCATGGACGGCAATGACCTCCTGGAGGGGGGCGCGGGCGACGACCTGCTGCAAGGCGGCGGCGGCAGCGACACGCTCGGGGGCGGCGACGGCATGGACGTCGCGACCTTCAGCGGCGCCTCCTGGGAGTACGACATCGGCTGGGACGGCGCGAGCGGGCAGTACGTGATCGCGGACCGCACGCCCCAGCGCGACGGCGTCGACCTGCTGCTCGAAGTCGAATACGTCAGCTTCACCGACGGCCTGTACGGCGTGGCCCAGCTGGTGCCGGTGACCACGGTCGGCATGCCGCAGCCGGCGGAGGCCTTCATCGCCTGACGCTCGAACTTCGCGCGATCAGGTCCGGCGCCGCCTGCGCCGCCGCTTCAGCCGCACCGCCAGCGTCCAGGCGACGTGCACCAGCGCCCAGGCCAGCACTCCGCCGGCCGTCGCGAACACCGCCAGGCCCAGGAACAAGGGCTTGCCGACCGCGCGGGCGCGTTCGATCCAGCCCGGCTCCTCGCCGGGCGTGGCCGGCGCCGGCTCGCTGGCGGCCTCGGCCAGGGCCTGCGCCGTGTCCGGCCGGGGCTGCTCGCCCAGGAGCGCGGAGCCGGTGCGGTAGGCCAGCACGAAGATCGGTGCATACGTGAGCGGGTTGGACACCAGCGTGGCGATGGCGGCCACCGGCAGGTTCGCCCTCAGCAGCAGCGCCAGCATGGCCGCGCCGGCGATCTGCGCCAGCGGGATCAGCAGGCCGCAGAAGACGCCGATGCCCGCACCGATGGCGACCCGGCGCCGGTTCGGGTGCCAGAGCCAGCGCCGCCCGAGCAACGGCGCCAGCCAGCGCAGCCCGCGGCGGGTGCGCAGGCTTTCCTCGGAGGGCATGCGGTTGCGGATCCAGTTGCGCATGCGCCAATGATGCCTTCGCCGCGCCAGGCTCGCGGCGGGGCCGCAGCATGGCGCGCCGGGAGGCTCTTCAGCGGGCTGGGCCCCCTGGCGCCCGGCGCGTGTGCTTCGGTCTGGCGCCGCTTCACGGGTTCGGCCACGGCATCCAACGTGCTCTTCACCTCCTTGCAGGCACAGGCCGCGCAGGCCCTGGGCCTCGCCGTCACGTGGGTGGTGGCCGCCCAGAACTGCGGTGCGGCCGTCGGCAACATCGTGTGCCCCCACAACATCGTGGCGGGCGCGGCCACCGTGCAGGCGACCGGGCGGGAGGCGGAGATCCCGCGCGGGACGCTGCTGCCGTGCGCGGCCTGCCTGCTGCTCGGCGGGGGCCTGCTGGCGCTGGGTCTCCGGTTCGCGGCGGCAGGCCAATAGCTTCCCGCGCGCGCTCAAAAAGGGGTACCGTGCGGCCATCGGCCATGTCCATCCCTGCCTTGCCGACGCCACGCACCGCGCAGCCGCGCGCGGCCGGTTGGCTGCGGCGCCTGGTTCTTGCCTGGCTGCTGGGAGCCGCCTGCGGCGCATGGGGAGCTGCACCGGTGCTGGTGCTGGAGGTGCAGGATGCGATCGGCCCCGCCAGCGCCAGCTACATGCTGCGAGGCATCGCCCGGGCCGAAGCCGCCGGCGCGCCGCTGGTGGTGATCAGGCTGGACACGCCGGGCGGCCTGGACACCTCGATGCGCCAGGTGATCCAGGCGATCCTCGCGGCCCGCGTGCCGGTGGCCGTGTACGTCAGTCCGGAGGGCGCGCGTGCCGCCAGCGCCGGGACCTACATCCTCTATGCGGCGCACGTGGCGGCGATGGCGCCGGCCACGACGCTCGGCGCGGCGACCCCGGTCGCGATCGGCATGCCGCGGGGCGAGCGCCAGCCGGA
>JALHLO010000102.1 GCA_022844525.1 Ramlibacter sp.
GGCCGGGGCGGACGCGCTCGAGCGCGGCGCGAGCGTGGCGCGCACGCGGCCCCCCGGATTCGACGGGGTGGCGGCCGTGCCGCCGCCGCCTTCCACGGTGAACTGGTCGTTGGTGTTGTCGTAGGTGATGACGGCACCGGTGGTTTCGTCGTTCACGACGGTGCCGCGCAGGCGACGCATCTCGGCGCGGCCGATGAACTTCACGCGGTCGGCGCGGCCGTCGTACTCGATGGTCTCGGCCTCGCCTTCGATGAATTCATCCACGCCGTCGCGCTTTTGCCGGAAGAAGGCCTGCTTGCCCGGTTCGGCCGTGACCACGCCGAACTGGTAGCCCTCGGGGTCCTGCTTGACGGTCATCTTGGCGCCGCGGATCACGATCGAGCCCTTGGTGACCACGACCTTGCCGGTGAAGACGCTGGTCTGCTGCAGGTCGTCGTAGCGCAGGGTGTCCGCCTCGACATTCATGGGCTTGGTGCGATCGGCCTTCTCGGCCCCGGCCGGGCCGGCCGCCATGAGAAAGGCGAGCGCGAGCGAAAGGAAGGCGGTGGTGTTCTTCATAAAGGCACGAATCTTGCTCGGATTGTAGCCACCGCAAACGCAAAAGCCCGCATCGCGCGGGCTTTTTCCGGGTGCGCCGCACGGCCAATGCGCGCGGCTTGACGCGGGGCGGCTATCTGCTCCTGCGCTCTTCGCCGATCAGGTAGTCGACCACCTGCAGTGCGCGGTCCATGCTGCCGGTCAGGGTGGCGTCGGTGTAGTAGCGGCCGGCCACGCCCATCGCGGGCACGCCGTCGACCTGGTACAGGTCCTGCAGCTGCGCGGCGCGGCGCGACTTGGCCGACACGTCGGGCGAGTTGTAAAGGTCCACGAAGCGGGCGCGGTCCAGCCCGTTCTTCTCCGCGAAGGCGACGATCGCCTCGGAGCGGTCGGTCGGGCGCCGGTTCACGTGGATTTCATGGAACACCTTGCCGTGCATCTCGTCGACCTTGCCCATGGCTTCCAGCGTGTAGAACAGGCGCTGCTGCGGCACGAAGTCGTCGCGGAAGGCCACCGGCACGCGGCGGAAGGAGATGTCCGCGGGCGCGGTCTTCAGCCAGGCGGCGAGCTTGGGCTCGAAGGCGTTGCAGTGGGGGCAGCTGTACCAGAAGAACTCGATCACCTCGATCTTGCCGGCCGGCGCTTCCACCGGCACCCGCTTGGCGAGCTCGCGGTAGTCCTTGCCCTCCTGGGGCCGGCGCTGGGCCAGCGCCAGGCCGGGCATTCCCAGTGCCGCGGCGCCCAGGACGGTGGCCGCGGCGGCCGAAAACTCGCGTCGATTCATTGCTTGTTTCTCCTTGAAGAGGCTCTGAGCCGGCGGCCTGCGGGATGGTTCCGGCCGCCGGGAGGCCCCCGGCTACCGCTGGACCCGCACCAGGGCCGTGTCGAAGCCGCCGGCGTCCAGCCTTTCCTTCTGCCGGTCGGCGTCGTCCTTGCTGTTGAAGGGGCCCACGCGCACCCGGTACACCTGGCGGCCGGACTGCTCGCGCTCGGTCACCTTGGCTTCGATGCCCATGAGGGACAGCTTGGCGCGCTGCGCTTCGGCGTCCTCCGCCGTGCGGAAGGCGCCCGCCTGCACGAAATAGAAGAAGGGGTCGCTGCCGCCGCCGCCGGCGCGCGCCGCGGCCAGTTCGCCCAGCGGGTCCGCCGGCGCGGGGCGGCCGGTCACCGCCGGGGCGTCGGGCGCCTTGTCCCTGCTGTCGGCCTTGGCCACTTCCTTGTCCCTGGCCGGCTCGGAGGCTTTCGCCCCCGGCGGCGTGGCGGTCACGCCGGGCGCCGGCGGCAGGGCCTTGGCCGGGTTCTTGCCGTACAGGGGCGCGTTCGGATCCCAGTTCTGGTTCTTGCGCGACTCCGCCGCGTCCTGCTCCGCGGACCGGCTGGGGCCCTTGTTCAGGAAAGGCACCGGGACCTTGGTCACGTACACCGCCACCGCCAGGGCGGCGGCGAGGCCGATGACCACGCCGATGATGACGCCCACGAGGGTGTTGCCGCTTTGCTTGTGTTTCATGCTCACATCTTCTGCGGGGCACCGACGCCCAGCACAGCCAGTCCATTGTGCAATACCTGCGCGACGGCGGCCACCAGCGCCAGCCGCGCCGTCTTCAGCTTGTCGTCGTCCACCAAGATCCGCTCGCTGTCGTAGTAGCTGTGGTACGCCGCGGCCAGCTCGCGCAGGTAGAAGGTGACGTCGTGCGGCGCGAAATCGGTCGCCGCGGCGGTGAGCATCTCCGGGTAGCGCGCCAGCTGCAGCATCAGGTTCAACGCGGCCGGGTGCTCCAGGGAGGACAGGTCGGCCCGCGAAAGCGTTGCCGGGTCGCCGCCCCAGGCGGCCAGCACCGAGCAGATGCGGGCATGGGCGTACTGCACGTAGTACACCGGGTTGTCGTTGTTCTGCGCCAGCGCCAGGTCGACGTCGAACACGTACTCGGTGTCCGGCTTGCGGGACAGCAGGAAGAAGCGCACCGCGTCCTTGCTGGTCCACTCGATCAGGTCGCGCAGGGTCACGTAGCTGCCGGCGCGCTTGGAGATCTTGACCTCCTCGCCGCCGCGCATCACGCGCACCATGGTGTGCAGCACGTAGTCCGGGTAGCCCTCGGGAATGCCCACGCCCGCGGCCTGCAGGCCGGCGCGCACCCGCGCGATGGTGCCGTGGTGGTCGGTGCCCTGGATGTTCACCACCTTGGTGAAGCCGCGCTCCCACTTGGTGATGTGATAGGCGACGTCCGGCACGAAGTAGGTGTACGACCCGTCGCCCTTGCGCATGACGCGGTCCTTGTCGTCGCCGTACTCGGTGGACTTGAGCCACAGCGCGCCGTCGTGCTCGTAGGTCTTGCCGGCATCGCGCAGGCGCTGCACCACCGCGTCGACCTTGCCGCTCGTGTAAAGGCTCGATTCCAGGTAATAGTGGTCGAAGCGCACCGCGAAGGCCTGCAGGTCCAGGTCCTGCTCGTGGCGCAGGTAGGCCACGGCGAACAGGCGCATGCCGTCCAGGTCGTCCGCATCGCCGCTGGCGGTGAACTCGCGGTCGTCGGACTTCACGGTCTTCTTCGCCAGGAAGTCGTTGGCGATGTCCTGGATGTAGTCGCCGTTGTAGGCGGCCTCGGGCCATCCCGGGTCACCGGGCTTCAGGCCCTTGGCGCGCAGCTGCACGCTGGTGGCCAGGGTGTTGATCTGCACGCCGGCGTCGTTGTAATAGAACTCGCGGTGGACGTTCCAGCCCTGCGTGGCGTAGAGGTTGCAGATCGCGTCGCCCAGCGCCGCCTGCCGGCCATGGCCCACGTGCAGCGGCCCGGTCGGATTGGCCGACACGAATTCGACCAGGATGCGCTGCCCGTGCAGGGGCTGGCGGCCGAAGCCGGCGCCCGCGGCCAGCACCTCGCGCAGCACCTCCTGCTTGGCGGCCTTCTTCAGCCGGATGTTCAGGAAGCCCGGGCCGGCGATCTCGATGGCGTCGACCCAGCGGCCGAAGGCGGGCGTGGCGAGCAGGGCGTCGCGCAACGCCTCGGCCACTTGCCGCGGATTGCGCTTGAGCGGCTTGGCCAGCTGCATGGCGGCGGTGGAGGCCAGGTCGCCGTGCGCGGCGACCTTGGGCAGCTCGAACGCCGCCTTGCCGCCGGCACCCGGCGACAGCTGGTCCAGCCCGGCTGCGAGCGCAGCGAGCAAG
This sequence comes from Ramlibacter sp., assembly GCA_022844525.1. Lineage (GTDB taxonomy): Bacteria > Pseudomonadota > Gammaproteobacteria > Burkholderiales > Burkholderiaceae_C > Ramlibacter. The sequence continues at coordinate 3,701 of JALHLO010000102.1, forward strand.
TCTTGTTTTGCTTGGAGCATCGGGGGATTTTACGAGGTGGGATCAGGAGGCCCACCGTCGCGGTTCGCCTCCGGGCTCACCACGACCTACGGCTGCCCGTAGGTCGTGGTGAGCGCGCGCGGCGCCGAACCGCGACGCTCCCCCCTCCCGCCGAACCGCGCCCCTCACCCCTTCCCGCCAAACCCCCGCGCCAGGAACACCGCCGCCAGCGGAATGAGCGGGATGATGTGGGCCTGCAGCATCACCAGCTTGCGCGCCTTGCGCACTTCCTCGGCCGGCGGCAGCGAGCCGTCCGCCCGCAGCGCCTTGCGCCAGCGCGAAAAGCGCAGCGTCGGCACGACCGAGATCAGCCCCACCGCCACGAAGGCCGCCAGCTTGGCGTGGAGCAGCCAGTTGCCCCAGTACCAGCCGGCGCCCTTGGTGCCGAAATAGATGCGCACGAAGCCGGTGACCAGCACCGCGAGCGCGGCGATGCCGTAGATGCGGTCCACGATCACCAGGCGTTCCACGATTTCCGGCCGCATCCATTCGGGGCGGCAGATCGCGGCCTCGCTGGTGATGAACACCACCAGCGCCAGGATGGCGGAGATGTGGAGGAACTGGAGGATGGCGTCCTGGGTCATGCGTGGGCCGCTGGGGTCTTGCCGGCAGCCATCCAGAAATGCGGCTGCGCGTAGTGGTGCTTGAGGAAGTCGATCCACAGCCGCACCCGCAGGGGCAGGTGCTTGCGCTGCGGGAAGACCGCGTAGATCCCGTTGGGCGGGGCGGCGAAGCTGGCCAGCACCTCCACCAGGCGGCCGTCGCCGATCTCCTGCTCCACCTCCCAGGTGCTGCGCCAGGCGATGCCGAAGCCCTGCAGGCACCAGTCGTGCAGCACCTGGCCGTCCGAGCAGTCCAGCGGCCCCGCCGGCTTCAGGTGCGTGAGCTCCCCTTCGCCGTTCTTCCCCGGCACGTTGAAGGCCCAGCCCCGGGTCTGCGACGCATCGCTGGACAAGGTGAGGCAGTCGAACTTCATCAGGTCGTTGGGGTGTTCGGGGGTGCCGTGGCGGCGCAGGTATTCGGGCGTGGCCACGCACAGCCGGCGGTTGTCCGCCAGCCGCACGCTGACCAGCGAGGAGTCGGGGAAGTCGCCCACGCGCACCGCGCAGTCGAAACCCTCGCCGGCGAGGTCGACCACCCGGTCGCTCAGGTTCAGCGAGATGGTGACGTCGGTGTGCAGTTCGCGAAAGCGCGGCACCAGCGGCGCCACGTGGCGGCGGCCGAAGCCGGCCGGCGCGGTGATGCGCAGGTGCCCGCTGGCCTTGACGCCGCCGGCGCTGACGCTCGCCTCGGCATTGGCCAGGTCGGCCAGCAGCCGCTGGCAGTCCTCCAGGAAGGCGCTGCCCTCGTGGGTGAGCGAGATCCGCCGCGTGGTGCGCACCAGCAGCTTCACGCCCAGGCGCTCTTCCAGTGCGTCCAGCCTGCGCCCCATGATGGCGGGCGCCACGCCTTCGGCCCGCGCGGCGGCCGTGAGGCTGCCCTTGGTGGCGACCGAAACGAAGGATTCCAGCTGCTTCAGCTTGTCCATGCCGGGCCGATTATGCGCGGGAAGGTCAGCAATCCGGGCAGCCGGCGAGCCGATTGCTGCGCTGCGCCATGCTCAGCGCACCGGAAGCAGGCGTTCGATCTCTTCCTCGGAGTAGCCGAGTTCGCGCAGGAGCCCGGGGCCGTGCTCGTTCAGCCGGGGCGGCTGCAGCCGCACGGCCGGGCGGTGGCCGTCCAGCATCAGGGGCAGCAGCGGCACCTTCGTTGCGCGGCCGTCCGGCAGTTCCAGCGGCGCCAGGCCGCCGGTGGCGTTCAGGTGCGGATCGTCGAACAGGTCCTGCGGCCGGGTGATGGGCGCGAAGGGCAGGCCGTGCTTTTCGAACACGGCGCTCAGTTCGGCGGCGGCGTGCGGCGCCAGGCGTTCGCGCAGCAGCGGGATCAGCCAGTCGCGCGCGTGGACGCGGTCGTTGTTGGTCGCGAGGCGCGCGTCCGCGAGCAGGTCGGCGTAGCCGAAGGCGTCGCAGAAGGTCTTCCACTGCGAGTCGCTCACGGCGGCCAGGAAGACCTGCTCGCCGTCCTTGACCGTGAACACGTCGTACACCGCCCAGGCGGAGATGCGGCCCGGCATCGGCGCCGCCGGCTGGCCGGTGACGGCGAACTGCATCATGTGCTGCGCCACCAGGAACACGTTGTTCTCGAACAGCGCGCTCTGCACTTCCTGGCCGCGGCCGGTGCGTTCGCGCTGCGCCAGCGCCGCCATGGCGCCGATCGCGCCGAACATGCCGCCCATGATGTCGTTGACGCTGCTGCCCGCGCGCAGCGGGTCGCCCGGGCGCCCGGTCATGTAGGCCAGGCCGCCCATCATCTGCACCACCTCGTCGAGCGCGGTGCGGTGGTCGTAGGGGCCGGGCAGGAAGCCCTTGTGGCTGACGCAGATGATGCGCGGGTTCAGCTTCGATAGCGCCTCGTAGTCCAGCCCCAGCTTCTTCATCGTGCCGGGACGGAAGTTCTCGCTGACGATGTCGGCGGTGCCCACCAGCCGCAGCGCCGCCTCGCGGCCGGCCGCGGTCTGCAGGTCCAGTGCGATGCTCTTCTTGTTGCGGTTGAACAGCGGGAAGAAGCCGGCGCCCGAGCCGAGCAGGCGGCGCGTGTTGTCGCCGGCCGGCGGCTCCACCTTGATGACCTCGGCGCCCAGGTCGGCCAGCACCATCCCGCAGGTGGGACCCATCACCATGTGGGTGAATTCGACGACGCGGATGCCGGCGTAGGGGAGCGGTGCGGGTTCGGCCATGCGGGCATTCTGCAAGATCGGGCAAGGGCTGCTATGTTCCCGCGCATGCAGCGCTTCACCCTCTACTCCGGCCCACTCAGCATGTTCGGCGCGAAGGCCCAGATCGCGGCCCTCGAGAAGGGCCTGGACTTCGAACTGGTGATGGTGCCCTTCGACTTCGACAAGCTCTACACGCCAAAGCATCCGGAAGTGCTGCGCGTCAATCCCAAGCAGCAGGTGCCCGTGCTGGTGGATGGCGACCTGGCGATCTTCGACTCCACCCAGATCTTCGAGTACCTGGAAGACCTGCGGCCGCAGCCGCCCCTGTGGCCCGCGGACGTGCGCGAACGCGCCCGCGCGCGGCTGCTGGAGCTTCAGTCGGACGAGGTCTACTTCCCGCACGTGGTCCGGCTGATGGGGCTGCAGTCGCAGTTGCAGGAGGCGCCCGCGCGGGCGGCGATCGAGGCGGCGCAGGCCTTCTGCGGCCGCATGGAGTCCTTGCTGGAAGGCCGCGACTGGCTGGCCGGCGACTTCGGCTTCCCCGACATCGCCTTCTACATGGCCAGCCTGTTCGGTGAACGGCTGGGCGCGCCCTTCACCGAAGAGATGCCGCGGCTGCTGGCGTGGCGCGCGCGCATGACGCGGCGCCCCGCGGTGGCGCGGGTGGCCGGCGCCATGGCGCGTTACCTCGCTTCCGTCGGCCGGCCCGTGCCCGCCTTCCTGCGCGGGCTGCCCTGAGCCGGGCCGGGCGCCCTACTCCGCCTTGAAGCCCGAGGCCTTGATCGGCGCTTCCCAGCGCTTGAGGTGCGAGGCCTGCGTGGCCGCCAGTTCCGCGGCCGGCGCGTGGTTGGGCACGAGGCCGAAGTTGACGATCTTCTCCTGGATCACCGGGTCCTTCAGCGCGTCGGCGACCGCGCGGTCGATGCGCGCGACCACGTCCGCCGGCATGCCGGGCGGGCCGTACAGGCCGAAGAAGGCGTCGGCGGCCATGTTGATGCCCTGCTCCTTGAGCGTCGGCACGTCCGGCAGGGACTTCGAGCGCTGCTCGCCGGTCACCGCCAGGATGCGCACCTTGCCCGCCTTGTGGTGTTCGATCGTTTCGGAGGCGGTGTCCACCATCAGCGGGATCTGTCCGCCGATCAGGTCCTGCGCCGCCGGGGCGCCGCCGCGGTAGGCCACGTGCGTGAGCGGCACGCCCGAAGCCTGCCCGAGCAAGAGGCCGGCGAAGTGCGGCACGGTGCCGGCGCCGGAAGTGCCGTAGTTCGCGCGCGCCGGGTTGGCCTTCATCCAGGCCAGCACCGATTTCAGGTCGCCCTGCGGCGCGCCCGGGCCGGCGGTCACGGCAAAGTCGAAGGTGACGATGCGCGAGACCGGGGTGAAGTCCTTGATCGGGTCGTAGCCGATGTTGCTGTAGAGCCAGGGCGCGATCACCATCGCGCCGCTGGGCGACAGCACCAGCGTCTGGCCGTCGGGCGCGGCGCGCTTGAGTTCGCCCAGCACCAGGCGGCCGGCGGCGCCCGGCTTGTTGTCGACGATCACCGTCTGGTTCAGCGAGGCGGACATCTTCTGCGCGAGCAGGCGCGCGATCACGTCGGCCGAGCCGCCGGGCGGGAAGCCCACCATGATCTTCATGGTGCGGTCCTGCGCGAGCGCGGCGGGGGCGGCGAGCGCAACGAGGGCGGCGCCGGCGAGCGCGGCGAGGTGGCGGCGTTTCATGGGAAGTCTCCTGCGGTTCGAATCATTTAACATGTTAAAGGTATCGCGGCGCTGGCCCGCCGCCCATCCGGTCGCACCCGGAGAACCGCACAAAATCCCCCCGAGACAAGGAGCAGTCCCCCATGACGGTCATCGACGTCCACACGCACATGTTCACCACGAAGTGGCTGGAACTGCTGCGCGACAAGAGCGGCATCTACAACATCCAGACGCGGCCGGACGGGCAGCGCGAGATCTTCCGCGGCAACACGCCGGTGGTGATCCCGCAGAAGGGCCACTTCGACTGGGAGCTGCGGATCCAGCACATGGACCAGGCGAAGATAGATATCTCGGTGGTCTCGCTGACCTGCCCCAACGTGTACTGGGGCGGCGAGGACGTGAGCGTGCAGGCCGCGCGCGAAGCCAACGACAACGTGGCCGACGCGCAGTCGCGCTACCCCGACCGCATCCGCTGGTTCGCCTCGCTGCCCTGGGAGTACCCGCAGCGCGCGGTCGAGGAACTGGAACGCAGCTGCGCCAAGGGCGCCGTCGGCGTGATGGTGCTGGCCAACGTGGCCGGCAAAAGCCTGACCGACCCGATGTTCGCGCCCATCTGGCAGGCGATCGACGCGCGCAAGCTGCCGGTGCTGGTGCACCCGACCGACCCGCCCGGCGTGGACTACATGGACATGACGAAGTTCGACCTGAGCTGGTCGGTCGGCTTCATGTTCGACACCACGCTGGCCATCACCCGCATGATCTTCGAGGGCTTCTTCGACCAGTACCCGGACCTGAAGATCATCGCCTCGCACGGCGGCGGCACCCTGCCCTACCTGGTCGGCCGCTTCGAAAAGGGCGACGAGGTCGAGCTGCCCTCGCGCCGCCAGATGAAGCGCAAGCCCACCGACTACCTGCGCCACATCCACTACGACAGCATCACCTACGACCCGCGCTCGCTGCAGTACCTGGTGTCCATCGTCGGCGCCGAGCGCGTGATGCTGGGCACGGACTGGCCGCACTGGGTGCACGACACCAAGGGCGCCTTCGCCAACACGGCGGCCCTGCCGGAAGCGCAGATGAAGGCGATCAGATCTCGCAATGCGGAACGTGTTTTCGGCCTCTGAGCTCGATTAGGTAGATGTAAGTCAGTGATTCCCAGCCTTTCCCGTCACAAATGATGAGGACGGTTCGCAATACAGTAGCGCCATGGACCATCCCAAGGCGGTGCTGTTCGATGCCTACGGCACGCTGTTCGACGTGTACAGCGTGGCCCTGCTCGCGGAACAACTGTTCCCCGGGCAGGGGCAGCCCCTGTCCGTGCTCTGGCGCGACAAGCAGATCGAATACACGCGCCTGGTCACCACCAGCAACGACGGCGCGCATTACAAGCCGTTCTGGGAGCTGACCCGCGCCTCGCTGCGCTACGCCTGCAAGCGGCTGGCCCTGGAGCTCACGGCCGAACGCGAGCAGCAGCTGATGAACCAGTACCGGCACCTGTCCGCGTTCCCGGAGAACCGCGAGGTGCTGCAGGTGCTGCGCACGCGCGGCGTGACCACCGGCATCCTGAGCAACGGCGACCCCGAGATGCTGGGCATCGCGGTGCGCAGCGCCGGCCTGGAAGGCCTGCTCGATCACGTGATCAGCGTCGACCCGGTGCGCAAGTACAAGACGCACCCGGACGCCTACCGGCTTGGCATCCAGGCGGTGAAAAAGCCCGCCAGCCAGATCCTGTTCGTCAGCTGCAACGCCTGGGACGCGCTCGCCGCCACCTGGTTCGGCTACCGCACGCTGTGGGTCAACCGCTACGGCCTGCCCTTCGAGGAGCTCGGCACGCAGCCCACCCGCACCGGCACCTCGCTCGACGACGTGCTCACCTTTTTCGATTCTTGACTCAGGAGAAGAGACCATGACCCTCACCAACCGGACCCGCATCCACGGCCTCGAGGTGGACGCCGCGCTCAAGCGCTTCATCGACGAACAGGTGCTGCCCACCGTGGGCGTCGACATGGCGAAGTTCTGGCAGGGCTTCGACGCGATCGTGCGCGAGCTCTCGCCCAAGAACGCCGCGCTGCTGGCCGAACGCGACCGCCTGCAGTTCGAACTGGACGGCTGGCACCGTTCCCATCCGGGCCCGGTGCAGGACATGGCCGCCTACCGCGGCTTCCTCGAGAAGATCGGCTACCTGGTGCCGACGCCGAAGGGCGCGCAGGCCACCACGGCCAATGTCGATGCCGAACTCGCGCAGCAGGCCGGCCCGCAGCTGGTGGTGCCGATCCTCAACGCCCGCTACGCGCTCAACGCCGCCAATGCGCGCTGGGGTTCGCTGTATGACGCGTTCTACGGCACCGACGTCATCCCCGAGACCGATGGGGCCGCCAAGGGCCCCGGCTACAACGAAGTGCGCGGCGCCAAGGTGATCGCGCGCGCGCGCCAGGTGCTGGACCAGGCCGTGCCGCTGGCCAGCGGCTCGCACGCCGACGCCACCGCGTACAAGGTGGAGGGCGGCCGACTGATGGTGCAACTCAAGGGCGGCCAGTCCTCCGGCCTGAAGGACCCGGCGAAGTTCGTCGGCTACCAGGGCGCGCCGGGCGCGCCTTCGTCGGTGCTGGTGAAGAACAACGGCCTGCACCTGGACATCGTGATCGACCGCAAGAGCACCATCGGCGCCACCGACGCCGCCGGCGTGAGCGACCTGGTCGCCGAAGCCGCGCTGTCCACCATCCTGGACCTGGAGGATTCGATCGCCGCGGTCGATGCGCAGGACAAGCTGCTTGCCTACCGCAACTGGATGGGCATCCTGCAGGGCACGCTGACCGAGCAGGTGAGCAAGGGCGGCAAGTCCTTCACGCGCGGCCTGAATCCCGACCGGATCTACCAGGGCACGGATGGCCGCGAGGTCCGCCTGCATGGCCGCTCGCTGCTGTTCCTGCGCAACGTCGGCCACCTGATGACCAATCCGGCCATCCTGTGGGACAACGGCAAGGAGATCTACGAAGGGATCATGGACGCGGTGATCACCACCGCGATCGCGATGATCGACCTGCAGGGCAAGGGTGCCAACAACATCCGCAACTCGCGCACCGGCTCGGTCTACATCGTCAAGCCCAAGATGCACGGCCCCGCGGAAGTGGCGTTCGCCTCCGAGCTGTTCGGCCGCGTCGAGCAGCTGCTCGGCCTGCCCCCCAACACCGTGAAGCTGGGCATCATGGACGAAGAGCGCCGCACCAGCGTCAACCTGCAGGCCTGCATCGCCGCCGCCGCGGCGCGCGTGGCCTTCATCAACACGGGCTTCCTGGATCGCACCGGCGACGAGATGCACACCGCGATGTACGCGGGCCCGATGATCCGCAAGGGCGACATGAAGTCCAGCGCCTGGATCCAGGCCTACGAGAAGAACAACGTGCTGGTGGGCCTGGCCTGCGGCCTGCGCGGGCGCGCGCAGATCGGCAAGGGCATGTGGGCCATGCCGGACCTGATGGCGGCGATGCTGGAACAGAAGATCGTGCATCCCAGGGCCGGCGCCAACACGGCCTGGGTGCCTTCGCCGACGGCGGCGACGCTGCACGCCCTGCACTATCACATGGTCGACGTGTTCGCGGTGCAGCAGGACCTGGAGAAGGCCAACTCCGAGGCGGAGCGCGAAAAGCTGCTGCAGGGCCTGCTGACCGTGCCGGTCGCCGCGCAGGCGAACTGGAGCGCCGAGGAGCGCCAGCAGGAGCTCGATAACAACGCGCAGGGCATCCTGGGCTACGTGGTGCGCTGGATCGACCAGGGCGTCGGCTGCTCCAAGGTGCCGGACATCCACAACGTGGGCCTCATGGAAGACCGCGCCACGCTGCGCATCTCCAGCCAGCACATCTGCAACTGGCTGCTGCACGGCGTGGTGAGCGAGCAGCAGGTGCGCGAGACCTTCCAGCGCATGGCCGCCGTGGTGGACAAGCAGAACGCGGGCGACCCGTCCTACCAGCCCATGGCCGGCAACTGGGACACCTCCTTCGCCTATCGCGCGGCGCTGGACCTCGTGTTCAAGGGCAAGGAGCAGCCCAGTGGCTACACCGAGCCGCTGCTGCACGCCTGGCGGCAGAAGGTGAAGGAGGCCGCGCAGGGGCAGCAGGGCATGGCGCGCGCCGCCTGACCCTTCCCCGTAACGCGCCGTAACGCACCGCCGACTGGTGGGCGGCGGCGCGCGACTGGCGGCACCGGCCTTGCTCGGCCGCGCAGGCTCTAATGGGCTGTCCATGGGAGCCCGCGAAGCCGTCATGTCCGAGGTGAACCACACCGTCGCCCGCAGCATCAGCGAGGCCGCCAGCGCCGCGGCGGCCCTCGTGGGGCATGCGGTGGACCATGCGATCACGGAGCTGCAGTGCTCCGAGCCGCATACCCCGCCGGAACGCCGCCAGCAGGTCGCGGATGCGTGGCACGCCCTGATCGCCCGCCGCAAGGACTGGGTGGACCGGTTTCCGGAAATGCTGCGGCAAGCCTGCCTGGCCTCGGCGCGCAACGACGCGCCGGCGGCCAGCGCTTCCCCCGACGGGCCGTCCTCCGGCTTCATGTCGCTCACGCTGGTGGACGACAGCGAGATCGCCCGCAAGATCGAATCCTCCCGGCTCGCGCAGCAGCTCACGGCCATGCTGGAGCGGCCGCTCGCGGAGCTCGACGCCCGCATGAGCAGTGCGCTCGGGCTCGACGTGGTGCAGCCCGAACGCAACCCGCTGCGCCCCTCGGTCTACGCGCGGGTCCTGCGCGACCTGATGGAAGCGGGCGACACCGATGCGGCCTGGCCGGGACTCTGGCTGCGCTACATGGTCAAGCCGCTGGCCGAGGACCTGGAGAAGGGCTACCGCGAGCAGGTGAAGCTCCTCACGGACGCCAAGGTGGAAGCGGCCGATTACCGCCTGGTGACGGTGCCGTCCAAGGGCGCGTCCGGTCCCGGCGGCGCGCGCGCCGCCCGCCGGGGCCCGTT
>JALHLO010000103.1 GCA_022844525.1 Ramlibacter sp.
GGCGCGGCGCCGCAGCCGGCATGAGCCCGCGCGTGAAGACCGCTGCCGCCTGGGGCGCCGCGATCGTGGTGCTCGCGGCCGTGTTCGCGCTTTACACGCGGCCGCAGATGATGGTCACCCTGGGGGACATGATCTGGGCCTGCTTCCGGTAGGCCGTGCGGCGCGTCGCCGCTACGCGCCCTGGAAACCCATGCGCAGCGGGGCCGGGTGCGCGGCGGCGGGCAGTGCCCGGTCGCGGCGAGGCGGCGCACCGCCCGCCCCCTCTTCCTCCTTGAAGGCCGCAACCGCCCGGACCAGTTCCTGCGCCCGGTCGCGCAGGCCGGTGGCGGCCGCCGCCATCTCCTCCACCAGCGCCGAGTTCTGCTGCGTGGTCTGATCCATCTGCGTGATCGTCGACGCGACGCCGGCTGCCAGGTCGGCCTGCTCCGCGCTCGCCACGCTGATCTTCTTCATGATCTCGGCGACGTGGTTGATGGCGCCGACCACCTCCGTCATCGTGGCGCCCGCCTGGTCCACCAGCGCGCTACCCCGGTCCACCCGCTCGATGCTCGTCCCGATCAGCACCTTGATCTCCTTGGCCGCCTGCGCGCTGCGCGCGGCGAGGTTGCGCACCTCGCTGGCGACGACGGCGAAGCCGCGCCCCTGGTCGCCGGCGCGCGCGGCCTCCACGGCGGCATTCAGCGCCAGGATGTTGGTCTGGAAGGAAATGCCGTCGATCACCCCGATGATGTCGCCGATCCTGCGCGAGGATTCGTCGATGTCGCGCATGGTCTGCACGACCTGCGTCACCACCTCGCCGCCGCGCGTGGCCACGGAGCTGGCGTTCACGGCCAGCTCGCTCGCCTCGCGGGCGCTGGCGGCCGTCGCGTGCACCGTTTCCGAAAACTCCGACATCCGGCTGGCCGTCTGCTGCAGGCTGGCGGCCGTGTGCTCCGTGCGGTTGCTCAGGTCCTGGTTGCCGCTGGCGATCTCCGACGCGGCGGCCTCGACGTTGGAGGCGTTCGCGCGGACCGCGGAAACCGCCTGGTGCATGCGTTGCACCATCCCGCGCAGGGCGGTGGCGCCCCGGGTGCGCACCGCGACGTCGCCGGCATGCAGCGCGATCCCGTCGGCCTGGTTCACGCGCGAGACCAGCAGCTCCAGCTCCTCTCCCTCGGCGGCGGCGCGCTGCATGCGCACCGCGAGCGCGACTTCCAGCACGGCCTGGAACACGACGTAGACGGCATGGATGGCGAGCTGCGCCAGGTCCGGCGAGGGCGTGCAGTAGAAGCCGTAGCCGGCCGCCTGCAGCCGGTCGAACACGATGTGGTGGACGGCGATCATCACCGCGCCGAACACGATGACGCGCCAGTCCAGGTACACCAGCAGGAAGGCCAGCACCACGAAGACGCCGAAGTGGAGCTCGATCATTCCCCGTGCCAGCTGGATGTGCAGCACCACGAAGGCCATCAGCACGAAGGTGAGGATGAAGCGGCTCGCGGTCGTGCCGCCGGCCAGCCACCAGGCCGCGCCGGCGAGCGCGCACAGCAGCCCCGTGGACCACAGTGCCGTGCTCGCATCCACGAACTGGAAGCCGAGCCCCACGCTCACCAGCGCCGAGAAGGCGATCGTGACCATCAGCAGCCGGTCTCCATAAAGCGCGCGGCTGGCCCCCTGCGCGGCCCGGTTTGCATTGCCCATGACGACGTCACTCCGTAATAACTTGTTACATCCAATGTTAGGGAAGTTCTTAAGCGAAAGCCATAGGACGACGCGAATCGAGTCGACAAGCGCGAAATACTGCTCGTTCGGCGTCGGTGCGCGCAGCCAAGTACATTCGCATCGCATGAACGTCACCCTCATCACCGGCGGCTCCGACGGCATCGGCGCGGAAATGGCGCGCCAGCTCGCCGCCCGGCACCAGGGCGGCATCGCCCTGGTCCTGGCCGGCCGCAGCCGGGACAAGCTGGACGCGGTCGCGGCGCAGTGCAGCGCCCTGGGCGCGCAAGTGCTGACCGTGGCCATGGAAATGGCGGACGAGGCCCAGTGCCGCGACCTGGTGGCGCGTACCGTGGCGACCTTCGGCCGCATCGACACGCTGGTCAACAACGCGGGGATCGCCGCGCAGGCACTGTTCGAGCAGGTGAGCGCGCAGGACCTGCACTGGTACGAGGACCTGATGAAGGTGAACCTGTGGGGTTCGGTGTGGTGCACGCACGCCGCCCTGCCCCATGTCAAGGCGAGCCGCGGCCGCATCGTCGCGGTGAGTTCGCTGTCGGGCCTGCTGGGCGTGCCCGGGCGCACCGCCTATGCCGCCACCAAGTTCGCGATGACCGGTTTCTTCGAGGCGCTGCGGGCGGAGCTCAAGCCCTCCGGCGTGAGCGTCACCATCGCCTATCCGGGCGTGGTCACCACCAACATCCGCGTCCGCGGCTACAACGCCGAGGGCCGGCCCCTGGGCGACAGCGGGCTGAAGGAGGACGACGCGATGTCCGTGGAGGAATGCGCCCGCCTGATCGTCGACGGCATGGAGCGCCGCCAGCGCGACATCGTCATGACGGCCAGGGGCAAGATCGGGCGCTTCCTCAAGCTGGTGGCGCCTTCGGTGGTCGACGACATGGCGCTGGCGGCCCTGAAGGACGAGGCGCGCCCCCGCTGAGCCATGCACGGAACCGAAACCCCCTCCCCCTGGATCGCCCGCTTCGCCCACCTGGTGCCCGCGGGCGGCACGGTGCTGGACCTCGCCTGCGGCCGCGGCCGGCACCTGCGCTGGTTCGCCGCTCGCGGCCATCCGGTCACCGGCGTCGACCGCGATCCCGAGGCGATCGCCACCCTGCAGGGCGTGGGCGAGACCCTCGTCGCCGACATCGAAAACGCTCCCTGGCCGCTGCCGGACCGCCGCTTCGACGCGGTGATCGTCACCAACTACCTGTGGCGGCCGCTGTTCCCGCGCATCCTGGACAGCGTGGCCGAAGGGGGCGTGCTGCTGCACGAGACCTTCGCCCAGGGCAACGAGACGGTCGGCAAGCCCTCGCGGCCGGACTTCCTGCTGGCGCCCGGCGAACTGCTCTCGGCCTACCCCGGCCTGCGGGTGGTGGCGTACGAGGACGGCTTCCTGGCGCAGCCGGACCGGTTCGTCCAGAGGATCGCGGCGGTGCGGGAGCGGCGCGGCCCTACACCGAACCGTTACGTGCTCTAGCCTAGAATCCGATATTCACCGGGAAGAACCCCCATGACACCGATTACAGGCAGCATCGTGGCGCTCGTGACGCCGATGCACGACGACGGCAGCGTCGACTACCCGGCGCTGCGCAAGCTCGTCGACTGGCACATCCAGGAAGGCACGGACTGCATCGGCGTGGTCGGCACCACGGGCGAGTCGCCCACCGTGGACGTCGAGGAACACCGCGAGATCATCCGCGTGGCGGTCGAACAGGCCCGGGGCCGCGTGCCCATCATGGCCGGCTGCGGCGCCAACTCCACCGTCGAGGCGATCGAGCTGGCGAAGTACGCGCAGAAGGTCGGCGCCGACTGCCAGCTGCAGGTCGTCCCCTACTACAACAAGCCGACGCAGGAAGGCCAGTACCAGCACTTCAAGGCGATCGCCGAAGCCACCGGCGACCTGCCGATGGTGCTGTACAACGTGCCCGGCCGCACGGTGGCGGACATGCTGCACGACACGGTGCTGCGCCTGGCCGGGGTGCCGGGCATCGTCGGCATCAAGGAGGCCACCGGCAACATCGAGCGCGCCCAGTGGCTGATCCGCGAGGCGCCCAAGGGCTTCGCGATCTACTCCGGCGACGACCCGACCGCCGTGGCGCTGATGCTGTGCGGCGGCCAGGGCAACATCAGCGTCACCGCCAACGTGGCGCCGCGCCTGATGCACGAACTGTGCGTCGCCGCCATCGCCGGCGACGTCAAGCGGGCCATGGAGATCCAGTTCCAGCTGATGCCCGTGCACAAGAACCTGTTCGTCGAAGCCAACCCCATCCCGGTGAAGTGGGCCATGGCCCGCATGGGCCTGATGGGCGGCGCGCTGCGCCTGCCGATGACGCCGCTCACCCAGGGCAACGAAGCCGTGGTGGAGCAGGCACTGCGTGCGTCCGGCCTCCTGCGCTGAACGCCGCGACCCAGAGAGCTAGAGGAATCCCATGAAGTTGACCGTGAAGTTCGGCCTCGTCGCCGTGGCCGTTGCCCTGTCCGCCTGCTCCGTGCTGGAAGGCGACAAGATCGATTACAAGAGCGCGACCAAGGGCCAGACCCTGGAAGTGCCGCCCGACCTGACGCAGCTGTCGCGCGACTCGCGCTACGTGGTGCCCGGCGGCGCGGTCTCCGCCAACACCTACGCGCTCGGGCAGACGCTGCCCGGCGTGCCGACCGCGGCCACCGCGATCGGCGACGTGCGCGTGGAGCGCGCGGGCAACCAGCGCTGGCTCGTCGTCAACCGCCCGGCCGACCAGGTGTGGCCGGCCGTGCGCGACTTCTGGCAGGAAAGCGGTTTCCTGCTGGCGATGGACCAGCCCAACCTGGGCATCATGGAAACCGACTGGGCCGAGAACCGCGCGAAGATCCCGCAGGACTTCATCCGCAACGCCATCGGCAAGGTGCTCGACTCGCTGTATTCGACCGCCGAGCGCGACAAGTTCCGCACCCGCCTGGAGCGCTCGCCCACCGGCGGCACCGAGATCTTCATCAGCCACCGCGGCATGATCGAGGTGTACGCCAGCAACCAGAAGGACCAGACGGTGTGGCAGCCCCGCCCCGCGGATCCCGAGCTGGAAGCCGAATTCCTGCGCCGCCTGATGGTGCGCCTGGGCGCCCCGCAGGTGCAGGCGCAGGCCGCCACGGCGGTGGCCGCGGCGCGCCCGACCTCGCGCATCGCCTCGGTGAACAGCCAACCCGTGGTCGTGATCGACGAGCCCTTCGACCGCGCCTGGCGCCGCGTCGGGCTGGCGCTGGACCGCACCGGCTTCACGGTCGAAGACCGCGACCGCAGCCAGGGCACCTACTTCGTGCGCTACGTGCCGCCGAACCCGGACCGGAAGGAGCCCGGCATCCTCGGCCGCATCTTCAGCCGCAACACGCCCACCGAGCAGCCCCTGAAGTACCGCATCAACCTGAAGACGGAAGGGCAGACCACCACCGTCTCCGTGCTGAACGTCAACGGCGCGCCGGAGACCTCGCAGAACGCGCAGCGCATCGTCCAGGTCATCGCCGACGACCTGAAGTAAGGTGCTGCGCTTCAAGAGCCTGGGCAGCGGCAGTTCCGGCAACGCCACCGTGCTGCAGGGGCGCGGCGGCACGGGCAGCGCGACCCACGTGCTGGTCGACTGCGGCCTGGGCATCCGCGAGCTGGACAAGCGCCTGGGTGCCGCGGGCATGCTGGCCGAGCAGATCGACGCGATCTTCGTGACGCACGAACACGGCGACCACATCGGCTGCGCGCGCCAGCTCGCGCTGCGCGAGCGCATCCCGGTGTACATGAGCGAGGGCACCTACGCGGCACTCGGGCAGCCGGACTTCGACGGGCTGCTGCGGATCGCCTGCGACGCCCAGCCCTTCGAGGTCGGCCACCTGCAGGTGCGGCCCTTCACGGTGCCGCACGACGCGCGCGAGCCGCTGCAGCTCACCTGCACCGACGGCAGCGTGCGCCTGGGCCTCGCGACCGACCTCGGGCACGTCAGCGCCCACGTGCTGCAGGAACTCTCCGGCTGCGCGACGCTGCTGCTGGAATGCAACCACGACGAGGCGATGCTGATGGCGTCCTCGTATCCGCCCTTCCTCAAGCGCAGGGTCGGCGGCGCCTGGGGCCACCTGGCCAACGGCGCGGCGGCGGCGCTGGCGCAGTCGCTGCTGGCGGCCGGCACGCTGCGGCAGGTGATGGCCGCGCACCTGAGCGAGCAGAACAACAAGCCGGAGCTGGTGCGCCAGGCCCTCGCCGACGTGCTCGGCACCGCCGCCGAGATCCACGTCGCGGACGGGCCGTCCGGCTGCGGCTGGCTCAGCGCGTGACGGCGCAGCTGACCGCGTCGACCACCACCTTGCGCTCGTAGGGATCCTCGCGCTCGGAATCGAGCGCCGCCAGCGTCCGCTCCAGCGAGCTGTCGACCTCCGTCTCGGTCTGGCGCGCCGCGGCCTGCACGACCAGCGGAGGCCGTGCCGGCGGGGCGGCCGCTTTGCTGCTGTTGCCGGTCCCGCTGTTGCCGGTCCCGCTGTTGCCGTTGCCGTTGCCGTTGCCGCCGTTGCCGTTGCCGCTGTTGCCGTTGCCGCTGCCGCTGCCGCTGCCGCTGCCGCTGTTGCCGTTGCCGTTGCCGTTGCCGTTGCCGTTGCTGTTGCCGTTGCTGTTGCCGTTGCCGTTGCCGTTGCCGCTGTCGTCGTCGTCGTCGTCGTCGTCGTCGTCGTCGTCGTCATCATCGCCGCTGCCGCCGCTGCCAGTGCCGCCGCTGCCGGTTGCGGTCCGGACGATGGTGCCCTTGAAATCCTGGTCCGGGCTCACGAACCGGACGGTGCCCGGCGTTCCGGAGAGCGTGGCGGCGACCCTGAGTTCCACCCCCTGGTCTCCTTCCAGCCGGTCCCCGGCGGCCAGGATGATCTCGCCGCCGCCGGCGGCGTGGCTCACGTCGATCACGGCGGAGCCTTTCAGCCGCAGCCGATCGTCGGCGGACGCTTCCACGATGCCGCCACGCAAGAGTCGCGACGCCTCGATGCGCCCTTCGATCTCGATCCGCCCTTTCGGGTCGTCCGGCGTCCGGGCGTCCAGGACCACCTTGCCGCCGGAACTCGTGACGCTGCGCGCCTGGATCAGGCCGCTGTGACGCAGCTGCCCGGCGAAGATCGCCACCGAGTCCCCGCGCAGCGTGCCGAGGTTGATCGCCTCGTCGTCCGGCGCCCGCAGCTCCATGACGATGCCTTCGAGGCCCCGCCCGGTGATCCCCACGGTGCGGCCCGCGGCCAGGACGACGTCGCCGCCGACGGCTTCCACGACGGCCCCTCTTCCGACCTCCAGCCTGGGCGCGACCAGCACGACATCCCCATTCGCCGCGCGGATCGTCCCGTCGACGGTGATGCGTTGCGACCCGCCCCCCTCGAAGTCCACGAGTGCGCCCGCGCCGCCGAAACGCAGTGTCCCGGTGATCGCATCTGCGCCCGTCATGCCCAGGGTGGAGGCGGTGAAGCCCGCGGTGTCGACGAGTCCCTGCGCGCCGACGGCGATGCCCGCCGGATTGACCAGGACGAGGCGGCCGTTGGAACTCAGGGTGCCGAAGATGCTGGAGGGGTTGTTGCCGGTGACGCGGTTGATCGAGGTGCTGTCCGCGCCCGGCTGCTGGAAGTGCGTGGTGGTGCCGGAAGGAACGGAGAAGCTGCGCCAGTCGAATGCCGAGTGCCGGGTGCCGGCCCCGTTGGTGGTGGTGATGCGCGTGGTCGAGCCGTTTTGCTCGACGACGGCATCGCCGTGCAGCTTCGTCAGGCCGGTCGGTTGCGCCACTGCGGCGGTGCCGAAGGCGGCGGCGACCGCGGCGCACGAGAGGCGGCGCGCCAGGCGCGCGGAGGGGCGTAACAGCATGGTGCCCAGGCAACGAGTTGCAAGGACGCCAGTGTTGAGCCTCGCCGGTCGGCACAGTGAGGCGCGCCGCGCATTCGCGCGTCGGACAGCGCCGACAGCACGTGGAACGCGCAAAGAAAAAAGCCGCCCGAGGGCGGCTCTTCTCGCAAGCGCGGAACGCTTACTTGGCGGCCGAGGCGGCGGAAGCAGCGCCCGCGGCGGCGGAAGCGGAGTCGGCAGCAGCGGAGGCGGAACCAGCAGCAGCCGAAGCGGCGGCCTCGGCAGCCGGGGCAGCGGCGGGAGCCGGAGCCGGAGCAGCAACGGGAGCCGGAGCCGGAGCGGGCGCCGGCTCTTCCTTCTTGCCGCAGGCGGCCAGGGCAGCGGCGGCAACCAGCGTGGCCAGAACGAGCGATTTCTTCATTTCAATTTCCTTCTTAGGGATGGGACGCAATTTCCGGAAGTTTGTCCAGGCGGGCTATGCCGCTAGTGACCGAGCGGGGAAGGCTCGAGCCCCTCCAACTCAGCCAAAGATTATAGCCTGAACTGGAATTTTTACCGGCCCGCGCGGGTCCGTCAGAGGCCGAGCGTGCTCGCCGGAAAGGCCGGCGTGGCCCGCAGCAGCCACTCGTTGAGGTTCTCCCGCAGGGCGACGCGGCGTTCGGGCTCGCTGCCGCAGTAACCGTTCGAGTGCGTGATGTCCCGCCGCTCCAGCACCCACGCCGGCGACCAGATGGCGCTCGGCAGGTCCAGCGGATCCGCGCTCGCGCAGGCCGTCGCCGTGACGATGTGCGCCCAGGTCACACGCCACTGCACGAAGCGCGCGTGCTGGCGCACCACGTGGTCGTACTGCCGCGCCAGCAGCACCATGCGGCGGCCGTTGCGCGACCAGGCCTGCAGCGCTTCGGCGACCGCGCGCTCGCCGAGCGGCCAGTCCTCGAAGGTGGCGTCGCTGAGGATGATCTCGCGCCAGCCCTCCCGCGCCGCGGCCGCCAGCGCATCGCGCACCAGCTGCCGGAATTCGGCCCGGCCTTCGAAGCGCCGCGAAGGCAGCTGCGTGCCGCCGGCCGGTGGCGTTTCGTCGTTCACGGTTCCACTCCATTCGCGTGCGCCCAGCCGGCCTCGCACCAGGACAGCAGCAGTTCGCGCGCCGCCTGGCTCGCGTCCGCAAGCTCGCCCGCTTCCAGCCGGCGGCGATCGGCCAGCCTGCGCATCAGCACCGCGTCGCGGCCGCCGGCGCGCCAGGCTTCACCATTGACGAAGACGTGGCGGCGGTCGTGCAGCATGCGGGTGCGCGCGTCGAGCTCGATGGAGCGCAGCCGGCGCGGCGCGCTGCCTGGCGAGAACCAGACGTTGGCCTTGGGCTCGGTGAGGTACTGGCCGAGCGCGCGGTCCAGCGCCGCCGGGTCCTTCAGCGCCGCGGCCATGGCCTGCTGCGCGAACGCGGACAGCGCGGCCGGGATCGCGCCGGGCGTCTCGGTGGCCTCCTGGCCGGGATCGCGGTACAGCCGCGGCTCGCCCGCCTCCTCGGCCGCCTCGTCGGCGATGCGCTGCAGCAGCTCGCGCGCCAGCTCCGCCTGCGCCGGCGCCCGGAAGCCGATCGAATAGGTCTGGCACTCGCCGACGGCGATGCCGTCGTGCGCGTAGCGCGGCGGCAGGTAGAGCATGTCGCCCGGGTCGAGCACGTATTCCTGTTCCGGCTCGAAGCGGTCCAGAATCTTCAGGGGCACCCCCTCCTGCAGCCGCAGGTCCTCCTGCCGGCCGATGCGCCAGCGCCGCTGCCCCTGCGCCTGCAGCAGGAACACGTCGTAGCTGTCGAAATGCGGCCCGACGCCACCGCCGTCGGTGGCGAAGCTGATCATCAGGTCGTCCAGGCGCGCCGCGGGCAGGAAGGAGAAACCGTGCAGCAGGTCGTGCGCGCGGCGGTCGTGCAGGTCGACGCCCTGCACCAGCAGCGTCCAGTCCGGGCGCTTGCGCGCCGGCAGCGCCCGCCGCGCGAACGGCCCGCGCTGCAGGCGCCAGGACTGGCCCTCGCGCAGGACGATGCGCGACTCCACTTCCTCGCGTGCGGCCAGCGCGAACAGCTGAGGCGGCGACAGCAGCGGCCGGAAGCCGGGAATGGCGTTGCGCACCAGCAGCGGTTTCTTCTGCCAGTGCCTCTTCATGAACGCGGCGGGCGAGAGTCCGCCGAGCAGGGCCAGGGGTTGCGTGATGTGCATCGGGCTTGGGTGCGACAATTCTCCTATGGAAATCACACCGGACTGCGTGGTCGCGCTGACCTGGACCCTGAAGGACACGCTGGGCGAGGAACTCGACCGGCTGGAGGAACCCGTGGAGTTCCTCGTGGGCGGCCACGACCTGCTGGCCAAGATCGAGGCCGCCCTGCAGGGCCACGAGCCGGGCGACCGGCTCGACCTGCACCTGGAACCGGAGGACGCCTTCGGCGACTACGACGAACACCGCGTGTTCCTCGAGCCGCGCTCGGTGTTCCCGCAGGAGCTGGAGGAAGGCATGACCTTCGAGGGCCTGCCCCCGGGCGCCACCAGCCAGGACGCGCCGCGCAACCTGCTCTACACCGTGACCGAGATCTACCCCGAGCACGTGGTGCTCGATGGCAACCATCCGCTGGCGGGCATCGCCTTGCGCCTGGCGCTGAAGGTGGAAGGGGTGCGCGAGGCGACCGAGGAGGAGGTCGGCCGCGGCACGCTGGGCACGGGCTTCTTCCGCATCGGCGACTGAGCCCCGCGCGTGGGGCCCCGTGGGTGGCAACCGCGCCACACATGAAAAAGCCGGGCGCGTGCCGGCTTTCGATGCGGCCCGCGCACCGCGCCTGCGGCGCGATGGCTTGCCGGCGATCAACCGCGGTAGATCACGCCGTTGTCGACGCGCACGCGGTCGCCCACGCGCAGGTCACCCGTGGCGGGCACTTCGTACGTGCGGATCACGCCCTGGTCGGACTGCATCGTGATGCGGTAGCCGGGCGCGGTGGTCACGCCCTGCTGGTTGCGGGCGATCTGGTTGCCGATGGCCGCGCCGGCCACGCCACCCAGCACCGTCGCCGCGGTGCGGCCCGAGCCGCTGCCGATCTGGTTGCCCAGCACCGCGCCGGCCACGCCGCCGACCACGGCACCGAGGATGCTGGTGTTCTGCGGAGCGCTCGTGCCCACGGGCATGTACTCGATGTTGATGATGCGGCCGTACTCGGTGCCCGCGACGGGGTAGGAAGCAGCCGGATAGCTGGGCGAGGACACGCTCGGATAGACCGGCGCGGTGGGGCCATAGGACGAGCACGCGGCCAGCATGGCGGCGGCCACGCCACCGAGCACCAGCGAAGAAAGACGGGAAACCTTCATGAAATTCTCCTAGATTCGTTGGGATTCACATGGCAGGTCCCGGGTCGGGCCGCCCTGTCCAGCCATTGAAGCGGGTCGAGGCCACAGGTGGGCGCAGGGATTCACCCTCCTTGGCGTAGGAGATCGATGGACAGCGTGTCAGCGGGCGCGCACGCGCCCCTCCATCAGCTCTTCCCTGTCGAGCCATAGCCGCCGGCGCCCCGCTGCGTGGCGGGGAACTCGACGACGACCTGGAAGGAGGCCTGCACCACCGGCACGATGACCAGCTGCGCGAGCCGCTCCATCGGTTGCAGGGTGAACGCCGTGTCGCTGCGGTTCCAGGCGCTGACCATGAGCTGGCCCTGGTAATCGCTGTCGATCAGGCCGACGAGATTGCCCAGCACGATGCCGTGCTTGTGGCCGAGTCCGGAGCGCGGCAGGATCAGCGCCGCGTAGCCGGGGTCCTTCAGCCAGATGGCGATGCCGGTGGGCACCAGGTGCCAGGCGTTGGGCGCCAGCTCCAGCGGGGCGTCCAGGCAGGCGCGCAGGTCGAGCCCGGCGCTGCCGGGAGTGGCATAGGTGGGCAACTGGTCCGCCATGCGCGGATCGAGGATCTTGACGTCGACTTTCATGGAATCCTGGAATTTCAGCCCTGCAGGCGGCGCGCGATCTCCGCGACCAGCCGGCGGGCGCATTCGATCTTGGAGGCGCGCGGCAGCTCCTGCACGCCCTGCGCGTCCACCAGCAGCATCTGGTTGTCGTCCTGGCCGAAGGTGAGCGGGCCGATGTTGCCCACCAGCAGCGGGATGCCCTTGCGCTCGCGCTTGGCCTTGGCGTGCCTGACGAGGTCGTGGCTCTCGGCGGCGAAGCCCACGCAGAACAGCGCCCCGCCCTGCGCGCGCGGGCTCTTCGCCACGGTGGCGAGGATGTCCGGGTTCTCGGTGAATTGCACGGTGGGCGCATCGCCGCTGCCGTCCTTCTTGATCTTCTGGCCGGCCTCGGTGACCGGGCGCCAGTCGGCCACGGCGGCGGCGGCGATGAAGATGTCCGCCGCCGGCACTTCGGCCTGCGTGGCGGCCATCATGTCGCGCGCGGACTTCACGTCGATGCGCCGCACGCCGCGCGGGGTCGGCACGCTCACAGGCCCGGCGATGAGGGCGACGTCGGCACCGGCCTCGCGCGCGGCGCGGGCGATGGCGAAGCCCATCTTCCCGGAGGAATGGTTGGTGATGCCGCGGATCGGATCGAGTGCTTCGAAAGTGGGCCCGGCCGTGATCACCACCTTGCGGCCCTTCAGCGCCTTGGGCTGGAAGAAGGCGACCAGGTCCTCCAGCAGCTGCTGCGGCTCCAGCATGCGGCCGTCGCCCGTTTCGCCGCAGGCCTGGAAGCCGCTGCCCACGCCCAGGATGGTCGCGCCGTCATCGGCCAGTTGCGCCATGTTGCGCTGGGTCGCCGGATGGGCCCACATCTCGCGGTTCATCGCCGGCGCGATCAGCAGCGGCACCCGGTCGACCGGCCGCGCCAGGCACATCAGCGACAGGAGCTCGTCGGCCCGCCCGTGCACCAGCTTCGCCATGAAGTCGGCGCTGCACGGCGCGATGAGGATCGCATCGGACTGCCGCGACAGGTTGATGTGCGGCATGTTGTTCGGCTCGCGCGGGTCCCACTGCGAGGTGTAGACCGGGCGGTTCGACAGGGCCTGCATGGTCACCGGCGTGATGAACTGCTCGCTCGCCTCGGTCATGACCACCTGCACGGTCGCGCCTTCCTTGATCAGGGCGCGACAGAGTTCGGCGGACTTGTAGCAGGCGATGCCGCCCGTCAGTCCGAGGACGATGTGCTTGCCGGCGAGGTCGGTCATGAGGGCGGAGTG
This sequence comes from Ramlibacter sp., assembly GCA_022844525.1. Classification (GTDB taxonomy): domain Bacteria; phylum Pseudomonadota; class Gammaproteobacteria; order Burkholderiales; family Burkholderiaceae_C; genus Ramlibacter. The sequence goes on from JALHLO010000103.1 coordinate 12,725, forward strand.
TAATGGGGCCCTCGGGAGCGTGTATCGGGGGCGTGCGTCGCGGCAGGCGGTGTGCACGGGCAGTGCACCACCGCTCTGCTGCTGCAAATCCGCGTGCCGGTGGGCTGGGGCGCGCATGAAGGGAGGGTGCCTGCGATGGCCGGGCGGGCGGGCAGCATGGCTACGAGAGCCGCAGGCGAATCGAGCCAGGCGTACGTCTCTGACTCGCGGATGCTGATTGAACGGAGTGTTTGGCTGCGCAGCAGTCAAACACGCAGTGAGTTCAGCCGCGGGCCCGCCCGCCCGGCCATCGCAGGTCTGCCCCGTAGCGCGCCAGCGCGAGGGGACACCCTCCCAGCGCGCCCCAGCCCACCGGCACGCGGATTTGCAGCCGCCCT
>JALHLO010000104.1 GCA_022844525.1 Ramlibacter sp.
CGCCGGGCCCCGGCCGGCGCGAAGCCTCCCCGCCCCCCTGCTGGCCGATCCAGCCGGCCGCACCGTCCAGCGCCGCCGGCGCCAGTTCGCAGCGCACCGTTCGCCCTTCCTTGGCACGCAGGACCAGCCCCGCCTCCTCCAGCACCCGCAGGTGCTTCATGAAGCCGGGCAGCGACATGGCGTGCGGCCGGGCGAGCTCGCTCACCGAGGCGGGTCCGCGCGCCAGCTGCTCGATCACGCTGCGGCGCGTCGCGTCGCTCAGCGCCCAGAACACCCGGTCGAGCGCGGCGGCATCCGGGCCCGGCGCGGCGGCGCTCACCCCTTGGGCATGAGCGGCTGCAGCATGCTCAGGCGGTTGGGCGATCCGGTCGCGGTCCCCGTCGGGAAATGGACGACGGGATTCATCGCGTTCCTCCTGGTTCCATCACTTCGACCGGCCGTCGAAGTGCTTGACGGGCACGCTGTCGAGGTCGAAGTCCTCCAGCGTGCGCAGGTTGATGGCCGCCATCTGCACACCCCCCGGCCCCGGCGCCTCGCCATGGGTGTGGATGCCGCAGGTCGGGCAGAAGCGGTGCTTGATGACGTGCTTGTTGAACAGGTAGGTGGCGGCCGCGTCCTCGCTGGTCAGCAGGCGCAGCTGCTCGCGCGGCACGAACCAGAGCAGCGAGCCCTTGCGCGAGCACATGGAGCAGTTGCAGGCCAGGCCGCTGTCGACTTCGCCTTCGACCTGGTAGCGGATCCGCCCGCAATGGCAGCTGCCGGTATAGAGCATGGGAACCTCTTCAATTAACCGATCGGTTTAGTTTTATTTATTCCCTGCGCCCTGTCAAGGAAGACGCCAATGCCGGGCACGCCACCGCGTGCTAGCGTGCCTCGCCTCGCGTTCCCCAACCAACAAGGAGCTTCCATGCGTTTCGCCCGCCCGCTCGCTTCCGTGTTCGCCGCCGCCTCGCTGTTCGCCTGCGCCACCCAGGCACTTGCCCAGGCCCCCGCCCCGGCCGCGCCCGCCGTGCCTCAGTACGGCGCCAACGTGACCCTGGACCAGGCGCGCCGCGCGCTGGCCGGCGCGCTGGCCGATGCCCGCCGCATCGGCGTGCCGATGGCCGTCGCGGTGGTGGACACCGCCGGCAACCTGGTGGCCTTCGAGCGCATGGACAACACGCAGAACGGCAGCATCCTGGTGTCGCAGGACAAGGCGTCGTCCTCGGCCCTGTTCCGCCGGCCCACCAAGGCCTTCCAGGACGCGCTGGCCGGCGGCGGCGCGGGCCTGCGGGTGCTGACGCTGCGCGGCGCCAATGCGGTCGAAGGCGGCCTGCCGATCGTCGTGGACGGCCGCATCGTCGGTGCCATCGGCGTTTCCGGCGGCAGCGCCGAACAGGACGGCGAGGTGGCGCGCGCCGGCCTCGCCGCCCTGGGCCGCTGATTCCGCAGGTCGTGCCAGGACGGTAGGTCGTGGTGAGCGCGAAGCCGAACCGCGACGCGCGCACCCCCGTCTAGGGCGCGCCCAGGCCCGAGGCCTCCTTGGCATGCAGCTTCGCGGCAATGTACTCGCCGTGCGTGACGTGCAGCAGGCCGGCGACCTTGGAGATCAGGTGGTTCTCGTCGGCGGTGATCCCGCCGTCGGCGTAGGCCACCTGCCACATGAACTCGATGATGCGCACCTTCTGTTCGTGGCTGAAGCGGTCGTTGAGCGTCGAGGTGAACGCGAAGAAGTCGTTGGAGGTGCGCGCCTTTGCCTCGGCAAGCTCGACCAGCCGCTCCAGCTCGTCGGGCGCCAGCGGGAACTTGCGGCGCAGCCCCGCCAGCACCGCCTCGCGCTCGCCCGGCTGAACCTGCGGCTCGGCGCGCATCACCTCCACCAGCAGCACGGCGGTGGCCAGTTGCAGGGTGTGCTCCTGCTCGGCGGGTGTGCCCGCCGGCGGGGTGGAGAGGGAATCGAAGAGGTCTTTCAGGGCGCGCAGCATGCGCCCTATTTTGCGCCCAGGCCCATGGCCCGCGTGATCACTTCCTTCATGATCTCGTTGGTGCCGCCGTAGATGCGCTGCACCCGCGCATCCGCATAGGCGCGCGTGATCGGATACTCCCACATGTAGCCGTAGCCGCCGTGCAGCTGCACGCATTCGTCCATCACCTTGCACTGCAGGTCGCTGGTCCAGTACTTGGCCATGCTGGCCGTCGCGGTGTCCAGCTTGTCCTGCAGCACGAGCTCCAGGCACTTGTCGACGAATACGCGCGCCACCTGCACCTCGGTCTGCAGCTCGGCGAGCTTGTAGCGCGTGTTCTGGAAGGCGGCCACCGGCTGGCCGAAGACGCGCCGCTCCTTCACGTACTGCACCGTCCAGTCGATCGCCGCCTGCGCCGCCGCGACCGCCGTGATCGCGATCTGGATGCGTTCCCAGGGCAGCTGCTCCATCAGCGAGACGAAGCCGCGGTTGACCATCGCGTCGCCGCCCAGCAGGTTCTCCGCCGGCACGCGCACGTTGTCGAAGAACAGCTCGGACGTGTCCTGCGCCTTCAGGCCCAGCTTCTTCAGGCGCTTGCCTTTCTCGAAGCCCGGCATGCCGCGCTCCACCAGCAGCAGGCTGGTGCCCTTGGCGCCGGCTGCCGGGTCGGTCTTGGCCACGACGATCACCAGGTCGGCGTGCCAGCCGTTGGTGATGAAGGTCTTGCTGCCATTGAGCAGGTAGCCGCCGTCCGCCTGCCGGATCGCCGTGCTCTTGATGCCCTGCAGGTCGCTGCCGGCGGCCGGCTCGCTCATGGCGATCGCGCCCACCATCTCGCCGCTGGCGAGCTTCGGCAGGTAGCGCTTCTTCTGGTCTTCCGTGCCGTAGTGCAGGACGTACGGCGCCACGATCTCGCTGTGCAGCCCGAAACCCACGCCGCTGAAGCCGCCGCGCGCGAGCTCCTCCATCTGGATCACGGAATAGAGCTTGTCGACGCCGGCGCCGCCGTATTCCTCGGGCATGGTCGGGCAGAGGTAGCCGTTCGCCCCGGCCTTGCGCCAGAGCTCGCGGTCCACGTAGCCGTCCTCCTCCCACGCTTCATGGAACGGCGCGACCTCTTTTTCGACGAAGCGGCGGAAGGCGTCGCGGAAGGCCTCGTGGTCGGGCGTGAAAAGGGTGCGTTCGATCATGTCGTCATCGCTTTCTTCAGGACGCGGGCGTAGTTGCCGATGCGCAGATTCTGCAGCGTCTGCCCGGACAAGCCGCGCCGGGCGAGCTGGTTGACCACCTCCCGCAGCTGCTCGTAGCGCGACAGCAACCGGGTCCGGCCCCGCGCCGTCGATGTCCGTGCCGAAGGCCCGCCATGCGCAGGATCTCGTCGGCGTAGGAGCCGACGCTGTACAGCGGATAGGAGGAATCGCTGCGCACCCGCACCGTCCACAGGCCGATCACGCCGCCGCGCGCGGCGATCTTCCTCGCCTGCCCCGGAGAGAGCGAACGCGCGAGGTAGCCCCGGTCGTCCCAGCGGCCGCCCCGGCGGCTGATCCAGGAATGCGACCACACCAGCGGCGCGTCGCCGGCGTCCAGCGCGGCGTCCACGAACGCCGGCGCCGAATGCGCGAGGTCCACCAGGATGCCGAGCCGCCGGCACTCGGCGAGGACCTGCCGCGCCAGCGCGGGCATGACGTTGTGGCGCGGCTGCGTGGTCTGCAGGTCGCCCAGCGGCGTCTCGATGTAGTGCACGATCTGCAGGTGCCGCAGCCCCATCGCGTGCACCTGCGCCAGCCGTCGCGGGTCGCCCTCCAGGGAGTTGGCCGATTCGCTGGCCATCACCCCACGCTGCGCCGGGACCAGTCCCAGATCTCGCCCGGCGCGATTGTGCAGGCCGGCCGTGCGGGGGCGAGACCACCAGTGCGTCGCCTCGGCGACAGGGGGTCTGGAGAACCCCATCCAATGTGGCCCCGACCGGCTGCCTATACTGCGGCGCATCAGGAGGCGACCATGACCGAAGCATTCGTTTACGACGCGATCCGCACCCCGCGCGGCAAGGGCAAGAAGGACGGCAGCCTGCACGAGGTCAAGCCGGTGAACCTGCTGGCGGGCGTGCTCGCGGAGCTGCAGCGCCGCAACGACTTCGACACCGGCCAGGTCGACGACGTGGTGATGGGCGTGGTCTCCCCCATCGGCGAACAGGGCTCGGTGATCGCGAAGGTCGCCGCGCTGAAGGCCGGCTGGGACTGGCGCTGCAGCGGCGTGCAGCTCAATCGCTTCTGCGCCTCGGGCCTGGAGGCCGTGAACATGGCGGCGCAGAAGGTGCGCTCCGGCTGGGAAGACCTGGTGGTCGCCGGCGGCGTGGAAAGCATGAGCCGCGTGCCGATCGGCTCCGACGGCGGCGCGTGGGCGCAGGACCCGGAGACCAATTCCGCGACCTCCTTCGTGCCGCAGGGCATAGGTGCCGACCTGATCGCGACGCTGGAAGGCTTCTCGCGCGAGGACGTCGACGCCTTCGCGCTGGAATCGCAGAAGCGGGCCGCGAAGGCGCGCGAAGGCGGCTTCTTCGCCGGCAGCGTGGTGCCGGTCAAGGACTTCCTGGACCAGGTCATCCTGGACCACGACGAGTTCATCAAGCCGCACACCACGCTGGAGGGCCTGGCGTCGCTCAAGCCGGCCTTCGAGCAGCTCGGTGCCATGGGCTTCGACCAGGTGGCGATCAGCCGCTACCCGCAGGTGGAGCGCATCCAGCACGTGCACCATGCCGGCAACTCCTCGGGCATCGTCGACGGGGCGGCGGCCGTGCTGGTCGGCAGCGAGGCGGCCGGCAAGGCGCACGGCTTCCGGCCGCGCGCGCGCATCGTCGCCGCGGCGCTGTCCGGGGACGATCCCACCATCATGCTCACGGGCCCGATGCCGGCGGCGCGCAAGGCGCTGGCCAAGGCCGGACTCACCGTGGACCAGATCGACCTGTTCGAGGTCAACGAAGCCTTCGCCGCCGTGCCCATGAAGTTCATGCGCGAGATGCGCGTGCCGCACGACAAGGTGAACGTCAACGGCGGCGCCATCGCCATGGGCCACCCGCTCGGCGCCACCGGCGCGATGATCCTCAACACGCTGATCGACGAGCTGCACCGGCGCAAGCTGCGCTTCGGGCTGGCCACGCTGTGCGTCGGAGGCGGCATGGGCATCGCCACCATCGTCGAGAGGATCTGACATGAAGACGATCCGCTACGAACTCGCCGACGGCATCGCCACGATCACCTTCGACGAACCCGGCTCGCCCGTCAACACGATGTGCGAGCAGTGGCAGCACGACCTGACCGAGGCCGTACAGCAGGTGGTGAAGGACAAGGACGCACTGCGCGGCGTGATCCTCGCCTCCGCCAAGAGCACCTTCTTCGCCGGCGCCGACCTGAAAGGGACGATGCGGCTGAAGCCGCAGGACGCGCCGCAGGTGTTCCGCGAGATCGAGCAGGTGAAGAAGAACTTCCGCACGCTGGAGACGCTGGGCAAGCCGGTGGTCGCCTGCCTGAACGGAGCCGCGCTGGGCGGCGGCTGGGAAGTGGCGCTGGCGGCGCACCACCGCGTCGCCGTCGACCACCCGAAGATCCAGTTCGGCCTGCCGGAGATCACGCTGGGCCTGATCCCGGGCGCCACCGGCATCACCAAGATGACCCGCCTGCTGGGCCTGATGGGCGCGCAGCCCTACGTCCTGGAGAGCAAGCTGTTCTCCCCGCGCGAAGGCGTGGAGCTGGGGCTGGTGCACGAACTGGTGCCGGACGCGGCGCAGTTGCGCCCTGCCGCCCTGGCCTGGATCGCCGCCAACCCGCAGCCGGTCCAGCCCTGGGACGCGAAGGACTACCGCATGCCGGGCGGCACGCCCGCCAACCCGAAGATCGCGGGCATGCTGGCGGTCGCGCCGGCGGCGCTGAAGCAGAAGACGCGCGGGCTCTACCCCGCGCCCGAGTACGCGCTGGCCGTGATGGTCGAGGGCGCGCTGGTCGACTACGACACCGCGCTGCGCATCGAGACGCGCTACCTCGCCAAGCTGATCGTGTCGCCGGTGGCGAAGAACATGATCAACACCTTCTTCTTCAACCTGAACGCGATCAAGGCCGGCCAGTCGCGCCCGAAGTGGGAGGGGAAGTACCAGCCGAAGAAGGTCGGCATCCTGGGCGCCGGCATGATGGGCGGCGGCATCGCCTGGGCGCAGGCCAGCCGCGGCATCGCCACCGTGCTCAAGGACGTCTCGCAGGACAAGGCCGAGGCCGGCAAGGCCTACAGCGCGAAGATCACGCAGGGCCGGGTGGACAAGGGACGCATGAGCCCGCAGGACCAGCAAGCGCTGCTGGCGCGCATCACGCCCACGGAGTCGGTGAAGGACCTGGCCGGCTGCGAGCTGATCATCGAGGCGGTGTTCGAGAACCGCGAGCTCAAGGCCAGGGTGACGAAGGACGCCGAGGGCATGCTGGCGCCGGGCGGCTTCTTCGCCAGCAACACCTCCACGCTGCCGATCACCGGCCTGGCCAGGGCCAGCGCGCGGCCGGAGAAATTCGTCGGCATCCACTTCTTCAGCCCGGTGGACAAGATGAAGCTGGTGGAGATCATCCGCGGCAAGTCCACCGACGACGAGACGGTGGCGCGGGCCTACGACTACGTGCAGGCGCTGGGCAAGATCCCGATCGTGGTGAACGACGCGCGCGGCTTCTTCACCAGCCGCGTGTTCGGCACCTTCGTGATGGAAGGCGCGGCCATGGTGGGCGAAGGCATCCCGGCGGCCGTGGTCGAACAGGCGGGGCTGCAGGCGGGCATGCCGGTGGGGCCGCTGGCGGTGCTGGACGAGACGGCGCTGTCGCTGTCGGTGCACGTGCTGGACCAGACCCGCGCCGACTACCGCGCCGAGGGGCAGACCTACATCGCGACGCCCGGCGAGCTGCTGGTGGAGCGGATGGTCAAGGAGTTCGACCGCAACGGGCGCGCAGCCGGCGGCGGCTTCTACGAGTATCCCGAGGACAAGGGCGCGAAGAAGTATCTCTGGCCGGAACTGAAGAACCTGTTCGGCAAGCCGGACGCCGCCTGGGACCTGCGGGACCTGAAGGACCGCCTGCTCTATCGCCAGTCGGTCGAGACGGCGCGCTGCCTGGCCGAAGGCGTGCTGACCAGCGTGCACGACGCCAACATCGGCTCCATCTTCGGCATCGGCTTCCCGGGCTGGACCGGCGGGGCCATGCAGTTCATCTACGGCACCGGGATCGATGCCTTCCTGCGGCGCGCCGAAACGCTCGCGGGCAGCTACGGTCCCGGCTTCGTCGTGACGCCGCAGGTGCAGGACGCCATCCGCCGGTTCGAACCGCGCTACTGACATGGACCGCGACGACCCCCTGACCCGGCTGCTGGCGGCGCAGCGTGCCGCCTTCGCGCGCGAGCCCTACCCCTCGCTGGAAACCCGGCTGCGGCGGCTGGACAAGCTGCGCGCGCTGCTGGAGCAGCACGGCGACCGCATGGCCGCCGCCATCTCGGCCGACTTCGGCAACCGCTCGCTGCACGAGACGGCGATCGCCGAGACCTTCTTCGTGCTGGCCGGCATCGCCCACACGCGCAAGCACCTCAAGCGCTGGATGAAGATGCGGCGCGTGCCGACCTCCTTCCATTCGCTGCCCGGCACCAGCCGGATCCTGCCGCAGCCGGTCGGCGTGGTGGGCGTCGTGAGCCCGTGGAACTATCCGCTGCAACTGGCGGTGGCACCGGTGGTGGCGGCGCTCGCCGCGGGCAACCGCGCGCTGGTCAAGCCGAGCGAGGTCACGCCCGGCTTCGCCGCGCTGCTCGCGGAGCTGGTGGGGCAGGCCTTCGAGCCGGACGAGTGCGCCGTGGTCCTCGGCGATGCCGACGTCGGCAAGGCCTTCGTGAGCCTGCCCTTCGACCACCTGTTCTTCACCGGCTCGACCGCCGTCGGCCGGCAGGTGGCGCTGGCGGCGGCGGCCAACCTCACGCCGGTGACGCTGGAGCTGGGCGGCAAGTCCCCCGCGATCGTCGACCGCAGCGCGGACGTGGCGCAGGCCGCGGGGCGCATCGCCGCCGGCAAGCTGTTCAACGCGGGCCAGACCTGCATCGCGCCCGACTACGTGCTGGTCTCGCGCGAGCACCTGGGCGCCTTCGTCGACGCCTACCAGGCGGCGGCGCGGCGCATGTACCCCCGGCTGGCGGGCAACCCCGACTACACCAGCATCGTCAGCGACCGCCACTTCGCGCGGCTGCAGCACCTGGCGCAGGATGCCGAGGCGCGCGGGGCGCGGGTGTTGCGCATCGCGCCGCAGGGCGAGGCCGCGCAGCCGCAGCAGCGCAAGCTCGCGCCGGCGCTGCTGCTGGACGTGGCGCCGGAGATGGCGGTGATGAAAGAGGAGATCTTCGGCCCCCTGCTCCCGGTGCTTCCCTACGACACCGTGGACGACGCGATCGGCTTCGTCAACGCGCGGCCGCGGCCGCTGGCCCTGTACTGGTTCGGCAGCGACGGCGCCCGGCAGCGGGAGGTGCTGACGCGCACCGTCTCCGGCGGCGTCACGGTCAACGACGTGCTGCTGCACATCGCGCAGGAGAGCCTGCCCTTCGGCGGCGTCGGCGAGAGCGGCATCGGCGCCTACCACGGCGAGCATGGCTTCCGCCTGTTCTCCAAGGAGAAGCCGGTGTTCGAGCAGTCCCGCTGGTCGGGCAACGACATGCTGCGGCCGCCCTACGGGCCCAAGGCGGAACGCATCATCCGCATGTTGCGGCGGCTGGCATAACCCAGGCGCACCCCGCAGTCCGGCAGGGTGTGCTTCAAGGGCCCTGGGAGAGGGCTGGAGCGAGGGCGCCGGCGCAGCCCAAATCGTTGACTCCGGCAACGAATCGCGCGACACTGCCGCATGCCCTCCCCGGTCGCGAAGTCCCAGGTCAAGGCGGTGCGCGCCTTCAACCGCTTCTACACGCAGCGCATCGGCGTGCTCAAGCGCTACCTGGACACGGACTTCACGCTCACCGAGGTCCGCGTGCTGTACGAGCTCGCCCACCGGCCGCCGCTCACGGCGCGCGAGCTGGTGCGCGACCTGGAACTCGATCCCGGCTATCTCAGCCGCATCCTGCGACGCTTCGAGGACCAGGGCTGGATCGCGCGCGAGACCGCCCCGCGCGACGCCCGCCAGCACCTGCTGCGCCTGACCGAATCCGGGTATGCGACCTTCGCGCCGCTGCAGCAGAAGTCGCGCGACGAGACCGCCGCCCTGCTTGCCACGGTCGCCCCGGCGGCGCGGCCGCGCCTGATCGCCGCCCTGGACACGGTGCACCGCCTGCTGGAGCCGGCGGCGAACAGCGAACGCAAGGTGGTCCTGCGCGATCCGAAGCCCGGCGACATGGGCTGGGTGGTGCAGGCGCACGGCGAGCTCTATGCGCGCGAGTACGGCTTCGACTGGAGCTTCGAGCAGCTGGTGGCGGAGATCGCCGCGAAATTCATCCGCGATTTCGATCCCGAACGCGAAAAGGGCTGGATCGCCGAAGTGGACGGCGAGCGCGCCGGCTGCGTCTTCCTGGTGCGCAAGAGCGCCACCGTCGCCCAGCTGCGGCTGCTGATCGTGCACCCGCAGGCGCGCGGCCTGGGCCTGGGCGGCCGGCTCACCGACGAATGCATCGCCTTCGCGCGGGCCGCCGGCTACCGCAGGATCATGCTCTGGACCCAGAGCAACCTCACTGCGGCGCGCGCCATCTACCAGTCGCGCGGCTTCGGGCTGAAGGAAAGCGAGCCGAACGCCGCCTTCGGCCAGCAGCTGGTCAGCGAGGTCTGGGAGCGCCAGCTCTGAACCGCGCCCTGGCCGCCGCGGCCGGCGCCGGCGTGCAGGTGGGCGCGGCCATCGTGGCCTCGCGCTTCGTGGTGGCGGAGGTGCCCCCGCTGACGCTGGCGATGCTGCGCTATGCGATCGGCTTCCTGTGCCTGCTGCCGTTCGCGCTGCACGCCCTGGGCGGCCTGCGCGTCGCCGTGCCACGCCGCGATCTCGCCGCCATGGCGGCGCTGGGCATCGGCCAGTTCGGCATCCTCATCGCGCTCCTGAACTGGGGACTGCAGACGGTCGCCGCCGCGCCGGCGGCCATGATCTTCAGCCTGTTCCCGCTGCTCACGCTGCTGCTGGCCGCCGCACTCGGGCGCGAGCACGTCACGCCGCGCCTGCTGGCGGGCGTGCTGGTCTCCATCGCCGGCGTGGCGCTCGCGCTGCTGCCCAAGGTGCAGGCCGGGCACGGCACGGGCTGGTCGGGCGAGCTGGCGGTGCTCGCCTCGGCGGCGGTGGGCGCGCTGTGCAGCGTGCTGTACCGCCCCTACCTGCAACGCTATCCGACGGTGCCGGTGTCGGCCTTCGCCATGCTGGCCTCCGTCGCCTTCCTCGCCGTCATCGCATTTCGCGAGGACTGGCCTGCCCAGATCGCCACCCTGCGGCCCGCGGCCTGGGGCGTGGTCGCCTTCATCGGCCTGTCCAGCGGCATCGGCTACTTCTGGTGGCTGTACGCGCTGAAGCACGAATCGCCCACGCGGGTGACGGTGTTCCTGGCCCTCAACCCGGTGACGGCGGCCCTGCTGGGGACGCTGCTGCTGCGCGAGCCGCTGCCGGCCCTGCTGCTCGCCGCCATGGCACTGATCGCCCTGGGCCTGTGGCTGGCCACGCGCGCGCCGGCAGCGAAACGACAGCCGGCGCCCGGATAATCGGCCGGATGTCGTCCCCGTCCGAAGCAGCGCTGGCGGCGCCCCCGGCCGCGCGCCCGCAGTCCCTGACCGACCTGTTCGTCTCCTTTACGCTGCTCGCCCTGCAGGGTTTCGGCGGGGTGCTCGCGGTCGTGCAGCGCGAACTGGTGGAGAAGAAGCGCTGGATGACCCGCGAGGAGTTCATCGAGGAATGGGCCGTGGCGCAGATCATGCCCGGCCCCAACGTGATCAACCTCGGCATCATGATCGGCGCGCGCTGGTTCGGCCTGCGCGGCGCGCTGGCGGCCCTGGCCGGCATGCTCACCTTCCCCCTGCTGGTGGTGCTGGCGCTGGCCCTGGTCTACGCGCAGTTCGCGGCCAACCCGCAGGTGGCCGGCGCGCTGCGCGGCATGGGCGCGGTCGCTGCCGGCCTGATCACGGCGACCGGACTGAAGCTGATGCCGGCGCTGCGCCGCAACGTGATGGGCCTGCCGCTGTGCATCGCGCTGGGCATCGCCTCCTTCGTGGCGATCGCCTGGTTGAAGCTGCCGCTCGCCTGGGTGCTGCTGGCCCTGGGCGGCATCGGCTGCGGGGCGGCCTGGCGGAAGCTGACGCCATGACCCCCATCGTGATGGGCGCGCCGGACTGGCTGTCGCTGCTGGTGCACTACCTGGCGCTGTCGCTGCTGTGCGTGGGCGGCGCGATCACCACCGCGCCCGACATGCACCGCTTCCTGGTGCAGGAGAAGGCCTGGCTGACCGACCCGCAGTTCAGCGCCTCGATCGCCATCGCGCAGGCGGCGCCGGGGCCCAACGTGCTGTTCACCGCGCTCATGGGATGGAACGTCGGCCTCAACGCCGGCGGCCTGTGGACGGCGCTGCTGGGGATGGTGCTGTGCCTGGGCGGCATCATGCTGCCCAGCTCGGTGCTGGTGTACCTCACGGCGCACTGGAGCCACCGCAACCGCGAGCTGCGCGCGGTGCGCGCCTTCAAGCAGGGGATGGCGCCGCTGGTGGTCGCCCTGCTGGTGGCCACGGGCTGGATCCTGGCCACCGGCAACGGCTATGCACTGGCCAACGCGCCGGCATGGGCGGTCACGGCCGTGGCCGCGCTGCTCGTCTGGCGCACCCGCGTCCACCTGCTGTGGCTGCTGGCCGCGGGCGCCCTCCTCGGCTGGTTCGGCCTGGTCTGACTACAGCGGCTTGATCTCCACCTTGCGCCACTTGATGGTGCCGCGGCCCCACTGCAGCGCGACCGGGCCCTGCGCGAACTTCGCGTCGCGCACGTCGATCGTCTTGACACCATTGAGCACGACCTCGAGGCGGTCGCCCTTGGCGGTGAGCTCGAAGGTGTTCCACTTGCCGCCGGCCTTGATCATCGGGCCGGTGAGCTTGGCCACCTTGACGATGGCGCCGGTGCCGTAGCTGGGGTCCGGCCGGGTGTCGAAGATGTTGGCCTCGTAGCAGCTCTCGTCGGTGATGACGCCCGGGTTCTGGCACCGCATGAAGATGCCGCTGTTGGCGTCGTCGCTGGCCCAGAACTCGGCGCGGATCATGAAGTCCTTGTAGCTGTTGCGCGTGACCAGGTAGCCCGGCGTGCTGCCGCCGCTGGAGGCCTGGATGGCGCCGTCGGCCGCCACCCAGTTGGCGCCGCCCACGGAAACGAAGTTTTCCATGCCCCGCGTGCCGTCCACCAGCGGTGTCCAGCCGGAGCTGAAGGGATTGCCCATCCCGGCGCAGCCGGAAAGGGCTGCTGCCAGCGCACTGGCGGCGAGTGCCGCCGCGGTCCTCTTCTGCATGGTGTCTCCTTGTCAGCGCACGTCGCGCCCGCGCATCTTGCGGGGCTTTGCCGGGCGATGCAAGGTGGCTTCCAGCAGGGCGCCGCGCGGCTACCTCGGGTTCTCGAAGAACACGTAGGTGCCGTAGCCGCCCACCTCGAAGTACACCTTCTTCTCCCCCGGGTCGGCGGTGAAATTGAGGTTCTCGTCCAGCACGCCGTAGCCGTAGCGATAGGAGCGCGCCTCGCTGTCGGAGGTCCCCAGCGCGGTACTGAGCTTGTCCACGCGGATGAAGCGCCGCACCACCTTGTCGCCGGCATAGATCTCCAGCACGCCGTTGGTCCCCGTCCAGTTCTGGACCCCCCGGCCGAACTGGTTCTGCTGCTCCTGGGTGCAGCCGGCCAGCACGGCCAGCAAGGCGAACGCGCAGGGCAGCGCGAATGAAGTACGCATCGTTTCAGTCCTCCAGCAATCGGGGCAGCAGGCCAGCGGCCGTGCCGGGCAGCACCGCGTCCGCCGCATCATCGAGTTCGGTGGGTTCGGGGTTCACGACCACGACCCGGCCGCGCGCGGCGCGCGCCAGGCCCGCGGC
>JALHLO010000105.1 GCA_022844525.1 Ramlibacter sp.
CCACCACTTCGTGGACCTGATGGCGACGCTGGGCGGGATGATGATCCCGCGGGCGAGGCTGGAGCCCCCGGGGCCCCTGACCCCGGAGCGCGAGGCCTACCTGCGGCGGGTGAACGCGGAACACGAAAGCATCGTCGAGGCGATCAGCCGCCAGGATCCGGAAGGCGCGCGCGCCGCCATGCGGACGCACCTGGCGAACAGCCGGGAGCGGCGGCGGCGGCTGGCGGAGGCGCGCTAAATACCCAGCGCGGGGTCGGAATTGGTGGCGACAGCTTGCCTCAAGTTGTATGATGTCCTACCTCTTGACCGGAACGACCATGTCCCCGAACGAACTGAAGAAGGCCCTCTCCTCCGGCCTCCTGTCCTTTCCCCTGACCGACTTCGACAGCGAGCTGCGCTTCGACCCCAAAGGCTACGCGGACCGCCTCGAATGGCTGATGCCCTACGGCGCCACCGTGCTGTTCGCCGCCGGCGGCACCGGCGAATTCTTCTCCCTCGAACCCACGGAATACGCGGCCGTCATCCAGACCGCCGCCCAGACCTGCAAGGGCCGCGTGCCCATCGTCGGCGGCGCCGGCGGCGGCACCACGCTGGCCATCAAGTACGCGCAGGAAGCCGAGCGCAACGGCGCCGAAGGCGTGCTGCTGCTGCCGCACTACCTGACCGAAGCCACCCAGGACGGCCTGGTGCGCCACGTCGAGGCGGTCTGCAAGAGCGTCAAGATCGGCGTGATCGTCTACAACCGCGGCGCGACCAAGCTGACGGCCGAATCGCTGCTCAAGCTGGCCGAGCGCTGCCCCAACCTGATCGGCTTCAAGGACGGCCTGGGCGACATCGAGCGCATCGTGGCCATCCGCCAGCAGCTGGGCGACCGCTTCGTCTACATCGGCGGCATGCCCACGCACGAGGTCTACGCCAACGCCTACAAGGCGCTGGGCGTGCCTACCTATTCGTCGGCGGTGTTCAATTTCATCCCGCGCACGGCGATCCAGTTCTACAACGCCTACGCCAGCGGCGACCAGACCACGGTCAGCCGCCTGATCGACGAGTTCTTCCTGCCCTACCTGGCCATCCGCAACAAGGGCGAAGGCTATGCCGTGTCCATCGTCAAGGCCGGCGCCACCGTCGTCGGCCGGACCGCGGGCCCGGTGCGCCCGCCCCTGTCGGACCTGAAGGCGCAGGAAGTGGAAGAGCTCGCCGCCCTCATCCGCAAGCTCGGCGCCCAGTAAGCCGGCTGGTATTCCCTCGTCCCTAGGAGACTTTCCATGATCAAGAAGACCCTGCTGGGCCTGGCCCTGGCCGCCGGCGCGACCCTGAGCCTGGCCTATCCCGACAAGCCCGTGACGATCGTCGTGCCCTTCCCGCCGGGCGGCTCCACCGACGCCATCGCGCGCGTGCTGGCGCTGGAACTGCCCAAGAAGCTCGGCGGCACCTGGATCATCGACAACAAGCCGGGCGCCACCGGCACCATCGGCGCCGCCTTCGTCAAGCGCGCGCCCGCCGACGGCTACACGCTGTTCGTGTCCTCGCTCGGCCCGTTCGTGATCGCGCCGCACCTGATCAAGGGCGTGCAGTACGACGCGCTGAAGGACTTCGACCCGATCACGGTCGCGGTGCAGGCGCCCAACGTGCTGGTCGTGCCCGCGGCTTCGCCGAACAAGACCGTGGCCGAACTGCTGGCCTCGCTGAAGAAGACGCCCGGCAAGGTGAGCTTCGCTTCCTCCGGCAACGGCTCGTCCGACCACCTCTCGGCCGAACTGTTCTGGCAGCAGACCGCCACCGAAGGCCTGCACGTGCCCTACAAGGGCGGCGGCCCCGCCATCAACGACCTGCTGGGCGGGCAGGTGGACGCGGCCTTCGTCAACATCAACAGCATCATCCAGCACATCAAGGCCGGCAAGGTGCGCGCGCTGGCGATCTCCTCGGACAAGCGCTCGCCGCTGCTGCCCGAAGTGCCGACGCTGCAGGAACAGGGCGTCAAGGGCGCCGAGGTGCAGTCGTGGCAGGCGGTCGCCGCGCCCAAGGGCCTCCCCGCGGACGTGAAGGCGAAGCTGCACGCCGCCATCGCCGCTTCGCTGAACGACCCCGCGGTCAAGGAAAAGCTGCTGGCGCAAGGCTTCGAGATCGTCGCCAACACGCCGGAGCAGTTCGGCCGCTACCAGGCGACGGAGTTCGCCAAGTGGAAGCAGCTGATCGAAGCGCGCAAGATCACGGCGGACTGAAGATGGCCGCTCCCGTCGTCAAGAGCATGCGGGTGGTCCCGGTCGCCGGCCGGGACGGCATGCTGCTCAACCTCTCGGGCGCGCACGCGCCCTTCTTCACGCGCAACATCGTCATCGTCACCGACAACGCGGGCCACACCGGCCTGGGCGAAGTGCCGGGCGGCGAGAAGATCCGGCAGACGCTGGAGGACGCCCGGCCCCTGGTCGAAGGCCAGACCGTCGGCAACCTGCAGGCGATCCTGAACGCGATGCGCACGAAGTTCGCGGACCGCGACGCGGGCGGCCGCGGCAACCAGACCTTCGACCTGCGCACCACCATCCACGCCGTGACCGCGGTGGAATCCGCGCTGCTGGACCTGCAGGGCCAGCACCTCGGCGTGCCGGTGGCGGCGCTGCTGGGCGAAGGCCAGCAGCGCGATGCCGTGCAGATGCTCGGCTACCTGTTCTACGTGGGCGACCGCAGGAGGACCAACCTGCCCTACGCGTCCGAGCCGGATGCGCAGGACGACTGGCTGCGGCTGCGGCACGAAGAGGCGATGACGCCGGATGCGATCGTGCGCCTGGCCGAGGCCGCGCAGAAGCGCTACGGCTTCCAGGACTTCAAGTTGAAGGGCGGCGTGCTGCGCGGCGACGAGGAAGTCGAGGCGGTGACGGCACTGCACGAGCGCTTCCCGCAGGCGCGCGTCACGCTGGACCCGAACGGCGGCTGGCTGTTGAAGGAAGCGATCCGCCTGGGCGGGAAGATGCGCGGCATCGTCGCCTATGCCGAAGACCCGTGCTGTGCCGAGGACGGCTTCTCCGGCCGCGAGGTGATGGCGGAGTTCCGCCGCGCCACCGGCCTGCCGACGGCGACCAACATGGTGGCCACCGACTGGCGCCAGATGGCGCATTCGCTGGCGCTGCAGTCGGTGGACATCCCGCTGGCCGACCCGCACTTCTGGACCATGGCGGGCTCGGTGCGCGTGGCGCAGACCTGCCGCGACTGGGGCCTCACCTGGGGCTCGCACTCCAACAACCACTTCGACATCTCGCTGGCGATGTTCACGCACGTGGGTGCGGCGGCGCCCGGCAAGGTGACGGCGATCGACACGCACTGGATCTGGCAGGACGGCCAGCGCCTGACGAAGGAGCCGCTGCAGATCCGCGAAGGCTACGTGCAGGTGCCGAAGAAGCCGGGCCTGGGGATCGAAATCGACGAAGGCGAACTGGAAAAGGCCAACCGCCTGTACCAGCAGCACGGCCTGGGCGCGCGCGACGACGCGATCGCGATGCAGTTCCTGGTGCCGGGGTGGAAGTTCGATCCGAAGAGGCCGTGCCTGGTGCGCTGAAGTGATTTGAATCGCTCCCTCCCCCGGAGGGGAAGGAGCAAGACCGGAGACATGCATGTTCAAGAACCTGATCAACGGCGAATGGGTCGAAGGCCCGCGCGCCTCCCGCAACATCAACCCCTCCGACACGCGTGACCTGGTCGGCGAATACGCGCAGGCAGACGCCGAGCAGGCGCGTGCCGCCATCGGCGCCGCCGCCAAGGCGCAAGCCGCCTGGGGCGTCTCCACCCCGCAGCAGCGCTTCGACATCCTCGACGCCGCCGGCGCCGAGATCCTGGCGCGCAAGGCCGAACTCGGCGACCTGCTCGCGCGCGAGGAAGGCAAGACGCTTCCCGAAGCGATCGGCGAAGTCGCGCGCGCCGGCAACATCTTCAAGTTCTTCGCCGGCGAAGCGCTGCGCGTCGGCGGCGAAGTCGTGCCTTCGGTGCGCCCCGGCGTCGGCGTCGAAGTCACGCGCGAGCCGGTCGGCGTGGTCGGCCTGATCACGCCCTGGAACTTTCCGATCGCGATTCCCGCCTGGAAGATCGCGCCCGCGCTGGCCTTCGGCAACACCGTGGTGCTGAAACCGGCCGACCTGGTGCCGGGCAGCGCCTGGGCCATCGCCGACATCCTGCACCGCGCGGGCCTGCCGGCCGGCGTCTTCAACCTGGTGATGGGGCGCGGCTCCGAAGTCGGCCAGGTGCTGCTCGACGACAAGCGCGTGAACGCGATCAGCTTCACCGGCTCCGTGGCCACCGGGCAGCGCATCGCGCAGGCCTGCGTCGCGCGCATGGCGAAGTTCCAGCTCGAGATGGGCGGCAAGAACCCGATGGTGGTGCTGGACGATGCCGACCTCGACGTCGCCGTCAACGCCGCCGTCAACAGCGGCTTCTTCTCCACCGGCCAGCGCTGCACCGCTTCCTCGCGGCTGATCGTCACCCAGGGCATCCACGACCGCTTCGTCGATGCCATGGCCAAGCGCATCCAGACGCTCAAGGTGGACGACGCCCGCAAGGCGGGCACCGAGATCGGCCCGGTGGTGGACGAAAAGCAGCTGGCGCAGGACCTGGAATACATCGCCATCGGCAAGTCCGAAGGGGCGCGCCTGGTGGCCGGCGGCGAGGCGCTGCAGAGGAACGCCGACGGCGCGCCCGGCTACTACCTGAAGCCCGCGCTGTTCGCCGACACCACGCCGCGGATGCGCATCAACCGCGAGGAGATCTTCGGCCCGGTGGTGAGCGTGATCCGCGCGAAGGACTACGAGGAGGCGCTGGCGCTGGCCAACGACACCGAGTTCGGCCTGGCCGCCGGCATCGCCACCACCTCGCTGAAGCATGCGACGCACTTCAAGCGCCACGCGCAGGCCGGCATGGTGATGGTGAACCTGCCGACGGCGGGCGTGGACTACCATGTTCCGTTCGGCGGCCGCAAGGGGTCCAGCTACGGCCCGCGCGAGCAGGGGCGCTACGCCGCCGAGTTCTACACCACCGTGAAGACGGCCTACACGCAGGCCTGAAACGTCGGGGTTCGGCTTCGCGCTCACCCCGACCTACCCAGTACCCGACCCGTAGGTCGGGGTGAGCGCGCGCAGCGCCGAACCCCGACACCGATTCACCCACCGGAGACAAAGCGATGACCCTGAACCGCCGCCAGGCCCTGCTTTCGACCGCAGCCGCGCTCGCTGCCCCCGCCGCGTTCGCCCAGAAGGACAACTGGCCTTCCAGGCCACTGCGCATCGTCGTGCCCTACCCGCCCGGCGGTTCGTCGGACATCATCGCCCGCGCCATCGGCAACCTGCTGGCCGAGTCGCTCAAGCAGTCGGTGGTGGTGGAGAACAAGCCCGGCGCCAACGGCAACCTCGGCGCGGACTTCGTCGCCAAGTCGGCCCCTGACGGCTATACCCTGCTGCTGTGCGACGTGGGCGCGCTGGCGATCTCGCCCTCCGTGTACCCGAAGCTGCCGCTCGACCCGTCGAAGGAGCTGCGCGGCGTCACCATGCTCGCGTACTCGCCGCACCTGCTGGTGGTGCACCCCTCGGTGCCCGCCAACAACCTGAAGGAACTGGTCGCGCTGTCGCAGCAGAAGGACCTGAACTTCGCCGTCAGCGGCACCGGCGGCGCGCCGCACCTGGCGGGCGTGTCGCTGGCCAGGACCGTGGGCGCGCGCTGGCAGTACGTTCCGTACAAGGGCGGCAGCCAGGCGATCTCCGACACCATCGGCGGCCAGACGCAGGTCCTCATGAACGGCATGCTGGCGACCTACCCGCACGTGCAGGGCGGCAAGCTCAAGCTGCTGGCGGTGTCCAAGCGCACCCGCATGCCGCTGATCGGCGACGTGCCGACCATCGCCGAACAGGGCGCCCCGGGCTTCGAGTCCGGCAGCTGGCAGGGCGTGCTGGTTCCCAGGGGCACGCCGGACGCGGTGGTGCAGAAGCTCAACGCCGAACTGGTGCGCGCGATCCGCAACCCGGAGGTGCGCGGGCGCCTGGCCGGCCAGGGCGCCGAAGTGGTCACCATGACACCGCAGGAGCAGGACCAGTTCTTCGCCGCCGAGCGCAGGCGCTGGGGCGAGGTCGTCGCGGCGTCCGGGATCAAGGCCGAGTGATGTCGCAGGAGCCCCTCTTCATCCGCATGCACGAGGCCGACAACGTCGCCATCGTGGCGAACGATGGCGGGCTTCCGGCCGGCACGGCCTTCCCTTCGGGCCTGGTGCTGCGGGAGAAGGTGCCGCAAGGCCACAAGGTCGCGCTCGTCGACCTGCCCTCGGGCGCGGCGGTGAAGCGCTACGACGTGACCATCGGCTACGCGCTGCAGGACATCCCGGCCGGCAGCTGGGTGCACGAGCGCCTGCTGCGCATGCCCGAGGCACGGACGCTGGAAGCCCTGCCGATGGCGACGGCCAGGCGCGCGCCGGCCGCGCCGCTGGCGGGCTATACCTTCGAGGGTTACCGCAACCCGGACGGGTCGGTGGGCACGCGCAACATCCTGGCCATCACGCAGAGCGTGCAATGCGTGGCGGGCGTCACGCGCTTCGCCATCGAGCGCATCAAGGCGCAGCTGCTGCCGAAGTACCCGAACGTGGACGACGTGGTGGCGCTGGAGCACGGTTACGGCTGCGGCGTCGCCATCGACGCGCCCGATGCGGTGATCCCGATCCGCACGCTGCGCAACATCAGCCTCAACCCGAACTTCGGCGGCGAGGTGATGGTGGTCAGCCTGGGCTGCGAGAAGCTGCAGCCCGAGCGCCTGCTGCCGCCCGGCAGCATCCCCATCGCCGACCAGCGCGGTGAGCCGCAGGAACTCGACGTGGTGTGCCTGCAGGACGAAGCGCATGTGGGCTTCATGTCCATGGTGGACTCCATCGTGCGGCAGGCCGAGACGCACCTTCGGCGCCTGAACGCGCGCCGCCGCGAGACGGTGCCCGCCAGCGAACTGGTGGTCGGCGTGCAGTGCGGCGGCAGCGACGCCTTCTCCGGCGTGACCGCCAATCCCGCGGTGGGCTTCTGCACCGACCTGCTGGTGCGTGCCGGCGCGACGGTGATGTTCTCCGAGACCACCGAGGTGCGCGACGGCGTGGCGCAGCTCACCGCGCGCGCCGCGACGCCCGAGGTGGCGCAGGCGATCGTGCGCGAGATGGCCTGGTACGACGCCTACCTGAAGCGCGGCAGCGTGGACCGCAGCGCCAACACCACGCCCGGCAACAAGAAGGGCGGGCTGTCCAACATCGTCGAGAAGGCGATGGGCTCGATCGTGAAGTCGGGCTCGGCGCGCATCGACGGCGTGCTGGCGCCGGGCGAGAAGCTCAAGCAGAAGGGACTGGTCTACGCGGCCACGCCGGCCAGCGACTTCATCTGCGGCACGCTGCAGCTGGCCGCGGGGATGAACCTGCACGTGTTCACCACCGGCCGCGGCACGCCCTACGGCCTGGCGGAAGTGCCGGTGATCAAGGTCGCCACGCGCAGCGACCTGGCGCGCCGCTGGCACGACCTGATGGACATCGACGCCGGCACCATCGCCGAAGGCAAGGCGACGATCGAGCAGGTCGGCTGGGAGATGTTCCGGCTGATGCTCGAGGTGGCGAGCGGGCGCAAGAAGACCTGGGCCGAGCAGTGGAAGCTGCACAACCAGCTGGTGCTGTTCAATCCGGCGCCGGTGACCTGAATCTCAGTACAGGCGGTCGCGGTAGCCCTGGCGCACTTCCTCCTCGATCTGCTCCAGGGGCGCATCGACGCCCGCCTGGTCCGCCAGGCAGCGCGCGTGCGAAGGCAGCGTATCGAGCGCGGGCCAGGTGGACGGCTGCCATAGCCGGGAGCGCAATGACGACTTGCCGCAATGCACGAAGGCCTCCTCCACCGTCACCACCATGGCGAGTGCGGGGGCCTGCCCGGCGACCGCCATGCGCTCGCGCAACCACGCGTCGCGCACGATGCGCGCGCTGCCATTGACCCGCAGCGTCTCGGCGCGTCCGGGCACCACGAACAGCAGGGCGAGTGCGGGCCGCTCCAGGAGGTTGCACATGGTGTCGGCGCGCCTGTTGCCCGGCCGGTCGGGGATCGCCAGTGTGCGTTCGTCCAGCACCAGCACGAAGCCGGCGGGGTCCCCTCTGGGCGAGACGTCCAGCTCGCCCCGCGCATTTGCGGAGGCGACGACGACGAAGGGCGCCCTCTCGATGATGGCGCGGCAATGCGCGTCCAGCGTGCGCATTGCCTTGGCCAGCGCGCGCGGTGCGGGCGCTGGCAGCACGGCGCGCAGCTGTTCGCGGGTGCGGATCTCGTCGGCGAACTCCATCACTCCACCTTGATCCCCGCCTGCCGGACCACCGTCTCGTAGGCCTGCATGCTGGCGCGGATCGCGCGCTCGAACTCGGCCGGCCCCAGCGGCGCCGGGCTCACGCTGAGCCGGCGCAGGGTGGCGACGGCTTCGGGACGCCGGATCGCGCGCGTCATCTCCTGCGCCAGCCGCTCCACCACCGCGCGGGGCGTCGCGGCGGGCACGGCGGCGCCGATCCAGGAGGTCCACTCGAAACCCGCATGGCCGACCTCGGCGGCCGTCGGCAGCTCCGGCAGCGCCTCGCTGCGCTCGGCGGAGGTGACCGCCAGCGGGCGCAAGCGGCCTGCTTCGATGTGCGGCATGGCGTCCGACAGGGGCGCCAGCAGGACGCCCGCATGGCCCGCGACAACGGCCGCGGTCGCCTGCACGCCGCCCTGGTAGGGGATGAAGTTCATGTCCACCGCGGCGCTCCGCTTGAAGGACTCCCCGGCGAGCTGGCCCAGTCCGAAGGACGCGTAGTTCAGCGCGCCGGCGCGGGCGCGGCCCAGAGCCACCAGTTCGGCCAGGCTGCGCGCCGGAACCGAAGGGTGCACGGCGAACACGAACGGCAGCAGGGCGAGCCGCGCCACGGGCGCGAAGTCCCGCAGGCTGTCGTAGGGCAAGGGCCGCAGAACCGCATTGATGGCGAAGGGCGTGCCCACCATCAGCACGGTGTGTCCGTCGGGTGCCGCACGCGCGACGAGTTCCGTGCCGATGACCGTGTTGCCGCCGGGGCGCGGTTCGACCATCGCGTGCTGCCCGAGGCTTTCGCCGAGGCCGTGGGCCACCAGCCGCGCGACGAGGTCCACGGTGCCGCCCGGCGGATTGGGAACGACCAGGCGGACCGGCCGCGCGGGGAAGGACTCGGCGGCCCGCAGCCGCAGGCAAGGCAGGGCAAGGGCGGCGGCGATCATGCTTCGGCGGGTGGCGTTCATGGCAGCTCCTTTCGCTTCCGGTGCGCATCAATCTAGCCGCCGCAGCGCTGGACACAAGCCCGCGCCCGGGCATAGCATTTGTGAACGGGGGTCAGCAATGGAACGGATCGGCGACCGCGGTGCCCTGGAAGCCTTCGTGCGTTCGGTGGAACTGGGCGGATTCTCGGCGGCCGCGCGCGAGCTGAAACTGTCGCCGTCGGCGCTCTCGAAGCTCGTGGGCCGCCTCGAGCGCACGCTGTGCGTGCGGCTGCTGCACCGGACGACGCGCAAGCTGACGCCCACCGCGGAAGGCGAACTGTTTCTCGCCCGCTGCCGGCGCATCCTGGGCGAGTTCGAGGACGCGGAGAACGAGATCGGTCGCACCCGGGATCGACCGCGGGGGCGGTTGCGGATGCACGTCGGCGCCGGCTTCGCGGTGCACCAGCTGGTGCCCGCCCTGCCCCGCTTCACGGGCCGCTGCCCGGAAGTGCAACTCGACATCCTGGTGGAGGACCGCAACGCCGACCTCGTGAAGGAGGACATCGACCTCTCGGTCCGCCCCGGCCCGCTGCAGGACACCTCGCTCGTCGCGCGCACGCTGTTCGAGTTCGAGCGGATCGTGTGTGCCTCGCCCGGCTACCTGTCCGGCAACGGCACGCCGCGCACGCCCGAGGACCTCGCGCAGCACCGCTGCCTCGTGGTGTCCGGCTTTCCCGGACGCGGCACCTGGAGCTTCCGCACGCCCCGGGGCGCGCGCAGCCTCGAGGTCGTCCCCTTCCTGAAGATCAACAACGCGGATGCCATGCTGCGCCTGGCCATCGCCGGTGCCGGCATCGTGCGCTTGAACGAATTCATCGTCGCCGACGCGCTGCACCGCGGCCAGCTCGTGCCCGTCCTGCAGGACTACCACGTCACCGCCGCGGAGCCCATGTTCGCGCTTTTTCCGCACCAGCGCCATCGCCTCCCGCGCGTCGCCGCGATGCTGGACTTCCTGCGCGACGAATTCGGCGCCCGCCCCTGGCGCGCCACCCCGGGGTAGGCCCGGGGCAGGGATCGAAGCTCACCGGAGCTGCACGCCGGGGTTCGCTTGAGGTCTGGGCAGGCGCGCGCTGCGCCGAAGCCCGACACCCTCACTCCCTCGTGATCCCCAGGAACGCATCCAGGATCTGGAAGTGATCGTCATGGAACTGGTCCTCCAGCGAGGGCAGTTCCGCGATCGGCACCCAGCGCGCTTCCGCCGCGTCGTCGCTACCCGCGATCTGCGGCAGCGCGCGCTCCCCCAGGTCGAAGTGGAAGGCGTGCGTGATCACCCGCCCGCGCTGGCTGCGGTCCGGGTGGTCGAAGATGCGCATGGCCTTGCACGCGTGCTCCAGCTCCGGGGGCGGCAGGTGGAAGCCGGTCTCCTCCCGCAGCTCGCGCACGGCGGACTGGTACGCGGTCTCGCGCTGCTCGATGAAGCCGCCCGGCACCGCCAGCAGGCCCTTGCCCGGCGCGCGGCCGCGGCGGATCAACAGCACCTGGTCCGCGACCCGCACCACCGCGTCCACCGTGACGAACACCGGCGGATACGGCGCCATCGCCCACTTGTCGTGCTCCAGCGCCAGTTCCGCCCACTCGCCGCGCAGCCGCTCCAGGAAGGGCAGCTGCGCCCACGCGCGCAGGAAGCCGGTCATGCCCGGCGGCACCTGGCTGGCCAGGGCCGCCAGCGCCGAGTCGACCGAGTCGCCGCTGTACAGGGCGGCGCGCAGCGACTTGCCGTGGACCTCGCCCTGCCGGCCGACATCGTGCAGCGGCCAGCCGGGAAAGTCGTACAGGTAGTCGCCGGTCGGGTCCTTGCGGTGCCCCACCAGCACGACCCGCGTGCGCTCCGAGCCGCTCAGCGCGGCCATCGCCGCCTGCACCTGCCGCACCCAGCGCTTCTGGTCGCAGACGTCGCGCACCGCGGCGAAGGCCACGCGCTCCCGCTCGGGCTCGGTGAGCGCCAGCCGGATCGCCTCCACCCGCTCCTCGAAGGTGAAGGGATTGCGCGGCGAGCGTGCCTGGTGCGCCGAGCCCACCAGCACCGCGCAGCGCGGCGCCAGCCGCAGCGCCTCGCGCAGCAGCGCGAGCTGGGCGTTGTGGAACAGCTGGAAGCGGCCGATGCACGCGGCCCATTCGTACCTGTGCTGCGTCATGCGCCGTTTCCAGGACGATGCCGGGCCGCCCGTCAGGGCTGCATCAGCGCCTGCATCGTGCGCTGGCCGGCGCGGCGCGCCGGCGGCAGGCCCTTGGCGGCCAGCTCCTTCTCGATCGCATCGCGCGTGATGCGGCCGACCACGCCGTCCGGCACCACCTGCGTGTGCCCGCGCGAGACCAGCCAGGCCTGCAGCTCGCGTACCTGCGCGCGCGTGAGGCCCGGGTCGTCGGTCGGCCAGGGCGTCACGAAGTCGCGGCCGCCGGCCAGCTTGTTCGCCAGCAGCCCCACCTCCATGGCGTAGCGCACCGAACGGTTGTAGCGCAGGAGGGTCTCGAAGTTGCGCGTCACCAGGAAGGCGGGACCGGGCAGGCCCACCGGCAGGAAGGGATGGACCTCCGGGTCGCCGGGCAGTTGCAGCGGCACCGGCTGGCCGTCGGGCCCGAGGGCCGTCCATCCCTGCGCCGCCCATTGCGACAAGGGCTTGGCCCGCTCCGGGTAGCGCTTGGACTCGCCGCCGGTGTTGAACTCCGCCTGCTGCGCGGGCGGGATCGCCACCTCGATGTACACGGGCGCGCCCTGGATCCAGCCACCGCGCGTCTTCAGGTGGTTGGCGGTGGTGGCCCAGGCGTCGGGCTCCGAGTTGATGATGTCGGAGAAACCGTCGCCGTCGAAATCGACCGCGAGCTGCTCGAAGCTGTCCGGCACGAACTGCGTGCGCCCGAAGGCGGCGGCCCAGGAGCCTTGCCAGTTCTCGGCGCGCACCCGGCCGTCGCGCAGCACCCGCACCGTGGCGAACGCGCGCTCGCGCGACATGCAGCTGCCCTGCGCGGTGGCGGTCTCGGGGCAGGGGCGCAGGCAGGCCAGGCTGAAAGCCGCATCCAGCACCGGGATCTTGCCCTGCGAGGGACCGTAGTTGGTCTCGATGCCGTAGATCGCGATCACGATTTCCCGCGGCACGCCGAACTGCGCCTCGATGCGCTGCAGCGTCTGCGCTTCGCGCGCGAGGATGGCGCGGCCCTGCTGCACGCGGTCGTCGTCGGTGGTCGCCGCCAGCTCGTCCCACCAGAAGGTGGGCTCGCTGACCGTCACCAGCATGGACTGGCGCACGCGGTCGTCGTAGCGGGCGCCAGCGGCGAAGCGCTCGAAGTCGGTGCGGCTGAGCGGGCGGCCCGAGAGGCCGGTCTGCTGGGCCAGCCCCTGCACGCAGGCGTTGAACTGCTCGGGCGTGAGCGGCCGGTCGAGTTGCTGGGCGGGCTGCGCGCGCACGAAGGCGGGCAGCAAGGCGAAGAAGGCGAGCGCGAGGCACGCGCCGTGACGGAGGAAACGCTGGTGCATGGCGCGGGCCAGTATAGGTTTGCGGCGCGCGCGATGGGCCCCACTGCAACCGGGGTTCACACGGTTGCGCTGTTGGCCTACAGGGACGGGGTGGTGTCACTACAGGACGAGGCTGGTGTCGCGGTTCGGGCTTCGCCGCTCACCACGACCTACGGGGTGGGTGTCGCGGTTCGGCTTCGCCGCTCACCACGACCTACGGCTCACCTGTAGGTCGTGGTGAGCGCGCAGCCGAACCGCGAA
>JALHLO010000106.1 GCA_022844525.1 Ramlibacter sp.
CCGGTGCGGCTTCCTCGCTGCGCGGCCGCAGCTCGAAGTGCTCGGACAGCGCCGCCAGCAGGTCGGACTTGGAATAGGGCTTGCGCACGTAGCCGTCGAAGCGGCGGCGCAGCGCGCCTTCGTCGTGGGCCATGCTCGACGCGGTGATGGCGATTACCGGCAGGTCGACCGTGCCGGGGTCGGCCTTTAGCCGCTGCAGCGCCTCTTCGCCCGACAGCCGCGGCATGCGGATGTCCATCAGCACCACGTCGGGCCGCTCGCGGGCCACTTCCTCCAGCGCCTGAAGGCCGTCGGAGGCCTCGCGCACGCGGTGGTGGCTGCCGGACAGGTAGGCGATGGTGAGGTCGCGGTTCCAGGCCACGTCGTCCACCACCAGCACCACCAGCGGCGGCAGGCGGTCGAAGTCCACGCGCCGGTCGGTGGTGGGCTGCTGGCTTACCGGGGCCACGTGGATGGCGCGGCGCGGCACGTCCATGCGGAAACGCGAGCCCGTGCCCGGCGTGCTCTCGGCGCTCAGCTCGCCGCCCATCAGCGTGGCCAGCCGGCGCGCGATGCTCAGGCCCATGCCGCTGCCCTCGCGGCTCTTGCCGTCCGGGTTGTCGCCCTGGGTGAACGGATCGAAGATCAGCTCCAGCTGGTGCTCGGCGATGCCCGTACCGGTGTCTATCACCTCCACGCGCAGGTCGCAGTGCCCGTCGATTTCGCTGGGCACGCAGCAGATGCGCACCACCACGCCGCCGGTCTCGGTGTACTTGATGGCGTTGCCCACCAGGTTGATCAGCACCTGGCGCAGCCGCACCGGGTCCACCAGCAGCGGCAGCTCGGCGCGGCCCTCGTATTCGGCGGTGAGCGTAATGCCCTTGGCCGCCGAGGTCTGGCTGAACATCGTCAGGGTCTGGTCGACGATTTCGTGCAGACTGGTGGGCTCTTCGCGCAGCTCCAGCTTGCCGGCCTCCATCCGCGACAGGTCCAGCACGTCGTTGATCAGGGCCAGCAGCGCCTGGCTGCTTTTCTTGATCGAGGCCACGTACTCGACCTGGGTGGGATCGGTGACGCGCTCTTCGAGCAGGTTGGTGAAGCCGAAGATGGCGTTCATGGGCGTGCGGATCTCGTGGCTCATGCTGGCCAGGAACACCGACTTGTCCTGGCTGGAGCGGCGCGCCTGTTCGGCCCGCAGCTCGGCGCGGAAGGCTTCCTGGTCCTTGCGCTGCATGCGGCGCGTGGCGCTGTAGCCCACCATGCCGGCCACCAGCGCCAGGCTGTTGGCCACCAGCACGGTGGCCCAGTTCTGGCGGATCATCTGGTTGCGCTGCTCGCTGCGCAGCTCGAGCTGGCGGTTCTCCTCGATGATCATCTCGCCGATGATGCCGCGCAGATCCACCAGGATGCTGAAGTCCACGCCCTCGCGGGCGCGTTCGGCCACCGCGCGCGCCGCGCCGGGCTTGCTGTCCATGGCGTCGGTCTTGAGCTGCATGGACGTGCCCAGGTAAAGCGCCCGCTCCATGTGCAGCTCGCCCAGGCGGGCCACGCGCCGTACCTGGCCGGGGTTTTCCAGCGTGAGTTCGCGCAGCACCTCCACCGCGCGGCCCATCTCGTCCACGTTGGTGCGGTAGGCGGAAAGGAACTCTTCGTGGCCGGTGAGCGTGTAGTGCAGCGCGTGCGATTCGCTGTCGCCCAGCAGGCCCCAGAAACGCGTGATCTGCTCGAGCACCTGCTGGGTCTGGGCGGCGCGGGTCACCGATTCCTGCAGGTCGCCGGTGGTGCGCAGGGACAGGATGGACGTGCCCATGATCACCAGCACCGAAAACAGCAGCAGCCCGTTGTAGACCCGGTAGCGGAAGTTGGCCGGACGGGTCTTCATGGCTCAGCGGTTGAGCAGCCAGATGGTGCCGTTGAGCACCAGCGCGAACGACACCCACAGCACGTACGGCACCAGCAGGTAGCCCGCCAGCGGCCGGATGCGCCCGAACGCCACCGTGGTCCACAGCACCGCCAGCCACAGCAGCGAGATGTCCACGAACGCCAGCCCGGGCGCGCGCAGCCCGAAGAACACCGGCGTCCACGCCAGGTTCAACACCGCCTGCAGCGCGAATGCGGTCCACGCCACGCGGCGGTCGCCCGACGACACGCGGCGCTCGCGCCAGACCAGCCAGGCGCTGGTGCCGATGAGCGCATACAGCGCCGTCCACACCGGGCCGAACAGCCAGCCGGGCGGGTTCCACGTGGGCTTTTCCAGCGCCGCGTAGGCCGCGTCGGGCCCGAACAGCAGACCCACGCCCGCCCCCAGGCCCACCGACAGCCCCACCAGCGCCAGCAGCACCAGCGTGGAGTGCAGGCCGGATTCGCGCCGACCCGGCCCGAAGCCCTTGCCGTAGCCGATGCGCCCGAAACTGGCCTGCTTGCCCGTGAAATGTCGCACTGTGGTCACCCGCCGATGTTGGTTGTTGCCCGCCTACAGTCCGTAGGCCTTGCGCTTGCGATACAGGGTGGAGCCGTCGATGCCCAGCGTGCGCGCGGCGGCTTCCAGGGTTTCGCTGTTGGCCACCACGGCCTCGATGTGGCGGCGCTCGAGGATTTCCAGCGTCACCGCGTCGCCGACGGCCGGCGCGGCCGCGCCCGTGTCCGCCGCCGCGATGGTGCCCAGCGAAAGATGATCGGGCGTGATCTCGGCCTGCGGACACAGGATGACCGCCCGCTCGATCACGTTCTGCAGTTCGCGCACGTTGCCCGGCCAGGGATAGGCGCGCATCCGTGCCAGCGATTCCGGCGACAGGCGCGTGGCGGGCAGGTGGTAGCTGGCCGCGTAGCGGTGCAGGAAGCCCATGGCGAGGTCTTCCAGGTCTTCGGGGCGGTCGCGCAGCGCCGGCAGGCGCAGGCTGATCACGTTCAGGCGATAGAGCAGGTCGAGCCGGAAGCTGCCGTCGGCCACCATCGCCTCGAGGTCGCGGTTGGTGGCCGAGACGATGCGCACGTCGGCGCGCCGCGTGCCCGGGTCGCCCACCCGCTCGTATTCCTTGTCCTGGATGAAGCGCAGCAGCTTGGGCTGCAGCGCCAGCGGGAAATCACCCACTTCGTCCAGGAACAGGGTGCCGCCGTCGGCATTGCTGACGCGGCCGGGCGTGCTCTGCGTGGCGCCGGTGAACGAGCCCTTGGCGTGGCCGAACAGCTCGCTTTCCAGCAGCTCGGCCGACAGCGACGGGCAGTTGATGGTGGCGAAGGGCGACGCCGAGCGGGCGCTCCAGGCGTGGATCGCGCTGGCCAGCACGCCCTTGCCGGTGCCGCTTTCGCCCAGCAGCAGCAGGTTGGCGTCGGTGCGCGCCACCTGCTGCGCGGTGGCCAGCAGCTGGGCCATGGCGGGGCTCTTGCTGGCCAGGCGCGGGGCCTGGGACGGCGCGGTTTCGCGCTCCAGTCGCTCGACCTTGTCGAGCAGGCGCAGGGTGTCCATCTGCCGCGCCACGGCGATACGCAGCTGCTCGGGCGAGCACGGCTTCACCAGGTAGTCGCTGGCGCCTTCCGACAGCGCCTTCACCGCATCGTCCACGCGCGAATGCGCGGTGACCATGATGATGCGCATCTGCGGCGCCAGCTCGCGCAGGCGCGGCAGCGCGTCCAAGCCCGATTCGTGGCCCAGGTTGCGGTCGAGCAGGCAGACGTGGAAAGGCTGCGCGGCGGCGAGCTTCATGCCGTCCTGCAGCGCGGTGGCCATGGACACGCGGTAGCCGGCGCCCTCCAGGCAAAGCCCGAAGTTTTCCAGCAGCCTGACGTCGTCGTCGATGGCAAGGATTCGCCCAACCGGGCTGGCAATGGTGTCGGCCAAGGGAGACTCCAGAGGGGATGGAGACCGGGCTGCAAGGCCCGTGCCATGCGCCGGAGGCGCGACGGACCGCGTCGGGCCGAGCCTCGTGGCCGGCGCTCCAGGGCATCTTGCATGGTCCGGCGGGCCGTGGCCATGCAAATCGCAATCCCGTTGGGGGCCGCTTCAGGAAGGGTCGGACGCCAGCGCGTGCGACTGCAGCTGGTCCAGCGTCACCACGCCCAGCGCGTTGAGGTGGGTGGCCTCGAGCACCACGCGCGGCGCCACGCCTTCCACGAAGGCCTCGAGCCAGCGGTTGGCGCACAAGCACCAGCGGTCGCCCGGGCGCAGGCCGGGGAAGTCGTAGTCGGGGCGCGGGGTGGACAGGTCGTTGCCGCGCCGGCGGGAAAAGGCCAGGAACTCGGCCGTCATCACCGCGCACACCACGTGCAGGCCGCGGTCGCTGGCGTCGGTGCGGCAGCAGCCGTCGCGGAAGTAGCCGGTCATCGGCTCGGTGCCGCAGGGCGACAGCGGGCGACCCAGCACGTTCAGGGGAGTCTGGCTCATGCGGCGATTGTAACCGCGCCGACCCGCGCGGTTTCACGGGCGCCTGTGCGACCATCCGGTGGCATGCCGCCGACGGCGCGCCATCGTGATGGGGGATGGGCTTTGGATTCGATGTTCCTGCGCATGGCCCCGTCCCGGCGGACCCGGGCCGCGGCGATGATGGCGCTGTGCCTGCTGCTTTGCCCCTGGCTGACCGTGGCCCTGGCCAACGAGTACCGCGTCGGCCCCGTGCCCGACTGGGTGCTGCCGATGGCGCTCGACGCCGACGCGCCGACGCCGGCCGACAAGGTCAGCGGCGGCGTGTACTACCTGCTCAGCGACTCCCAGTACCGCGGCGCCCCCGGCGCGCCCGCGTACTACAGCCGCTACGCCACGCGCGTCACCGGCACCGAAGGCCTGGAGACCGTGGCCCACGTGACCATCGACTTCGACCCGACCTTCCAGTCGCTGGTGCTGCATTCGGTGGACGTGGTGCGCAACGGCCGCCGCATCCCCAAGCTGGGCAACATCGAGGTGCGCATCATCCAGCGCGAAACCGAGCGCGACCTGCGCATCTACGACGGCCGCAAGACCGCCACGCTGTTCCTGGACGACGTGCGCGTGGGCGACATCGTGGACTACGCCTACAGCGTGCTGGGCCGCAACCCGGCCTTCGGCGACGTGGCGTTCGGCGGCACGTCGCTGCAGTGGGACGTGCCGGTGCGCCTGGACCACACCCGCACCCTGGTGCCGGCCGGCACGCCGCTCAAGGTGGTGTCGCGCAACGGCGCACCGGAGCCCACCCGCACCCGCGTCGGCGCCTACGACGAATACCGCTGGCTGCAGAAGGACGTGGTGGCGCTCACCGAGGAATCCGGCGCGCCGGCGTGGTTCGATCGCCACGCCAGCGCGGAGTGGTCGCAGTACGCGCAGTGGAGCGAAGTGGCCGACTGGGCCCTGCCGCTGTACACGCCGCCGGCCAGCCTGGGCCCGGCGCTGGACGCCGAGATCGCCCGCATCGCCGCCGAGCACGCCACGCCCGCCGCTCGCACCGCCGCGGTGCTGCGCTTCGCGCAGTCGCAGGTGCGCTACCTGGCGGTGCAGGTGGGCGTGGGGTCGTTCCGGCCCAACCCGCCGCGCACGGTGTTCGAGCGCCGCTTCGGCGACTGCAAGGACAAGACCCTGCTGATGCTGGCCATGCTGCGTCGGCTGGGTGTGCAGGCCGACGCCGCGCTGGTGAACACCGAAACCGGCCTCTCCCTGGGCGACCGCCTGCCGGCGCCCAACCTGTTCGACCACGTGCTGGTGCGCGCGGTGGTGGACGGCAAGACCTACTGGCTGGACCCCACCCGCGACACCCAGTTCGGCCAGCTCGACCGCGTGCACCAGCCCGACTTCGGCGACGCCCTGGTGGTGGCCGCCGGCACCACCGCGCTGGCGCCGATGCGCGCGCCGGGCAGCGCAGTGCCGCGCCGCCGGATCCACGTGCTGCTCGACGCCTCCGCGGGCATGGACGCCGACGTGCGCATGACCGTCACCACCACGTCGGTGGACCACGACGCCGAAGCGGTGCGCAGCCGGCTGGCCAGCCGGCCGATCGACCAGGTGTCGGAGGAGTTCAAGAACTACTACGCCAACTACTACCCCGGCATCCGCCGCGACGGCGCCATGGTGGTGGAAGACGACCGCGAGGCCAACCGCGTGGTGACGCGCGAAACCTACGTGATCGAAGGCTTCTGGGAAAAGGACGGCGACACCGGCAGCCGCGAAGCGTCCGCGCACGCGGCCGACATGTTCGACGCGCTGCCCGAGCTGTCCACGCCCAACCGGCAGACGCCGCTGGCGCGGGCGCACCCGGTGGACTTCACGCTCACCACCGAACTCAAGCTGCACGAGCCCTGGTCGCTGGACAAGGCGAAGGAAACCATCGCCCACGCCGCGTTCCGCTACGACCACCGCTCCGACATCAAGGACGGCGGCCGCCGCATCGTCATGGTGGACCGCTACCGCAGCTTGGCCGACCACGTGAAGCCCGGCGAGCTGGCCGACTACATGGCCAAGCTCAGGCAGACCCGCGACCAGCTGGGCCTGCAGGTCACCTGGCGCCCCGGCGGCAGCGTGCCCGCCCGCAGCGTGCACGGCGGCGGCTTCAACCCGACGGTGGCGCTGCTGGCGCTGGCGCTGCTGGGGCTGTTCACGATGCTGGCGCGGGAGATCTACCGGCGTGACCCGCCGGGGCCGTCGGAGCCCGAGGTGCCGGCGCTGGAAGGCATCCGCGGCTGGCTGGTGTTGCCGGCGATCGGCGTGGCGCTGTCGCCGCTGGTGGCGGTGGTGACGCTGGCGATGGGCCTGGACGCGTATTCGCTGGCCAGCTGGAACGCACTGGGCACGCCCGGAGGCGACAGCTACCACGCGCTGTGGATTCCGCTGCTGCTGTTCGAACTCACCGTGGCGCTTGGCCTGCTGGTGCTGTCGGTGCTGGTGGCGGTGCTGTTCTTCCAGCGCCGCCGACGCGCGCCGCTGCTGTACGTGGTGCTGATGGCGACGTCGGTGGCGGCGGCACTGCTGTCGCTGATCGTCACCGCCCGCATCCCCGGCGCGTTCGAAGCCATCACCGAACAGGAGTGGAAGGACCTGGCGCGCACCGCGATCGCGGCCTGTGTGTGGATCCCCTATTTCCTGGTGTCGCGGCGCGTGCGCTCCACCTTCATTCGCGCCCGCGTGCCGGCGCCGGTGGCCTGATGCCGCTGTCCCCTTCCCCACCCGAGAGGCAAAGGATGCGAACTTCATTGGCCCTGCTGGTTTCCCTGGCGCTGGCGACCGCTGGCCACGCGATGGCGCAGGACGACGGCGCCCAGGTGAACGAACGCACCAAGACTGGCCGCCCGGTGGCGTCCGCCGCCCCGGCCCCGGCCTCGGACCTCAAGGCGCTGGCCGCCACCGCCGCGCGCCTGGCCGATGCCGGCGACGACCTGCCCGAGGCCCGGCGCCTGCTGGGCAACGTGCGCGCCGACGCGCGCTTCGACGACCAGCCGCAGGATTTCCGCCACGCCGTGCTGGTGCTGGCCGGCTACGTCGAGATGCGCGAGGACCAGGGCGAGTCCGCGCGCGCCCTGCTAAGCGCCGCCGCCCAACTGCAGGACACCGATCCCGACGTCTGGTACTGGCTGTCCTGGGTGGAAGCCGACCTGGGGCAGCACGACGACGCTGCGCGCAGCCTGGCGCGGCTTTTCCGGAAGTGGCCCGATCTGGGCGACAACCTGCAGGACGACCATCTCTGGCGCCTGGTCCGCGAAGCCGACGCGTCTTCGGACGCGCGCACCGAACTGCTGCAGGCCATCTTCGATTCGGGCTGGAAGCGCGAAGCGCTGGGCGGCATCAGCCACCTGCACTATGAGCTGGCCCTGGTGCGCGCCAGGCAGGGGGATGTCGCCGCCCTGCGCCGCATCGTGCCCACCGTCACCTGGCCCACCGACATCGTGCGCATGCGCAGCGACCGGCGCTTCGACGCCGCCGTGGACGGCGACAATCCGGCCTTCGATCCGGAGGCCGCCGCCGGACGCCTGGTGACTGCGCTGCAGGCCCAGGTGCGGCGCCACCCCGGGCGCCTGGACATCGTGGTCGAACTGCAGACGGCGCTGATCGTAGCGGGGCGGTTCCAGGAAGTGATCACGCTGGCCGAGGACGTGCAGTCCGCCATCGCGGCCGCGCCCGCCGACAAGCCCGCCTACACCGACCTGGACCAGCTGCCCTGGATATCCAACCGGCACGCCACGGCCCTGGAAGGGCTGGGCCGGGTGGACGAATCGCTGGCCCGGCTGGAGGCCGCCAGCCAGCTGGAGGAAAACGGCGTACCCAACGTCAGCCAGGCGCTGAACCTGGCGCACCTGTACGCCAGCCTCGACCGCCCCGACGACGCGCTCGCCGCCGCCGCGCGCGCCGGCGCGGACATGAGCGACTTCGGCCACATGGTGAAAGCGTCGACCCAGCAGCGCGCCTACCTGCTCAAGGGCGACACCGAGGCGGCTGCCAAGGCGCTGGCGTACCTGCGCGAGCACCGCAGCGTGTCCGAGCCCATCTACCTCGAGGCGCTGGTGGAAGCGGGCGATCTGGACGCCGCCGCCGCCGTAGTGGCCGCGCTGCTGTCGTCGCAGGACGAGCGCGCGGAGATGCTGTTCAAGCTGCAGGAGTTCAAGCAACTGCCGCCCCTGCCGGGCTACGCGCGCACCGAGGCGAACTGGAAGGCCCTGGCCGCCCGCGCGGACGTGCAGGCGGCCGTGGCCAGGGTGGGCCGCATCGTTCGCGTCCCCCTTTACCGCATCGAGTGAGGCCGGCGCGGCGCCAGCCCGGTATCATGGCGGCCTTTCCCGAAGGAACCCGCCATGAGCACCACGCCTCCCGACCGCCTCTCCGTCAACCCGCGCAGCCCGTTCTACGACGGCGCCGTGCTCGAGCGCGGCATCGGCGTGCGCTTCAAGGGCATCGAGCGCAACAACGTCGAGGAATACTGCATCTCCGAGGGCTGGGTGCGCCTGCCCGTGGGCAAGTCGCTCGACCGCCACGGCAACGCCATGACCATCAAGACCAGCGGCGAAGTGGAAGTGTGGTTCCTGGACAGCGCGCCGGCCGCCTGAGCACCGCCGCTCAGCAGGGCACGCCGCGCGCGATGCGGCGGGTGGTCACCACCGGCAGCGCGTCGGCGCCTTCGGGCACGTTCACCGGGCAATAGGCGCAGGGCGCGTGCGCCTTGCGGTCCAGCACCGACTGGTGCACGCATTCGCCGTGCGCCCTCACCTTGCCCACCGGCCGGGTCACCGCGCCCATGGCCTTGTACGCCAGCGTCATCGAGTCGTTGAGCGTGGCGTTGAAGCAGGGCCGGAAGAAGGCCAGGTACTCGTCGTCGAACGCCAGGCCCAGGGCCTGCGCTTTTTCCACCATCCAGTGCAGCGCCTCGTTGGCCAGTCCGTCGGGGTTGTAGCTGCCGCCGACGTTGCTGTGCACGCCGGCGAACCAAGCCTGTTCCAGCACGCCGCCCCAACCTGGCGGCTTTTCCCACAGGTTCACCTGGAAGGCCTTGCGGCGCTCGTCGATGGCCATCGCGTGGTAGGCGTGCTGTATCTGCGGCACCAGGCCGATGTCGTGGTACTGGTACTTCTTGCCGTTGAACACCTGGCCCAGGAAACCCGGCGCACCCAGCGCACCCACCGTGTCCCACACGCCCACCATGCGGATCGGCGGCGCCGGGCGCGCGCCCTTGACCTTGCGGAAGGCGTGCGCCCACTGCGCGCTGTCGCGGCCGTGGCGGCTTTCGTAGCAGCCGTAGATCTCGGGCACGAAGTAGTCCTCGTCCTTGGCCAGCAGGCCCACCTGGTTCATGAAGCCCGCCAGCGTGCGCACCGTGAACGCGCCGCGGCTGAAGCCGAACAGGTAGATCTCATCGCCCGGCACGTAGTTGTAGACCAGGAAGCGATAGATGTTGCGGATGTTGTCCTCGATGCCGCGGCCGAACGCCCCGCCGGTGAACTTGTCCATGCCGCCTTCGGTGCCCACGCCATCGAAATAGCCCACCACCTGGTCCACGCCGGCGCCGTCGCGTGAACGCACGGCGCGCGCCAGCTTGGTGACATTGGTGGGCCGGCGCTTGCCGGACTTTTCATCCAGCTGGTCGCGCAGGTTCCAGGTGCCGTCGGCGCAGATCACGATGCGTTTCATGCAGGGCCTCCCGGCCGTTCAGTCCAGCACCACCAGCAGGCCTTCGCCCGGCTGGCCGTACTCGGTGCTGTAGTGGTACTCGCCCTGGCGGGCGGGCTTGGCCCAGTCGCGGTTGAAGTCCGATTCGCAGTTGAAGCACAGCGCCAGGCCATGGCCGCTGCCGTTCACCACCACGCGGGCGATGGCCTCGGGGTCGGGATGGTTGAAGCGCGCGCCGGTGGTGGACACCAGGTAGCGCTGCGCCGGAAAGGCTTCGAGCATCGGCACAGAGACGTTCTTGGCGCTGCCGTGGTGGGGCAGCTTGAACGCGTCCACCGGCTGCGGCTCGCCGTTGAAGGGCGGGCGCTGCAGGCTGTCCACCAGCACCGTGGGATGCGCGTCGGCACCGAACAGCACGCGCGCACCCTCGAACTCGGCCAGGAAGGCGATGCTCGAGCCGTTGGCCACGGTGGTGTCTTCCTTGAACCGCGCCTGCGCCAGCAGGTCCACGTCGGCGCCCAGGAAGCCGCCCGGCAGCACGGTCTCCTCGCCCACGTAGGCGCTGCCGGGCACCAGGCCCTGCTCGCGGATCACCTTCTCCCAGGTCTTCTTCAGCGCCTGCATCTTCTCGAAGGTGGGCGACAGCACGGTGAGCTTCATGCCGGCGAAGGTGCAGGTTTTCAGCGCGCCCTCGCGCGGCACCATCACCGAGCGGCCGTTGAACTTGCGGTTCCAGGGCCAGCCGCCGCGCACGATCAGCTCGGTGAGCTTTTCGCCCTGGTCGGGGCCCAGCACGCTGTGCACCTGGTCGGAGAGGTTGAAGTAGCCGTTGAACCAGATTTCCTTGATGCGCACCGTTTCCGGGTCGATCTCGTCCAGGAAGCGCAGCGAGCCGCCGATGTGGTCGTCGTCCACGTGGGTGACCACGAAGAGTTCGAACACGCATTCGCCCTCCGCGTCCACCACCGCCTGGATCTTCGGGTACAGGTGTTGCGTCCAGGTGGCCGCGGGGCCGGTGTCGATCAGGATGCGCTTGGGGCGCGCCGGGTCGCCGTATTCGATCCAGAGGCAATCGCCGTGCGCGGCGTCGAGCATGTGGACGGTGAACATGGGTCGTGCTCCGTTCTCAAAGCCGCCACGAACTGTGGCCGTAGGCAACCAGGGTGAAGGCCACGCCGTGGCCCGCGGCCAGCAGCTCGCGCTTTACCTGCAGCAGGGCCTCGTCGAAGCGCGTGGCGACGTGGCCGCTGGCCGTGGCCGCTTCCAGCAGCCGGGTGGCCAGCAGGCCCGCCTGGGTGGCGTGGATCACCGACAGCGTGCCCACCACCACCGGCGCACCGCTGCGCACGAAGCGCCCCACGGTGCCCATGAAGTCCACCTGCGCCACGCTGGTGTGGCAGCCCAGCAGCAGCACCAGCGGCCCGGGCCGCGAATTCGCGGCGGCGCGCACGTGCAGGGCTTCGATGTTGTCGGCGTCCAGGTACTTGCTGGAAATCTCCAGCGACGGGATCAGCGGGTCCACGGGTGACTCGCCCGTGTGCGGCAGCAGCACCAGCAGGTCGGGCTGGTCCTGGGCGATGCCCTTTTCCCATTCGGTCCACGACGTGGGTTGCGACACCTTGGGAACGTACTTGTGCACCAGCGCCGGCACGCCCTGCGGGCCGGCCATCTGCGCCGCGGCTATCTGGCTGGCGGCCACCAGGGCCGAGGTGAACGGGCCGATGCGCTCGTCGCCCGGCGTGGGCACGCTGAGCCGGTGCGCGGTTTCGCCATGGGCGTGCCGCTCGATGCATTTGCTCAGGCCCCAGAACGCGGCCGGGCAGACGTGGTCGCGGCTGTCGCGGTTCGGGCAGGCCGCGTGCACCGCATCGCCACCCGGCGCCAGCGCCGCCGCCGCCTGCGGGCACAGCGCCGCCTCGGGCAGGGGCGATCGGCCCGAATACAAAAACTCCACGGGGAAGAACGCCTCGGCCACCGCTTCCACCACCTGCACGCGCGCCGACGCGGCCAGGTCGCCCAGCGGCGGGTAGTAGTGCTGCAGGTCCTTGAGGATGGTGGCGCCGTGCTTGGCCAGGCGGCGCATCAGCTGCAGGTTGTCGTCGCTGCCCAGGCGCTCGTCTTCGGCGCCCACTGCGGCCACCACGTTTGCCGCCACCGCCTTGCGCAGCGCCGCCAGCGACGCCTTGAGGCCGGCGGGTTCGTGGAAGCTCACCGACGCGCCGGCGATGGCGGTGAGGCCGGAAACGCCCTGCGGATCGTCGTTGACCACGAAGGCGATGTCGGCCGGCACGCCTGCGCTGCCGCTGGTGAAACCCGGCGCGTAGCGATTCTCCTGCACCAGTGAACAGCTGCCGTCGTCCGCGGCGGTGAGCAGCAGGGTCTGCAGCACGCGGTTCTCGTGCAGCACCACCAGCCGCGCGCGGAACTGCGCCGGCGACGCGCCGCAGCGCAGCGTGAATACCACCGTGGCGCTGTCGCCCAAGGGCGGCAGGTGCAGGGTGGCGGACTCCGGCGCCGGGCGCGCGCGGCCGCCCGCGGCGTCCAGCGCTTCCGTGAGCGGTACCCAGGCGATGGTGAGGTCGTGGCCCGTTTCGCTTTCGGGAAGGCTGGTTTCGTCCAGCGCCACGTTCGCGCGACCGATCCTGCCGCGGTCGGCGCCGATGTGTACGTGCACGGCGAGCACGGCGTCAGGCTGCAGGCGCACGGGCTCGGCCGACGGCGGCGATGCGTCCGGCGGCGCCACGCGCGCGTGCACGTAGCGAAGCTCGTCG
>JALHLO010000107.1 GCA_022844525.1 Ramlibacter sp.
CGCGGCCTGCGCCTGGACCTGGACGGCCTGCCGCCCACCGGCGACCCGCGCGCGGCGCGCCTGGCGCGCGCGCTGCACGACCCGATGACGCAGTCGCTGCTCGACACCCGCGAAGACGCCGCGCGCCTGTTCTCGCGCCTGGCCCCGGGCCCGGTGGAGCGCATCGCCCTGGCCGCGCTGCCCGAAGCGAACGTGCGCCTGGGCCTGGCCCTGTCGGAAGACGAAATCGAATACCTGCAGCAGCGCTACGCCGAACTGGGCCGCGACCCGTCCGACGCCGAGCTGATGATGTTCGCCCAGGCCAACTCCGAGCACTGCCGCCACAAGATCTTCAACGCCGACTGGACGATCGACGGCGAGCCGCAGCCGCTGTCCTTGTTCAAGATGATCAAGAACACCCACGCGCAGTCGCCCCAGCTCACGCTGACGGCGTACAAGGACAACGCCGCGGTGGTGGAAGGCCATCCGGGCGCGCGCTTCCGCGCCGACGGCGCCAGCGGCGAGTACGGCCACAGCGCACCGGTGGACTCCGCGTTCTGCATCAAGGTGGAAACCCACAACCACCCCACCGCCATCTCGCCCTTCCCCGGCGCCGCCACCGGCTCGGGCGGCGAGATCCGCGACGAAGGCGCCACGGGGCGCGGCGGCAAGCCCAAGGCCGGCCTCACCGGCTTCTCGGTGTCGCACCTGCGCATCCCGTCGCTCCCGCGCGACTGGGAAGCCGAGCGCCCGCTGAATCCGCGCATGGCCACGGCCCTGGAAATCATGACCGACGGCCCGATCGGCGCCGCCGCGTTCAACAATGAATTCGGCCGCCCGGCGCTCACCGGCTATTTCCGCAGCTTCGAACTGCCCACCGACCAGCCCGGCCTGAGCCGCGCCTACGACAAGCCCATCATGCTGGCCGGCGGCCTGGGCGCGATCGACCGCGGCCAGGTGAAGAAGCTCGACCTGCGCGCCGGCGACTACGTGGTGGTGCTCGGCGGCCCGGCCATGCTGATCGGCCTGGGCGGCGGCGCCGCGTCGTCGGTGGCCTCGGGCCAGAGTTCGGAAGACCTCGACTTCGCCTCGGTGCAGCGCGACAACCCCGAGATGCAGCGCCGCTGCCAGGAAGTGATCGACCGCTGCTTCGCCCAGGGCGAGCGCAACCCCATCCTCACCGCGCACGACGTCGGTGCCGGCGGCCTGTCCAACGCCATCCCCGAGCTGCTGCACGACTCCAACGTCGGCGGCATCATCGAGATGGCGAAGATCCCCAGCGACGATCCCTCGCTGTCGCCGATGCAGCTGTGGTCGAACGAAGCCCAGGAGCGCTACGTGCTGGGCGTCGCCGCCGACCGCCTGGCTGATTTCGAAGCCATCTGCCGGCGCGAGCGCGCCGTGTTCGCCGCCGTTGGCGTGGCCACGGCCGAAGAGCGCCTGGTGCTGAAGGCGCCGGACGGCTCGCTGCCGATCGACCTGCCGATGGACGTGCTGTTCGGCAAGTCGCCCAAGATGCACCGCGACACCCAGCGCACGCCGGCCCCGCGCTGGCCGCGCCTGGACACCGCGCGCCTGGACCTGCGCGACGCCGGCCTGCGCGTGCTGTCGCACCCCACGGTGGCGGCGAAGAACTTTCTGGTCACCATCGGCGACCGCAGTGTCGGCGGCCTGTGCTCGCGCGACCAGATGGTGGGCCCGTGGCAGCTGCCGCTGGCCGACGTGGCGGTCACGCTCACCGACTTCAACGGCGTGGCCGGCGAAGCCATGGCGATCGGCGAGCGCACCCCGCTGGCGCTGATCGATGCCGCCGCTTCGGCGCGCATGGCCGTGGGCGAAGCCATCACCAACCTGGCCGCCGCGGGCGTCGCCTCGCTGTCGGAAGTGAAGCTGTCGGCCAACTGGATGGCCGCCGCCTCGTTCCCGGGCGAAGACGCACTGCTGTTCGACGCGGTGAAGGCCGTGGGCATGGAGCTGTGCCCCGAACTGGACATCGCCATCCCGGTGGGCAAGGACTCGCTGTCCATGCAGGCGCAGTGGCAGGCGCCCGAGGGCCCGCAGAAATCGGTGTCGCCGGTGTCGCTGGTGATCACCGCCTTCGCCCGCGTGGCCGATGCGCGCGACACGCTGGTGCCCGTGCTCGAGCGCGGCGTGGACTCCGAGCTGTGGCTGATCGGCCTGGGCGCCGGCGCGCGCCGCATGGGCGGCTCGATCCTGGCGCAGGTGCATTCGGCCTTCGGCGGCGCCAGCCCCGACCTGGACGAGCCCGGCCGCCTGCGCGATTTCTTCGCGCTTATTCAGGCCGCGCGCAAGGACGGCCTGCTGCTGGCCTACCACGACCGCTCCGACGGCGGCGCCTTTGCCGCCCTGTGCGAAATGGCCTTCGCCAGCCACTGCGGCCTCGAACTGAGCCTGGACGGCTGGGGCGACGACCCGTTCACCACGCTGTTCAACGAAGAGCTGGGCGCGGTGGTGCAGATCGCCGCCGAAGACCGCGCGGCCTTCGCCGACCTGGTGAACCGCCACGACCTCACCCACTGCGCGCAGCGCATCGGCAAGCCCACCACCGCGCCGGTGGTGCGCATCAGCGAAGAGCGCGAAACGCTGGCCGAGTGGACCTGGCAGGAGCTCTTCGGAAGCTGGTGGTCGGTCACCCATGCCATCCAGGCCGGCCGCGACGACCCCGCCGGCGCCGACGCCGAGCGCGAGGCCAAGCTCGACTTCGCCGACCCCGGCCTGGTGCCGCACCTCACCTTCGATCCGGCGCAGGACATCGCCGCGCCGTGGATCCACACCGGCGTGCGCCCGCGGGTGGCGATCCTGCGCGAGCAGGGCGTCAACGGCCAGGTGGAAATGGCGGCGGCCTTCGACCGCGCCGGTTTCACCGCGGTGGACGTGCACATGTCCGACCTGGTCGCCGGCCGCGTCTCGCTCGATGCGTTCAAGGGCCTGGCGGCCTGCGGCGGCTTCAGCTACGGCGACGTTCTGGGCGCGGGCCGCGGCTGGGCCACGTCCATCCTGGAGCGGCCCGAGCTGCGCGAACAGTTCGCGCGCTTCTTCGAGCGCAGCGACAGCTTCAGCCTGGGCGTGTGCAACGGCTGCCAGATGCTGGCCCAGCTCAAGGGCCTGGTGCCCGGCGCCGAGCACTGGCCACGCTTCCTGCGCAACCGCAGCGAACAGTACGAAGCGCGCCTGGCCCAGGTGCAGGTGGAAGAGTCGCCGTCCATCCTGTTCCGCGGCATGGCCGGCTCGCGCCTGCCGGTGGTGGTGGCGCACGGCGAGGGCTTCGCCCGGTTCGACGCGCCCGAACACGCCGCCCAGGCCCACGTGGCCTTCCGCTTCGTGGACGCCCAGGGCAGGCCGGTGGAGGCTTACCCGGCCAATCCGAACGGTTCGCCCGAAGGCATCGCCGCGCTGACCAGCCGCGACGGCCGCGCAACGCTGATGATGCCGCACCCCGAGCGCGTGTTCCGCACGCTGCAGATGAGCTGGCACCCGCGCGAGTGGGGCGAGGATTCGCCGTGGCTGCGCATCTTCCGCAACGCCCGCGAGTGGGTGGCCTGAGCCCGGCCGGGGTGCGCGGCCTGCGCACCCCGGCCAGCGCCGCCGTCAGCTGAAGTCGGCGTCCAGCACGATGCGGTAGCGCGCCTTGCCGGCGCGCAGGTGGTCCAGCGCTTCGTTCACGCGGCTCATCGGGAAGTGCTCGGTCTGCGGCAGCACGCCGTGGCGGGCCGCGAAGCCCAGCATCGAATCGATCGCCCCGCGCGAACCGGTGGGGGAACCCGACACCGATTTCTGGCCCATGATCAGCGAGAAC
Organism: Ramlibacter sp.; assembly: GCA_022844525.1. GTDB lineage: Bacteria > Pseudomonadota > Gammaproteobacteria > Burkholderiales > Burkholderiaceae_C > Ramlibacter. The sequence continues at coordinate 3,797 of JALHLO010000107.1, forward strand.
GCCGGCACCGGGATCGGCTCGAGCACCGCGCCCACCACGTGCAGCTTGCCGGTGGGCGCAAGTGCGGCCAGCAGCCCGTTCCAGTCCAGCGACACGTTGACGGTGTCGATGATCAGGTCGAACTGGCCGGCCAGCGCGGCCAGCGCCTTCGCGTCGCCGGTGGACACCACCCGGTGCGCACCGAAGGCGCGTGCCTCCTCGGCCTTGGAGGCGCTGGACGTGAACGCCGTGACGTCGCAGCCCCAGGCCTTGCAGAACTTCAGCGCCATGTGGCCCAGGCCGCCGATGCCGACCACGCCCACGCGGGCGGTGGGCGGGATGTTGAGCTCGCGCAGCGGCGCGAACACCGTGATGCCGCCGCACAGCAGCGGCCCGCTTTCGCGCGGGTCCAGGCCCTCGGGCAGCGGCATCACCCACACCCAGTGCGCGCGCACGCGGTCGGCGAAGGCGCCGTGGCGGCCGGCCAGGGTGGGCTGCACCGACACGCACAGGTTCTGGCGGCCGGCCAGGCACTGCTCGCAGTGCAGGCAGCTGCGGGCGTTCCAGCCCAGGCCCACGCGTTGGCCCAGGCTGACGCCCTTGGCCTGCGGCCCCATCGCCACCACGCGGCCCACGGCCTCGTGGCCGGGCACGAACGGGTACTGGGTGAAGCCCCACTCGTTGTCCAGCAGGGACAGGTCGGAGTGGCAGATGCCGCAGTGTTCGACGGCGATTTCCACGTCCTCGGCGCCCAGCGGGCCCGGGTCGTACTCGAAGGGCTGCAGGGCGGCGCCGACGGTGGGGGCGGCCCAGGCGCGGATCTTGGTCATGGTGTTGGCCTCTGGAGATGAACGGGAACAGGGCCGGCAAAGATACTCCCGCCGGCGTGAGGGTAGCGCCCGCGGCTGCCCCGACCTGCTAAATTCCGGGGCAGTCCTGCGTGGAGCCGCTGTGGCCTCGGTCATGAACGAAACGATGGAAACCGCCGACAGCCGCATCGCCGTGGCCCTGTCGGCCCGCGGCCGGCTGAAGGAAGCCGATCTCGCCCGCGCCCAGCGCCTGCAGGCCGAGGCCGGCGGCTCGCTGTCGGCGCTGCTGGTGCGGCTGGGCATGGTGTCCGAGCGCGACATGGCCGAAACCTCGGCCGAAGTGCTGGGCCTGCCGCTGCTGGCCGCCAAGGACTGCCCCGACGCGCCGCCGCCCGGCGTGCAGCTGTCGCTGCGCTTCCTCAAGCAGCTGGCCGTGTGCCCGGTGGGCGAGGGCGCCGACTACGTCGAACTGATGGTGGCCGACCCGCAGGACGACTACGCCGCGCAGGCGGTGTCGCTGGCCACCGGCCGCGCGGTGCGGGTGAAGGTGGGCCTGCGCGCCGAGATCGCCGACCTGATCGAGCGCTACTACGGCTCGGGCCGATCGGCCATGGGCACGATCGTTGAAAACCTCGGCGACGAAGCCAGCGGCGACGAAGCCGACGTGGAGCAGCTGCGCGACCTGGCCTCGGAAGCGCCGGTGATCCGCCTGGTGAACCTGATCATCCAGCGCGCGGTCGAACTGCGCGCGTCCGACATCCACATCGAACCCTTCGAGAACCGCCTGAAGGTGCGCTACCGCGTGGACGGCGTGCTGGAGGAGTCCGAATCCCCGCCCGCCAACCTCACCGCGGCGGTGATCTCGCGCATCAAGATCATGGCCAAGCTCAACATCGCCGAGCGCCGCCTGCCGCAGGACGGCCGCATCATGGTGCGCGTGCAGGGCAAGGAACTCGACCTGCGCGTGAGCACCGTGCCCACCGCCCACGGCGAAAGCGTGGTGATGCGCCTGCTGGACCGCGAATCGGTGGTGCTCGACTTCAAGGCGCTGGGCTTCACCGACGAATTCCTGTCCGACTTCGTGAAAGTGCTTGAACAGCCGCACGGCATCCTGCTGGTCACCGGCCCCACCGGCTCGGGCAAGACCACCACGCTGTACGCGGCGCTGAGCAAGCTCAACACCCCCGACGTGAAGATCATCACCGTCGAGGACCCGGTGGAATACCAGATCGAGGGCATCAACCAGATCCAGGCCAAGCCGCAGATCGGCCTGGACTTCGCCCACGCCCTGCGCAGCATCGTGCGCCAGGACCCCGACATCATCATGATCGGTGAAATGCGCGACCTGGAAACCTCGCGCATCGCCATCCAGTCCGCGCTCACCGGCCACCTGGTGCTCAGCACCCTGCACACCAACAACGCCGCCGGCGGCATCACCCGCATGATGGACATGGGCGTGGAGGACTACCTGCTCACGTCCACCGTGAACGGCATCCTGGCCCAGCGGCTGGTGCGCCGCATCGAACCCACGCACATGGAGCGCTACGAGGCGCTGCCCGAAGTGGTGGAGGAGTTCGGCCTGCGCCGCTTCCAGCCCGAGGGCACCATTTACCTGTACCGCCCGAAGCCGTCGGCGCTCACGCCCACCGGCTACCTGGGCCGCACCACCATCATGGAATTCCTGGTGATGAACGACGGCCTGCGCCGCCTGGTGATGAAGCACGCCGGCATGGGCGAACTGGAAGAGGCCGCGCGCGCCTCGGGCATGCGCACCATGTACGAGGACGGCCTGCTCAAGGCCATGCAGGGCCTGACCACCATCGAAGAAGTCCTGCGCGTCACCCAGGAAGGCTAGGGCCATGGCGCTGTTCCGCTACAAGGCGCTGTCGGCCGCCGGCGAAGCCCTCGACGGCCAGATGGAGGCCGCCAGCGCCGACGAGGTAATCACGCGCCTGCAGGACCAGGGCCACCTGCCGGTGGAGGCGCGCCGCGCCGACCAGGCCGGCGGCGAGGGCCTGGGCGCGCTGTTCAAGCGCAAGGAATTCGGCGCCGAACAGGTGCTGCAGTTCACCCAGCAGCTGGCCACGCTGCTCGGTGCCGGCCAGCCGCTGGACCGCGCGCTGGGCATCCTGCTCGACCTGCCCGACACGCCCGAGGCGCGCCGCGTGATCGAGCGCGTGCGCGAGGCGGTGCGCGGCGGCACGCCGCTGTCCACGGCGCTGGAACAGCAGCACGGCCCGTTCTCGCGCCTGTACGTGAACCTGGTGCGCGCCGGCGAAGCGGGCGGCAACCTGCACGAAAGCCTGCGCCGCCTGGCCGACTACCTCGAGCGCAGCGCGCAGCTGCGCAGCCGCGTGATCAACGCACTGATCTATCCGGTGATCCTGGTGGTGCTGGTGTTCGCCTCGGTCAGCTTCCTGCTGGCCTTCGTGGTGCCGCAGTTCCAGGCCCTGTTCGAAAGCATGGACGCGCAACTGCCCTGGTATTCCACCGCGGTGCTGCAGGTGAGCCTGCTGGTGCGCGGCTGGTGGTGGGCGCTGCTGCTGGTGGGCGCGGGGCTGGCGGCGTGGCTGTATTCGCGCTTCAACGACCCGGCCGCGCGGCGCGCCTTGGACGCCCGCGTGCTGGGATGGAAATTCCCCGGCGACCTGATCGCCAAGCTCGACACCGCGCGCCTGGCCCGAACCCTGGGCACCCTGGTGCGCAACGGCGTGCCGCTGTTGACCGCCCTGAACCTTTCCCGCCCCGTGCTGTCGAACAGCGTGCTGGCCGACGCCATCGAGGCCGCCGCCGAAGACGTCAAGACCGGCAGCGGCCTGGGCTACGCGATGGCCCGGCAGAAATGTTTCCCGCGCCTGGCGGTGCACATGATCCAGGTCGGCGAGGAGTCGGGTGAACTCGACGCCATGCTGCTCAAGGCCGCCGACACCTTCGACCAGGAAACCGCCAACGCGCTCGACCGCCTGCTGGCCGCCCTGGTGCCCGCGCTCACCGTGCTGATGACCCTGGTGGTGGGCGCGATCATGATTTCCGTGCTGCTTCCCATCTACGACCTCACCAACTCCATATAGGCCTTCCCATGCGACGCACCCCGACTTCCCGCCACGCCGCCCGCGGCATGAGCCTGATCGAACTGATGATCGTGATCGTGCTGATCGGCTCGGTGCTGGCGCTGATCACCAGCCGCATCATGGGCGGCCAGGACCGCGCCAACGTGCGCATCACCGAAACCCAGCTGGTCACGCTGGCCGGCAAGGTGGACCAGTTCCGCATGGACACCGGCAAGCTGCCCGAATCGCTGGACCAGCTGGTCACCTCGCCGGGCCTCCCGAGCTGGCTGGGGCCGTACGCCAAGGCCGAAGAGTTGAAGGATCCGTGGGGCGGCAACATCGACTACCGCCGCCCGGGCGAATCCGGCCCGTTCGAACTGGTGAGCCTGGGCGCCGACGGCGCGGCCGGCGGCGACAGCGTCAACGCGGACATCCGCAAGCCCTGAAGCCCGGGCCCGGACGCTGCCAGCACCGATGAAATCCCAGCGTGGGTTTTCCCTGGTCGAGCTGATCGTGGTGATGGTGCTCATCGCCGTGCTCGCGGGCATCGGCGCTGCCGCCATCAGCTCGGGGCTGCCGGGGCAGCAGCTGCGCGGCGCGGCGCGCGAGATGGCGGTGGAGCTGCGCTTCGCGCGCGCCCAGGCCATCGCCACCGGGCGCGAGCAGACCTTCGAAATCAACGTCGCCGACAAGCGCTGGACCGCCGCGGGCAAGCGCGCGGGCACGCTGCCCGACGGGCTGGAAATCATCGCCACCACCGCCCGCGAGGAGCAGCCGGCGCGCGAAGTGGCCGTCATCCGCTTCTTCCCCGAAGGCGCGTCCACCGGCGGCCGCGTGGTGATCAAGCGCGGCGACGCCGCCTGGCGCATCGACGTGGGCTGGCTCACCGGCGAAGTCATCCTCAGCCGCGGCGAGGGCCGGCCGTGAGGCGCCAGCGCGGCTTCAGCCTGCTCGAGGTCATCCTGGCCTTCACCCTGCTGGCGGTGGCGCTGGGCATCCTGATGGCCATCCTGGGCGGCGGCCTCACCCAGGTGCGCGGCGCCGGCGACGCCACCGTGGCCACGCTGCACGCGCAGTCGCTGCTGGACGAAGTGGGCGTGCTCGAACCGATCGAACCCGGCCGCCGCGGCGGCGAATTCGAGGACGGCCGCTACCGCTGGGAAATGCAGGTCACCGAAGTCGAAGACCCGGCGCCGTCCGGCCCCGTGGATCCCAACGCCGCGCCGGTGGAAACGGTGGGCCTGCAGCTGCCGTCGGCGCCGCTGCTCTACCGCATCCAGCTCGACCTGTCCTGGGGCGAGGACGATTTCGAACGCCGCATTTCCTTCGTCACCCTGCGCGCACGCACGCCGCCCACGCCGCTGGAGCCGCTGCCGTGACGCGCGCGCGCGGCTTCAGCCTGGTGGAAGTGATGTTGGCCACGGTGCTGCTGGCCACCGGCATCGGCCTGGCCTTCGCCACGTTCGCCAACGCCACCCAGGCCACCGAGCGCGCCGAGGCCATGGCACAGCGGCAGGAGCGGCTGCGCGCGGTGCAGGCCTTCCTGCGCCGCCAGGTGGAGGGCACGCTGCCGCTGCCGTATGAATTCGTCGACGCCACCGGCGAGGCCACCGTGTTCGAGTGCGACGGCCGGGTGCTGCGCCTGGTGTCCACCATGCCCGGCTATCTTTCGCGCGGTGGCCCGCAGCTTCAGACCTTCGAACTGGTGCGCGGCGAGTCGGGCCTGCGGCTGCAGTTCACCCACCAGCTGCTCACGCCCGACGGCGCGCTCGACCCCGAGCGCGAGCCCGAGGTGCTGCTGGACGGCATCGCCGAAGCGCGCTTCGAAGTGCGCACCCTGGACGACGACGGCGAACCCGGGCCCTGGGTGGACGACTGGCCCAACAGCGACCAGATCCCGCGCCTGGTGCGCCTGAAGCTGCGCATGCGCGACCCGCGCTCGCAGTGGCCCGACCTGGTGGCCGCGCCGCGCCTGGCGCAGGCCTCGCTGGCCAGTTCGCGCAACCCGGAGCGCCTGTGACCGCCCGCGCGCGCGGCGCCGCCCTGCTGCTGGTGCTCTGGCTGCTGCTGCTGATGGCGGGGCTGGTGGCCGTGTTCGCGCTCACCTCGCGCACCGAGGCGCTGCAGGGCAGTGCGCTGCGCACCCAGGTGGCCAGCCGGCACGCGGCCGAAGCCGGCATCGAGCTGGCGGCGCTGCGGCTTTCCGCCAACAACCCCGCCACGCAGTGGATCCCCGACGCGCGGCCCTATCCCTTCGACTTCGAAGGCTACCGGGTGGAAGTGCGCATCCAGGACGAAGCCGGCAAGATCGACCTCAACGCCTCCGACGCCTCCCTGCTCACGCGCCTGATGGTCAGCGTGGGCGTGGCCGAGGACAAGGCGCGCAACCTGGCCGCCGTGATCCAGGACTGGCGCGACCCCGACGACCTGCTGTCGATCGAAGGAGGCGCCGAGGACCGCGACTACGCCGCGGCCGGCCTGCCCTACGGCGCGAAGGACCAGCCGTTCACCACCATCTCCGAACTGCAGCAGCTGCTGGGCATGGACCTGGACACCTACCGGCTGATGGCGCCGCACGTCACCGTGTTCACCGCGCGGCCTTCGCCCGAGGCCGGGCTGGCCCAGGCGGCGGTGCTGCAGGCGATGGGCCTGTCGCCCGACCAGGTGGCGCAGCTGGTGGCCGCGCGCGAGGCCTGGCAGCCGGGCCTGCCGCTGCCGCTGCTGCCCGACGGCACGCCTATCGCCGTGGTGGGGTCGGGAACGTATAGTGTGGCCAGCCGCGCCACCCGTCCCGACGGCAACGGCGTCGAAGTGACCGCCGCGCTGAGGATCGGCGCGGGCCTGGGCTTCGGCCAACTTTATGCGCCGCTGTCCTGGCGGACGGGAGAACCTGACTGATGCCCGCCGCCGACCGACTTTCGACCTTGCTCGACCCCATTGCGCTGCGGCTGGCCCGGACTTCGCTGCCGGCGCGCTGGCGCGAGGCGTCGGCTGCGCTGCTGTCGCTGCTGCCGGCACGCCTGCGCGCGCTGGTGGAGGGCGACGACCAGCGCCTGTTCCTGCTGCGCCAGCACGACGAAGTGGAGCTGGTGGCCGCCGGCCGCCGCGGCGACACCGTGCTGGGCCGGCTGCCGCTGGACGACGCCACCGTGCTCGAAGACGCGCGCCACCGCCTGGACGGCAGCGCCGTGCCGCGCTGGCTGCTGCTGCCGGTGTCGCAGGTGCTGCGCCGCACGCTGGTGCTGCCCGCCGCGGCCGAGCCGCGGCTGCGCGAAGTGCTGGCCTTCGAACTCGACCGCCAGACGCCGTTCTCCGCCGACCAGGTGAGCTTCCACGGCCGCGTGCTGTCGCGCGACGCCGCCACCCAGCAGCTGGGCGTCGAACTGCTGGTGCTGCCGCGCTCGCGCCTGGACGCCGAAATGCTGGCGCTGGGCACCCTGGCCGACGACCTGGCCGGCGTGGACGTGGTGGGCGACGACGGCCGCCGGCTGGACGTGAACCTGCTGCCCGAATCACGCCGCCAGCACCGCCAGGACCCCGTGCGCCGCCTCAACGCCGCGCTTGCCGCCGTTGCGGTGGTGGCCCTCTTCGCCACGCTGCTGCTCACCCTGGCCAACCGCCGCGAGGTGCGCGACGACTTCCGCGCCCAGGTCGAGGCCGCCACGGCGGAGGCCCGCCAGGCGCGCCTGCTGCGCAACCAGCTGCAGGTGTCGGCGCAGGCCGCCAACTTCCTCGCCGCCACCCGCGCCAGCCGGCCCACCATGCTTGAAGTGCTGGACGACATCACCCGCCGCATCCCCGACGACACCACGCTCGACAAGCTGTCCATCAACGACGACAACCTGGTGATGGTGGGCCACAGCCGCGCCGCGCCGGCGCTGGTGGCCCTGCTGCAGGAGTCGCCGCTGCTGGTGGAGCCGGCGCTGTCGGGCGCCGTGCAGGCCGATCCGCGCACCGGCCGCGACCGCTTCACCCTGGCTGCGCGCATCGCCGTGCAGGCCCCGCCGGAGGCCGCCGATGCGCCCCGTCCCTGAACGTGCCCGCGTGCTGGCCATCGCCGCGGCCGTGGTCGCGGTGGCCTACCTGGTGCTGCTGCACTGGTGGTGGACTGCCCCGATGCTGGCCATGGGCGACGAGATCGCCCAACTGCGCGACGAAGAGCTCGCCCTGCGCATGGAAATCGCCCAGCGCCCCGCGCTCGAGCGCGAGCTGGCGCGCGTGCGCGAATTCGAGGCCGGCAATCCCGGCTTCCTGCCCGAGACCAACAAGCAGCTGGCCACTGCGGCGCTGGTGCAGCGCCTGGAGTCGGTGGTGGCCGCGGCCAGCCCGCAGCCCGGCAGCTGCCAGATCACCGCGCGCACGCCGTCCGAGCCGCGCACGCAGGAACCCTTCATGCGCGCCACCGTGCAGGTGCGCCTGCGCTGCGGCGTGGCCGAGCTGGGCGCCGTGCTGCACGCGCTGGAAAGCGGCAGCCCGCAGCTGTTCGTGAACAACCTCGACCTGCTTTCGCGCAACAGCTACCTGGGCGCCGGCCCCGAGGGCAGCGGCGTTGAAGTGGGCTTCGACCTTTACGGCTACCTCAGCACGCCCTCGGAGGTGCCGCGTGATTAGCGCCCTTCGTCCCGCCGGCGCGGTGCTGGCCGGCATTGCCGCCTGGGCGCTGTGCCTGGTGGTGCTGGCGCTGCTGGGCCTGGGCGGCCGGGTGGGGCCGCACCCGGACAACGGCGCGCTGATGCCGGCCCTGCCCGTGGTGAAGCTCGACGCCGTCGGCTCGCGCCTGGGCCCGGCCAGCGACTACCTGGAAGTGGGCAACCGCCCGCTGTTCAGCCGCGACCGCCGCCCCGCGCCGATGGCCGCCAGCAGCGACGCCGCCGCGGTACCGCTGGAAGTGAACCTCACCAGCGTGCTCATTACGCCCACGCTCAAGCTGGCCATCGTGCAGAACACCAGCGACGGCGCCAGCCGCCGCGTGCGCCTGGGCGAAGAAGTCACCGGTACGGGCTGGCGCCTGGTGCAGCTGGAGCCGCGCCGCGCCGTGTTCGAAGGCCCCGAGGGCCAGCGCGAGCTGGCCCTGCGCGTCTTCGA
>JALHLO010000108.1 GCA_022844525.1 Ramlibacter sp.
CACGTACCACGGCCCGGGGCAGGTGGTCGCCTACCCGCTGGTCGACCTGCAGCGGGCCGGCTACTTCGTCAAGGAGTACGTGTACCGGCTGGAGGAGGCCGTGATCCGCACGCTGGCGCAGTACGGGGTGACCGGGCACCGCGTGGCGGGAGCGCCCGGGATCTACGTGCGGCCGGCCGACCCGGGCTCCCACCAGGCCCTGACGGGGCCTGGCCAGGACCCCTTCGCCGGCCTCGGCAAGGTGGCCGCCCTCGGTATCAAGGTCAGCCGCCACTGCACCTACCACGGCCTGGCCCTGAACGTCGCCATGGACCTGCAACCCTTCGACCGCATCAACCCTTGCGGTTACGCAGGACTCCGCACGGTAGACCTTTCTACAATCGGCGTTTCCACCACATGGAACGAGGCTGCCGCACTCCTGGGCCAAAAGCTCGAGGCGCTGCTCTCCTGACCCCCGCAAGGACCCCCATGAGCTCCAGCAACGTCGTGCGCGAGGCGCAATCCGTCGAGACCTACGAAGCCAGCGCCAAGCAGAAGGCGGCGGCCAAGCTCTCGCGCATCCCGGTCAAGGTGGTGCAGGGCGAGGTGCTGAAGAAGCCCGAGTGGATCCGCGTCAAGGCCGGCTCGGCGAGCTCGCGCTTCTACGAGATCAAGGAGATCCTGCGCGCGCAGAAGCTGCACACCGTCTGCGAGGAAGCCTCCTGCCCCAACATCGGCGAGTGCTTCGGCAAGGGCACGGCCACCTTCATGATCATGGGCGACAAGTGCACCCGCCGCTGCCCGTTCTGCGACGTCGGCCACGGCCGCCCCGACCCGCTGGACGCCGGCGAGCCGCAGAAGCTGGCCAAGACGATCGCCGCGCTGAAACTGAAATATGTGGTGATCACCAGCGTGGACCGCGACGACCTGCGCGACGGCGGCGCCGGCCACTTCGTCGACTGCATCCGCAAGACGCGCGAGCTGTCGCCCGGCACGACGATCGAGGTGCTGGTGCCGGACTTCCGCGGCCGCGACGACCGCGCGCTGGAGATCCTGAAGGCGGCGCCGCCGGACGTGATGAACCACAACCTGGAGACGATCCCCCGCCTGTACCGCGAAGCGCGGCCGGGTTCCGACTACCAGTTCAGCCTGAACCTGCTGAAGAAGTTCAAGGCGATGTTCCCCGCCATCCCGACCAAGAGCGGCCTGATGGTCGGCCTGGGCGAGACCGACGAGGAGATCCTGGCGACCATGCGCGACATGCGCGCGCACGACATCGAGATGCTGACCATCGGCCAGTACCTCGCGCCCTCGACCTCGCACCTGCCGGTGCGCCGCTACGTGCACCCGGACACCTTCAGGATGTTCGAGCAGAAGGCCTACGAGATGGGGTTCACGCACGCCGCCGTGGGTGCGATGGTGCGCAGCTCGTACCACGCGGACCAGCAGGCGCACGCCGCGGGCGTCCCGGTCGGCGGCTGAGTCCGCGCGGCCGGCGTTAAGCTCGGCCGATGTCCCCGCATCTCTACGCCCTGGGCGCGATCGCGCTCTGGGCCTCGCTGGCATCGCTGGCCGTGGCGCTGCGCCACGTGCCGCCCTTCCTGCTGACCGGCCTGGCCCTGGTGATCGGCAGCGTGCCGGCCTGGCCGCTCGCGCGCCAGTGGAAGGTGCCGCCGCGCACGCTGGCGCTGGGCATCTACGGGCTGTTCGGCTACCACTTCCTGCTGTTCATCGCCTTCCGCCTCGCGCCCGCCGTGGAAGCGAACCTGGTGAACTACCTCTGGCCGCTGCTGATCGTGGTGCTGGCGCCGGTGTTCCTGCCCGGCCTTCGCCTGAAGGCCGCCCATGTGCTGGCCGCGCTGGCCGGCTTCGCCGGCGCCGCCATCGCGATCCTGGGCGGCCGCGACGCGAGCGCGGCCTGGTCCTGGGGCTACCTGCCGGCGCTGGCCTCCGCCTTCATCTGGGCGAGCTACTCGCTGTGGACCCGGCGCGTGGCCGCCTTCCCGACCGCGGCGATCGGCCTGTTCGGCCTGGTCTCGGGCCTGCTTTCCCTGGCCTGCCATGCGCTGCTGGAACCCGCCGTGGCACTGGCGGGGCGCGACTGGCTGTTCATCGGGCTGATGGGACTCGGGCCGCTGGGCGCGGCCTTCTTCCTCTGGGACAAGGCGCTGAAGACGGGCGATGCGCGCCACATCGGCATCCTGAGCTACCTCACGCCGCTGCTGTCGACGTCGCTGCTGGTGCTGGTGACCGGGCGCGAACTGACGGCGAGCATCGCGCTGGCCGCGCTTCTGATCATCGGCGCGGCGGTGCTGGGCACGCGCGCGCGCTGAAGCACGGCCGGATTCAGGCAGTGAGCGCCTGCGCCGGGTCCTCGGAGTCCACCACCTCGGCCGCCCACTTCTCCAGGCGCGCGGTATCGGCCCGCAGCACCTCCTGCTTGACCGCGAGGATCTGCGCCGGGTGCATGGAGAAGCTGCGCAGCCCCAGGCCCAGCAGGAGCCGGGTGAACTGCGTGTCGCCCGCCATTTCCCCGCACACGCTCACGCTCTTGCCCTGGCGGCGGCACTCGGCGATGGTGTCGGCCACCAGCCGCAGCACCGCCGGGTGGCAGGGGTCGTACAGGTGCGCCACCGATTCGTCGGCGCGGTCGATCGCCAGCGTGTACTGGATCAGGTCGTTGGTGCCGATCGACAGGAAGTCGAAGTACTTCAGGAAGGTCCGCAGCGACAGCGCGGCCGCCGGGATCTCGATCATGGCGCCGATTTCCACCGGTCCGTAGGCCACGCCGCGGTTGTCCAGCTCGGCCCGCGCGAAGTCGATCAGCGACAGCGTCTGCCGGATCTCGGTCGCGTGGGCGATCATCGGGATCAGCAGGTTCACCTTGCCGTGCACCGAGGCGCGCAGGATGGCCCGCAGCTGGATGCGGAACATCTCGGGCTCGGCCAGGCTCCAGCGGATCGCGCGCAGGCCGAGCGCGGGGTTCAGGTGCGCCTCGTCACGCTCGTTGTCGTCCAGCGGCTTGTCCGCCCCCACGTCCAGCGTGCGGATCGTGACCGGCAGGCCCTGCATGCCTTCCACCGCCTTGCGGTAGGCGAGGTACTGCTCCTCCTCGTCGGGCATCTCGCCGTTGCGGCCCATGAACAGGAACTCGCTGCGGAACAGGCCGACGCCGACCGCGCCCGCCTTGAGCGCGGCTTCGGCGTCGTCGGGCAGCTCGATGTTGGCCAGCAGTTCCACCTTCTGGCCGTCGAGCGTCACCGCCGGCGTGTGGCGCAGGCGGCCCAGGCGGCCGCGCTCCAGCTCCACCTGCCGCTGCTTGAAGCCGTACTCGGCCAGGATGATCGGCGAGGGGTCGACGATCATCACCCCGCTGTCGCCGTCGATGATCACCCAGTCGTCCTGCCGCACCAGGTTGCTGGCGGCGCGCGCGCCGACCACGGCCGGGATGTCCAGGCTGCGCGCCACGATCGCGGTGTGCGAGGTCTTGCCGCCGACGTCGGTGACGAAGCCGGCGAACACGCTCTGCTTGAACTGCAGCATGTCCGCCGGCGACAGGTCGTGCGCCACCAGCACCAGCGGCACGTCCACGCTGTCGTCCAGCAGCAGGTCCTGCTGCGTCTTGCGGCGCGGCGCCGGCGGCTGCACCGGCGTGGCGATGCCCTTCATGTAGCGCAGGATGCGCTCGGCGACCTGCTCGAGGTCGGCCTTGCGCTCGCGCAGGTACTCGTCCTCCATGTCGTCGAACTGGCGCGACAACGCTTCCAGCTGCGTGGTGAGCGCCCATTCGGCGTTGTACAGGCGGTCGGTGATCCAGTGCTTGATGCCGCTGATCAGCTCCTCGTCCTGCAGCAGCATGAGGTGGACGTCCAGCAGGGCCGACAGCTCGTGCGGCGCCTCCTTCGGGCCCATCGTCGAGATGGTCTGCTGCAGGCGGTGGATCTCCTCGACCACCGCGTTGCGCCCGGCACGGATGCGCTCGATCTCGGCTTCCACCTGCGAAGGCTGGATGAAATAGTGGGCCACGTCGGCGCGGCCCGAGCCCATGACGACCGCCCGCCCGATGGCAATGCCACGGGCGACCGCGATGCCATGGACGGCGAAGGTCATTCCCCTTCCCCGAAGCGGTCGTTGATCAGCGCCAGCAGCGCGTCCATCGCTTCCTGCTCCTTCTCCCCGCTGGTCTCCAGCGTGATCTCGGAGCCTATGCCGGCGGCCAGCATCATCACGCCCATGATGCTCTTGGCGTTGACGCGCCGCTCCCCCCGGCTGATCCACACCTCGCAGGGGTAGCTGCCCGCCAGCTTGGTGAGCTTGGCCGAGGCCCGCGCGTGCAGTCCCAGCTTATTGCTGATGGTCGTGTTCTTCTTGATCATGGTTGCGTCGGGGCTGGTTCTGCGGGGCGGTGACGGCCACCTGCATCACGCCCTGGGTGCCGCCGACGACGGCGCGCGACACCAGCGTGTCCAGCGATTCGTGGCGGTAGCTCACCGCGCGCAGCAGCATCGGCAGGTTCACCCCCGTGATCAGGCGCGAGGACACGCCGTCCACCAGCTTCTGGGCCACGTTGCTCGGCGTGGCGCCGAAAATGTCCGCCAGCACGAGCACGCCCTGGATCTGCGGCTGCGCCGTGAGCTGGTCCAGCGTGATGCGCGCCGCCCCCAGGGTCTCCTCGGGCGACAGGTTGGGCTGCACGTCGATCGCCAGGACGCTCGGCCCGCAGTCAGGGAACACGTGCAAGGCGCACTGCCGCAAGGCATTGGCCAGCGGCGCGTGGGCGATCAGCAGGATGGCGTTCATGGGCTTTGCCGCCGATTATGGCTTCTGCTCCACAGGAACCAGCCATAGGACAGCACGTTGGCCACCAGGTACGTGGTGAAGGCGGCACGGAATGCGCCGACCACGTCCATCCCGAGCGCCCCGAAGGCGTCGATCAGCAGGCCGATGCCCCACTGCACCACGAACACCCCGCCGAAGATCACCAGGTTGTAGCCGGAGAGCGCGCGGCCGGCCAGCGAGGCGGGGAAGGCCATGCCGACCGAAGGCTGCGCCAGGGCGACGAAAGTCGTGCTGACGCAGAAGAGCGCCAGCATGAGCGGCCCCGCCTGCGGCCCGAGGACGATCAGCCCCGCCAGCGCCAGCAGGCTCAGCGGCGTGCCCCAGGCGATCAGCTGGTCCGGCCCCAGGCCGCCGCGCTGCAGCCGCGGCGTGAGCAGGCCCCAGGCCCAGAAGGTGACCAGCATGCTGATGTTGATGGTGAACAGGCCGGCCGCCGAAGCGAGCGGGTCGAAGCCGGTGACCCGCACCATCCACGGCCCCGCCCACAGCGTCTGCACGGCGATCATCCCGCCGTAGTTGAAGAAGCCGATGGGCGACATCTGCCAGAAATAGGGATGCCGCCAGACGGCGCGGTAGCTGCCCGGCTGCGTGCCGGGTTCCGGCGGCACCGCCTGCCAGTGCGGCACGGCCAGCGCGATCACCGCGATGGAAACCAGCAGCAGGGCCGCCAGGCCCCAGAACAGCGGGCGCCAACCGACCACCGGCACCAGCCACTGCACCGGCAGCGTGGAAGCCAGCATGCCGAAGGAGCCCGTCATCAGCATCCAGGAATTGGCGCGCAGCTGCACGTGCGGGCTGAACCAGCGGCGAAAGCCGGTGAGCGGCGCCATCAGGCAGGCGGCCACGCCGGCACCGCACAGCAGGCGGGCCGCCAGCAGGGTCGAGAAGTTGGTGGCGAAGGCGAACACCAGGCAGCCGGCCGCCGCCACGCCCAGGGAGGACACCAGCACCTTCTTCGGGCCATGCCGGTCGAGCCAGGTGCCCAGCGGCAGCTGCATGGCCGAGAAGCCCAGGAAGTAGCCGCCGGCCAGCAGGCCCAGGTCGCGCGCGTGCAGCTGGAACTCCTGCGTCAGCGCCGGCGACAGGGTCGCGGTGATCGCGCGCAGCAGCGCCGAGAAGAAATATGCGAAGGCGAACGCAAGGAAGACGGCCACCACCTGGCGGCGCGCGAGCAAGGACATGGAGGACTTTGGATGGAAGGCCGCGGCTCCGGCGTCCGCGGCCCTGCATTATGGGTTTCCCCATAATGATGCGCATGAACGCTCTCGATGGAATCCGCGTGCTCGACCTGTCGCGCGTGCTGGCGGGCCCCTGGTGCACCCAGACGCTCGCCGACCTGGGTGCCGACGTGATCAAGGTCGAACGCCCCGGCACCGGCGACGACACGCGGACCTGGGGGCCGCCCTTCCTGAAGGACCGCGAGGGCCGCGACACCGCGGAGGCGGCCTACTACCTGGGCACCAACCGCAACAAGCGCTCGGTCACCTGCGACATCGCGCGGCCGGAGGGGCAGGCGCTGATCCGCGAACTGGCGAGGCACTGCGACGTGTTCGTGGAGAACTTCAAGGTCGGCGACATGGCGCGCTACGGGCTGGACTACGCGTCGCTGCGAGCCCTGAACCCGCGCCTCGTCTACTGCAGCGTCACCGGCTTCGGCCAGACCGGCCCCTACCGCGAACGCGCGGGCTACGACTACGCGATCCAGGGCATGGGCGGGCTCATGAGCATCACGGGGGAGCGCGACGACCTCGGCGGCGGCCCGCAGAAGGTGGGGGTGGCGGTGGCCGACCTGTTCACCGGCCTGTATTCGGCGGTCGGCATCCTGGCCGCGCTGCGCCACGCCGAGCGCACGGGCGAAGGCCAGCACCTGGACATGGCGCTGCTGGACACGCAGGTGGCGATGCTGGCCAACCTCGGGGCCAACTACCTCGTGAGCGGCAAGGTCCCGGGACGCGCCGGCAACGCCCACCAGAACATCGTCCCCTACCAGGTGTTCGAGGTCGCGCCCGCCGCCGACGGCAGCAAGGACCACATCATCCTGGCGGTCGGCAACGACGGCCAGTTCGCGAAGTTCTGCCAGGTGGCCGGGCGGCCCGAGCTGGCCGGCGACCCGCGCTTCCTGAAGAACCAGGACCGCGTGCGCAACCGCGCCGTGCTCGTGCCGATGCTGGAGGAGGTCATGAAGACCCGGCGCAAGTACGAGTGGCTGCCGGCGCTCGAAGCGGCCAAGGTGCCCTGCGGCGCGATCAACAACCTGGCCGAGGTGTTCGCCGACCCGCAGGTGCGCGAGCGCGGCATGGTGCACGCGTGGGAGCATCCCCTGGCGGGCGCGCTGGACCTGGTGGCCAGCCCGATCAAGCTCAGTGGCACGCCGGTGCGGGCGGACCTGCCGCCGCCGCTGCTGGGCGAGCACACCGGGCAGGTGCTGCGCGAGGTGCTCGGATTCGATGAAGAACGGATAGCGGCGCTGCGCGCGCAGGAGGTCATCTGATGGCGAACTTCGTTCTGGTGCACGGCGCCTGGCACGGCGGCTGGTGCTGGCGGCGGGTGGTGGATGCGCTGCATGCGCAAGGGCACCGCGCCTTCGCGCCCACGCTCACCGGCGTGGGCGAACGCGCGCACCTGATGTCCTCGCTGATCACGCTGGAGACGCACATCGCCGACGTCGCCGGCCTGATCGAAGCGGAGGAACTGCAGGACGTGGTGCTGGCCGTGCACTCCTATGCCGGCATGATCGGCACCGCGATCGCCGACCGCATGCCGCAGCGCCTGAAGCACCTGGTGTACGTCGACGCGGTGGTGCCCCGGCCCGGCGAGAGCTGGAGCAGCACGCACGCGAGCGCGACGCGCGAGGCGCGCCTGGCGGCCGCCAAGGCCTCGCCGGACTACAGCTTCCCGGCGCCCGACCCATCCGTGTTCGGCCTGGCCGCGGAGGACCACGCGTGGGTGCAGCGCCGGCAGACGCCGCATCCGGGCCACACCTACCAGGCGCCGCTGCAGTTCGACCCGAAGCGGGTGGCCGGCGTTGCGCGCAGTTTCATCGACTGCGTGCAGCCGCGCCTGGGCACGATCGACTCGATCCGCCCGCGCGTGCGCGACGCCAACTTCTGGGACGGCGCCTGGTCCGGCGGCGGCGGCATCCGGGTCATCGAGCTGGCGACCGGCCACGACCCGATGGTGAGCGCGCCGCAGGAGCTCACGCGGCTGCTGCTCGCCTGCGCCTGAGGCCGGCGCGCGGCGCCGGCGCCGGTCCGGGGTCAAGCCAGGGGCGCGGGGCGCGAACTTTCCGCTTGGGCCAGAATCCCTCCTTCAGCGCCGCGCAGGCGCGAGCAAGGCAGAGCAGGCATGGCGGTCAAGAGCAAGTGGATCCTGGGAGCGGCGGCAGTCGCGGTGGCGGCCGCGGCTGCGTTCTTCGTGGTGGGCGGGACTTCGGCGGCGCCGGAGACGACCTTCGTGCTGCTGGACGGCTCGAAGAAGACGACCGCGGACCTCAAGGGCAAGGTGGCCCTGGTGAACTTCTGGGCGACCAGCTGCACCACCTGCGTGGCGGAGATGCCCAGGATGGTTTCCACCTACGAGAAGTACCGCGCCAAGGGCTACGAGCACGTCGCGGTGGCCATGGCCTACGACCCCCCGAGCTACGTCGTGAACTTCGCGCAGACGCGCAAGCTGCCCTTCAGCGTGGCGATCGACAACACCGGCGCGGTGGCCAAGGCCTGGGGCGAGGTGCAATTGACGCCGACCACGTACCTCGTGAACAGGAAGGGCGAGATCGTGAAGCGCTATGTCGGCGAGCCGAACTTCGCGGAGCTGCACCAGCTGATCCAGAAGCTGCTGGCGGAGAGCTGAGCGAAGAAGAAGAAAAAGCCCCGCATTGCGGGGCTTTGTCCTTGGTGCGCCAGTGCCTTACTGGTTGCGGTAGTTGTCGTGGCAGCCCTTGCAGGTCTGCGCCGTCTGCCCGAACTGGGTCTTCAGGTTGTCCAGGTTGTTCGTCTTGGCGGCGGCCAGCAGCTTCTGCGTCTCGGCCTGCATCTTGTCGGCGCCTTCCTTGAACTTGGCCTGCTCGGCCCAGATCTCGCCCTTCGCCTTGGTCTGGGTCACGTCCTTGGTGCTGACGTGGAAGCCGGGCCAGGGCAGCCTGGCCATGTCGGCGACGACCTCGGCGTTGGCCACGGCGGCCGGCGCGTCGTAGGGCACGCGGCCGTTGGCCATCGCGCCGATGCGACCGAAGTGCTGGCCGAGCACGAACATCGAACTCTGGCGATACTTCACCGCGTCTTCCGGCTTCGCGAACTGGGCGGAGGCGGGGGTGGCCAGCGTGAACGCTGCGGCGGCGACGGCGAGGGTGGCAGCAAACTTCATGAACTCTTCTCCGTGGTTAAAGTGGCGGATGCCGGTTCGGCCTGATGTTGACGGAAGTGCGTGCTAAAAGTTCGCGCTTCGTATAGGCACTTGGGGAATCTACCGAGGAGGAACCGCGCCGTGCAATGGACTTTAGTCGGAAGGGCGCAACAACGAGAGGACTCCATGTCGAACCGCGTTCGTGTCTGGGACCTGCCCACGCGTTTATTCCATTGGTTACTCGTTTTTTTGATCGTCGCGCTCGTCGTCACGGGCTACGTCGGCGGCGGCGCGATGGACTGGCATGCGCGCCTGGGTTATGCGGTGCTCGCGCTGCTGTTCTTCCGCATCGTGTGGGGCTTCGTGGGCGGGCACTGGTCGCGCTTTCGCAGCTTCCTCTATGCGCCCTCGAGCGTCGCGGCCTACATCGGCGGGCGCGCCCATCCCGACCACCTGGTGGGCCACAACCCGCTGGGTGCCGGCTCGGTTTTCGCCATGCTGGCCGTGCTGTTCACGCAGGTGGCGACGGGCCTCATCGGCGACGACGAGATCGCCTTCACCGGCCCGCTGAACCGCTTCGTTTCCAGCGCCGCCGGCGTGCGCGCGACCTGGTACCACAAGGAAGTGGGGCAATGGCTGCTGGTCGCGCTGGTGGTGATGCACGTCGCGGCGGTCGTCTGGTACCTGCGACGGAAACGGCAGAACCTGGTGCTGCCGATGATCGTGGGCGACAAGGAGGTGGGGACCCCCGCCAAGTCCTCGCGCGACGACATGGTGACGCGCCTGCTGGCGCTGGGGGTGCTGGCGGCCTGTGCCGCGCTGGTGGCCTGGATCGTCGGGCTCGGCGCGGCCGGGGCGCCCTAGCAAGCTCAACCGTACGGGGCGACTAAAATCGGCCGTCCATGGACTTGCATCCCGGACCTTGGATACCGCCCCTCTTCCGCTGATCGAGCTGAGCGCGCCCGCCAGCGCTCGTGACCTCGACGACGCCCGCGCCATCTTCCGCGAATACGCCCAAGGCCTCGGCGTCGACCTCTGCTTCCAGAACTTCGAGCACGAGCTCGCCGGCCTGCCCGGCGACTACGCGGAGCCCCGCGGCGCGCTCTTCCTGGCCCGGGTCGACGGCGCGCTCGCCGGTTGCTGCGCGCTGCGCCCGCTGGACAACGCCGACTACCCCAATGCCGCGGAGATGAAGCGCCTGTACGTGCGCCACGCCTTCCGCGGCTTCGGGCTGGGCCGCCAGCTGGCCGAGGCGGCGCTGGACGCGGCGCGCCGCGCCGGCTACGACTGCGTGCTGCTCGACACGCTCAACGACATGGAAGCCGCCCGCGCGCTGTACGAGGACCTCGGCTTCGAGGA
Source organism: Ramlibacter sp. (assembly GCA_022844525.1). Lineage (GTDB taxonomy): Bacteria > Pseudomonadota > Gammaproteobacteria > Burkholderiales > Burkholderiaceae_C > Ramlibacter. The sequence continues at coordinate 10,519 of JALHLO010000108.1, forward strand.
CATCCCGCCCTACTACCACAACCCGATTCCGGGAGCGCACTACCTGAAGGCGGATCTGTGGGACAGCCGGCCGGCGCCCCTGAGCAGCAGGCTCTGACGGCCCTGCTCCCTCCCCTTCCGGGGGAGGGCTGGGGTGGGGCGCTCAGCCCTTCGCCTGCGCCAGCAGCGTGTTCGCGTCGCTCACCTCGAACTTGCCGGGTGCCTCGACGTTCAGCGAAACGACCTTGCCGTCCTTCACCAGCATCGAGTAGCGGTTGCTGCGCAGGCCCATGCCGCGCGCGGTCAGGTCCAGCGTGAGGCCGGTGGCCTTGGCGAACTCGCCGCTGCCGTCGGCCAGCATGCGCACCTTGCCGGCGGTCTTCTGGTCGCGCGCCCAGGCGCCCATCACGAAGGCGTCGTTGACGCTCACGCACCAGATCTCGTCGACCCCGGCACCCTTGAGGTCGTTGAACTTCTCGACGTAGCCGGGCACGTGCTTGGCCGAGCAGGTCGGCGTGAAGGCGCCGGGCAGCGCGAACAGCGCGATGGTCTTGCCCTTGGCGGCCTCGCGCACCTTCACCGGGTTGGGCCCGATGCTGCAGCCGTTGCCCTCGACTTCCGAATACTCCATCAGCGTGGCGTCCGGCAGCTCGTCACCGACCTTGATCATGGTTCATCTCCTCGTTGGGGTTGGACAAAAGAAAACGGCCCACGATTGTGGGCCGTTTCCGGTTTGCCTGCAGGGCAGCCAGGCTTTAGACCTCGGCGGCCTTCTCGACCAGGCGGGTCGCGACCCAGTTCTTGGTCTTGGAGATCGGCTTGCTCTCCTGGATTTCGATCACGTCGCCGGTGTGGTACTGGCCGGTCTCGTCGTGCGCGTGGTACTTGCTCGACTTGATCACGATCTTCCCGTACAGCGGGTGCTTCACGCGGCGCTCGACCAGAACGGTCACGGTCTTGGCGCGCTTGTCGCTCACCACCTTGCCGACCAGGGTGCGCTTGAGGGAGGTCTTTGCTTCCGTCATGTTCACTCCTTATGCGACTTGGCGGTGTCAGTGGAGCCACCTTCGGTGGCGGCACGCTTCTGCGCCAGGATGGTCTTGGCGCGAGCGATGTCACGGCGCGTGGAACGCAGCGTGGCGGTGTTGTTGAGTTGTTGCGTCGCCTTCTGCATGCGCAGGCCGAAATGGGCCTTCTGCAGGGACTTCACTTCGGCTTCGACGCCGGCGGCGTCCTTGGTGCGGAGATCCTTGGCTTTCGTCATTTCTCTTCGCTCCTTCAGGCGCCGATCATGCGGGTGACGAACGTGGTGCGCAGCGGCAGCTTGGCAGCGGCCAGCTTGAACGCCTCGCGCGCCAGTTCTTCCGGCACGCCCACGATCTCGAACACGACCTTGCCCGGCTGGATCTCGGCCACGTAGTACTCCGGGTTGCCCTTGCCGTTACCCATGCGCACTTCCGCGGGCTTCTGCGAGATCGGCTTGTCGGGGAACACGCGGATCCAGATGCGGCCGCCACGCTTGACGTGGCGGGAGATCGCGCGACGCGCGGCCTCGATCTGGCGGGCCGTGAGGCGGCCGCGGTCGGTGCACTTCAGTCCGAAGTCACCGAACGCCACGGAGTTGCCGGTGGTGGCAATGCCCGTGTTGCGGCCTTTTTGCTCTTTGCGGTATTTGCGGCGAGCGGGTTGCAGCATGTTTACTCTCCTTTACCGTCGGCCGGGGTGGCCGGCGCGGCGCCGGCCGCAGGGGTCTTGCGGGGCACGCGCTTAACGGTAGATTTCGGCGCTTCGGGAGCGCCTGCGGTTGTTGCTTCGGCGGGCTTGTCGCTGCCGTCGGCAGGGGCCACGTTGCCGGCACCGGCGCTGACGCCGGTGCGCGGGCCGCCACGGCCACCACCACCAGGGGGGCCACGGCGGTCGCCGCCGGGGCCGCCACGGCGGTC
>JALHLO010000109.1 GCA_022844525.1 Ramlibacter sp.
CCACCCAGCGCCTGCGCCTTCGCCAGCGCCGCCAGCCCGCGCCGGACCAGCAGCGGGTCCCAGCGCGCGCGGTCCTGGTCCGCCAGCAGGATGGGCCGGCCCTCGCCGTCGGTGCGCGCGGCCAGGCGCGAGGCCTGCAGCTCCATCAAGGCCACCAGCCCGTGCACTTCCGGTTCGCTCGCAGCGATTTCCGCCAGCATCCGTCCCAGCCGCAGTGCCTCGTGCGCGAGCTCGGGGCGCATCCAGTCCGCGCCGGCCGTCGCGGTGTAGCCCTCGTTGAAGATGAGGTAGACGACTTCCAGCACCGACGCCAGCCGCTGCTGCAGCTCCTCCCCGCGCGGCACCTCGTAAGGCAGCTTCGCATCGGCGAGCGTGCGCTTGGCGCGCACGATGCGCTGGGCGACGGTGGGCTCGGGCACCAGGTAGGCGCGCGCGATCTCGTGCGTCGTGAGGCCGCCCAGCAGGCGCAGCGTGAGCGCCACGCGCGCCTCGGTGGACAGCACCGGATGGCAGGCCGTGAAGATCAGGCGCAGCAGGTCGTCGCCGATGTCGTCCTGCCGCGCGGCGTCGAGGGCGTCCACGAAGTCGGGCACGAACAGCGCCTCCTGCGCCTCGAGGTCGCCGCCGACTTCGGCCAGCTTCTCGTCCTGCACCTTGCCGCGGCGCAGGTGGTCGAGCGCGCGCCGCTTCGCGGTCGTCATCAGCCACGCACCCGGCTTGTCGGGGATGCCCTCGCGCGGCCAGTGCTCCAGCGCGGCGACCAGCGCGTCCTGCGCCAGCTCCTCGGCGACGCCGACGTCGCGCACCATCCGCGCCACCACCGCGACGATGCGGGCGGCGTCGATGCGCCAGACGGCGGCGATGGCGTCGTGCGTCGCCGGGTGCATGCGCTCAGGCCTGCGGCGGCGCCGCGTCGGGGTCCATCCACACCAGCTCCCAGACGTGGCCGTCCAGGTCCTCGAAACCGTGGCCGTACATGAAGCCGTGGTCCTGCGGGGCGTTCGGTGCGGTGCCGCCGGCGGCGATCGCCTTCTGCACCAGCGCGTCGACCTCCGCGCGGCTGTCGCACGAGAGGCACACCAGCACCTCGGTCGACTTGCGCGCATCCGCGATCGGCTTCTTCGTGAAGGTCTGGAAGAAGGGCTCCACCAGCAGCATGGCGAAGATGTCCTCGCTGATCACCATGCAGGCACCCTGCTCGTTGGTGAATTGCGGGTTGAAGGAGAAGCCGAGGGCGCGAAAGAAGGCCTGGGAGCGCTCCATGTCCTTGATCGGCAGGTTGACGAAGATCTTGCGTGCCATGTCGAAATCCTTTCAGGCGGCGCCGGCCTCACTGGACGCCGATGCGGCTGAAGCGGTCCTTCGTCTCCTGCTGCAGCAGGGCGTCGAAGTCCTCCATCTCATACAGCGGCCGCACCTCGATGTGGCAGGAGATGCCTTCGCCGACCGGGTTGGGGAAGCGCTTGGACCATTCCAGCGCCTCGTCCCGCGTGCGGGTCTGGATCAGCGTGTAGCCGGCGATAAGCTCCTTGCTCTCGGTGAAGGGGCCGTCGACGATGCTGCGCTTGCCGCCTTCGTACTGCACGCGCCAGCCCTTGCTGCTGGGTTGCAGGCCGGAGGCGTCGAGCAGCGCACCGGCGCGGGCGAGCTCCTCGTGGTAGGCCGCCATCGCCTGGAACAGCGGCTCCGGGTTGGGCGGGAAGCGGCCGGCCTCGCTGTCGGGCGTGGCCTTGACGATGATCATGAAACGCATGGGGTGCTCCTTCGGGGTGACGGTGAAGCCGGCGCGCCTTCGCCGGCTCCTGTCTTCACGACGATCGGAAGCAGCCGGAATCGACAGCCGCTGCCCCGGGACAAACCCTTAGAGGTAACAAGGCGCCGTCTCGCGCACCTCGACGGTCGCCCACTCGGCCGCGGGACAGGCCCGCGCCAGCGCCAGCGCTTCCTCGCGCGTCTTCACGTCCAGCAGGAAGAAGCCGCCGACCATTTCCTTGGCTTCGGCAAACGGTCCGTCGAGCACCCGGGCCTGGCCGCCGCGCACCTGCACGCGGGCACCCTTGTCCTGGGAGGCGAGCGACTCGACCGCCAGCAGCTTGTCCTGCTTCTTCAGGTCTTCGGCGAAGTCGACCATGCGCTGGAACACCGCTTCCCCTTGGGCGCGCGTGCGCGTGCCCCGCTGGGCCGGGTCTTCGAGGATGAGGAGCATGTAGGCCATGCGGGCGATGATAGGGGGCCCCGGGCGCGGCGCGCAAACGGCCCCGGCTTCAGGCCCGGGCCCGCGTCAACGTCCGCCCCACCACCGCCAGCGCGGCGACCACGTAGGCCAGCGCCGCCGGCACCCACATGATCACGCCCCCCAGCTGCTGGTCCTCCACCGCGTCGATGCCGAGCGCCGCCGCTTCGGCCACGTAGCGCGCATACCAGGGGGACGGCGCCAGGCTCAGCAAGGCACCGAGCGCGCTGGTGTGCATCATGGTGGCGAACAGGAATGCGGTGGAGTGACCGGCGCCGTAGCGCCCGCGCGGATCATGCCCGAGCACCGACCACCAGAAGAACAGGCCGGTAACCAGGAATGAGAAGTGCTGCGCGACGTGCAGTGCATCGTGGCGCAAGGCCGCGTCGAAGGCGCCCGGGATGTGCCAGGCCCACAGCGCGATGGCGTGCAGCGCGAAGGCCCCGAGCGGAGCCGTCAAGGCGGCCCAGGGTCCGGCCCAGCCCGCGCGCTGGAACAGGGCGCCGACGCCACGCCGGTGGGCCGCGGGCAGCGCCCAGGTCCAGGCGGCGAGCGGCCGGCCCAGCACCAGCAGGGGCGCGGCCACCACCATCAGCAGCTCGTGCTGCACCATGTGCGCCGAGAACAGGCGGCCACCCAGCGCATCGAGCGGCGTCACCAGCGCGCCGGCCAGCGCCAGCCAGCCGAGGGCGAACGACCAGGCCTGCACGGCGCTCACGCCACGCCCGCCGCCGGCGCTGCGCCACAGGCGCCGCAACCCGATGCCGTAGCCGATCGCCGACAGCCCCAGCAGGAACAGCAGCCAGGGTTCGAGGTTCCAGCCGGCGGTGGCGGCGGGCACATGCTCCCGGGGCACGTGCGCGAACGCCGCGCCGGGCCAGGCCAGCAGGAGGATCAGGGTTCGCAAGGCGTGAGCACCCAGAGTGCGAACCACATGCCCACGATCACCAGCGCGGAGAGCGCCGCGACGGCGGTGGAGGCCGTCGCCAGGAAGCGGCGGCGCGCCTGCGCATGGCCCTCGTCGCTGTCGGGCGAGCCGGGCTCGCCGCGGCGCAGGGAGGATTCGCTGAAGGCCAGCACCGCCATCACCACGACGATGGCCAGCGCCACCGCGGCCACCAGGTGCAATGGCAGCCGTGCCTGCGCGGCGCACGAAGGCGTGACCATGGCGTACAGGACGCTCTGCGTGGCCAGCGCGACCGAGGGAGCGACCAGCAGGCCCAGCAGGTTCCTCATGCTCACAGCGCGCGGGCGCCCCAGTAGATGACGAGGTAGATCGGCAGCCAGGTCGCCACCACGAAGTACCAGTAGAACGAGTTCTCGCTCACGTCCCCGTAGCGCTTGCCGTCCAGCGGCCCGCGGAAGAACAGCACCGTCAGCACCGTGGTGTCGATCAGGTCGGTGACGATGTGGGTGGTGTGCAGCCCGAGCAGCAGCCACACCACGGAGCCGTAGGCGCTGCTGTCCCAGCGCACGTTGAGCGCGGCGAACTCGAAACCACGCAGCACCGTGAACGCCACGCCGAACCCGACGCTGAGCACCAGCCACCGGCGCACGCCGCGCAGGTCCAGGTTCTCGGCCGCCTTCTTGGCCATGTGCGCCGGCCAGAAGCTCGCCAGCATCACGAAGGTGTTGACGGTGCCCCAGAGCAGGTCGGGCGGCAGCGCGGCGACCGGCCAGGTCTCCTGGTGGCTGCGCAGGTAGAAGTAGGCCATGACCGCCAGCGTGAACACCGTCGCCTCGACCGCCATCATGCCCAGCGTGCCCCACCACATCAGGCTGCGATGGCCGAACACCACGGTCGGCAGCCCGGCGACGTCGAGGGCGCGCTCCTGCACCACCGCTTGGTCCCTCATGGGAGCTTCTCCAGCGCGAGTTCCTCGTGGACTTCCCGCGGCTTGGGCCAGAACCACGCGATCAGCGTGATCGCCACCGGGATCGAACCCCACACCACCGCCCAGGGCGTGAAGATGGAGCCGATGAACAGCACCGCGGTCGCGACCGCGGCCAGGAAGGGCCAGGGGGTCGACTGCGGATAGTTCATGCGGCTGTCCGGCTGCGCGTCGGCGACGGTGGTCGTGAGCATCTCGCGCATGTCCGCGGCCAGGCCGCTGACGTGGTCCGGCTGCCCCGCCGGCACTCCCTGCCAGAGCGGGTCGCGCCCGTGCACGACGGGCATGGCCGCGAAGTTGCCCATGCGCGGCGGCGAGTCCGCCAGCCACTCCAGGGTGCCGCCGCCCCAGGGGTCCGGCCCGGCGGGCTGGCCGCGCCACGCGCTGCGCAACCCGTTGACCAGCGTCAGCAGGATGCCCGCGGCCAGCGTGACCGCGCCGATGGTGGCAACCAGGTTCAGCGTCCCCCAGCCCATTTCGGCGGGATACGTGTAGACGCGCCTGGGCATCCCCTGCAGGCCCAGCAGGTGCATGGGGAAGAAGGCGACGTTGAAGCCGACGAACATCAGCCAGAAGCTGGCGCGCCCGAGGCGCTCGGACATCAGGCGGCCGGTGAACTTGGGGTACCAGTAGTACAGCGCGCCGAACAGCGGGAAGACCGCGCCGCCGATCAGCACGTAGTGCAGGTGCGCGACCACGAAGTAGCTGTCGTGCACCTGGGAGTCCAGCGACACCGACGCGAGCATCAGCCCCGTCGTCCCGCCGATGACGAGGATGAAGAAGAAGGCCAGCACGTAGAACAGCGGCACCTTGAAGTTCAGCTTCCCGGTCCACAGCGTCGCGATCCAGCAGTAGATCTGGATCGCCGTCGGGATGGCGACCAGCATGCTGGCCGCCGTGAAGAAGGTCTTGCCCAGTTCCGGCACGTTGGTGGCGAACATGTGGTGCACCCACAGGCCGAAGGCCAGGAAGCCGGTGGCGATGATGGACAGCACCATCGCGGTGTAGCCGTACATGGGCCGCCGCGCGAAGGTGGGGATCATCGCGGACATGAAGCCCAGGCCGGGGACGAAGATCAGGTAGACCTCCGGGTGCCCGAAGAACCAGAACAGGTGCTGCCACAGGAGCACGTCGCCGCCCTCGCCCGGGTTGTAGAAGTGGGTGGCGACCAGCCGGTCCATGATCAGCATCGAGCTGGCCAGCGCCACCGCCGGCATCGCGAACAGGATCATGAAGGCCGTCACCAGCATGGCCCACACGTACAGCGGGATCCGGTTGAGCGTCATGCCCGGCGCGCGCAGCTTGAACACCGTGCAGATGATGATGATCGCGTCCAGCAGCGCCGACACCTCGGTGAAGGTGATCAGCTGCGCCCAGAAGTCGGTGCGCTTGCCCGGGCTGTACTCGGGGCCGGCCAGCGGCGGGTAGGCGAACCAGCCGGCGTCCGGCCCGGAGTTCACGAGGAACGCCCCATACACCATCAGTCCGCCGAACAGGAAGATCCAGTACGAGTAGGCGGTCAGCCGCGGAAAGGCGGTGGCGCGCGTGCCCACCATCAGCGGCACCAGGTAGATCGCCATGGCCAGCATCACGGGCACGGCGAACAGGAACATCATCGTCGTGCCGTGCATCGAGAAGACCTGGTTGTACAGGTCCGGGCCCATCAGCGTGTTCCCAGGCCGCGCCAGCTGCATGCGCATGGATGCCGCCAGCAGCCCGCCGAGCGCGAAGAACACCAGGCAGGTGACCAGGAAGCGCTTGCCGATCGCCTTGTGGTTGATCGCGCAGAGCCAGCCGAGGAAGCCGCGCGGGTCGCTCCAGGTTTCGTCGAGCACGCGCGCGACCAGCTCGCCGCCGGCCAGGCCGTCCTTCGTGCCGGCCTGGGGCGGGTGCGGCTTCTCGCCGGGCACGTCGCGGCGGTCTTCGCTCATTTCAGCGTCACCAGGTAGGCGACGAGCGCCGCGAGGTCTTCGGCGGACATCGGATTGGCCGGCATGTTCACGCCCGGCTTGTGCCGGTGCGGATCGGCGATCCAGCTCGCGAGGTTGCCCGGGTTGTTGGCCAGCGTGCCGGCGGCCAGGGTGCGCCGGCTGGCCAGGTGGGTGAGGTCGGGCGCGCGGCGCCCCTGCGCGATCGTGCCCTGGATGGCGTGGCACATGGCGCACTGGATCGACTGGAACAGCATCTTGCCGCGCTGCGCCTGCGGGTCGGCCGGTTCCGCCGCCGGCGCCAGCTGCGCCCGCCGCCACTGCTCGAACTGCGCCGGCGCATGCGCATGCACCTCGAAGGCCATGAAGGCGTGCTGGAAGCCGCAGAACTCCGCGCACTGGCCCCGGTAGATGCCGGGCCGGTCCGCGCGGAAGGCCAGGGTCGCCGTGCGGCCCGGGATCAGGTCGCGCTTGCCCGCGAGGCTGGGCACCCACAGGCTGTGGATCACGTCGTCGGACTTCAGCCGGATGTGCACCGGCCGGCCCACGGGCACGTGGATCTCGTTGGCGGTCTCGAAGGTCTCGGAAACCGGCCCTTCCAGGTACTTCACGGTCCACCACCACTGGTGGGCGGTGACCTCGATGTTCACCGCGTCGCGCAGCGGCAGCCGGGCCAGTGCGCGGTCGGTGAACACGCTCGCGCCCAGCAGCACCAGCAGCAGCACGATGGAGGCGGCGACCGCGGTGGTCACGGCGCGCGTGAGGCGCGGCTCGCGCACGTTGACCTTGCCCAGGTCCGGCGGCTCGGGTGTGGCGATGCGGGGCGCGCGCCGGATCGCCAGGGCCAGCGCGATCATGATGGCCACGAACACCACGGTACAAACCACCAGGAAGACGCGCCACAGGTCCACGATGTGGCCGGCCTGCGGCCCCAGGGCATGCAGCGCGTCGTGCAGTCCGGGGTTCACCGCACCTCCAGCGCCTGCTCGGCCTTCGATTCGCCCTTCTCGATGGCCGGTTGCGGCGAGCGGACGTTCTCCGGCTTGCCCGGATAGAGCGAATCGCCGCGCGAAGGGGCGACGTCCGCGCGCACGCCCCCGCCCATGGCGCGCACGTAGGCCACGATCTTCCAGACCTGGTCGTCCGGCACGTGGCCGCCGTAAGAGGGCATGCCGTTGGGCCGCCCCTGCACGATGCTCTGGTACAGGCTGGCCGGGTCGCTGCCATAGCGCCACTCACTGTCCATCAGCGCCGGGCCGATGTTGCCGCCGCCGTTGGCGTGGCAGCCGCCGCAGTTGTACCAGCGGTACAGGCGCCTGCCCTCGCCGACGGCGTAGGCGTTGTCGTCGTACATGCTGGTGTTGTCGCCGGGCGGCTTCACGGGGCCGCCCAGCGCCACGCCCGGCTGGTTGAGGCTTTGCCGCAGGGCGGACGCGTTCGGCCCCGTGTTCTCGCGCTCGGCCCGGAAGTGCCGTTCCTCGCGCTCGCAGCCGGCCAGCAGTGCGAACACCAGCATCGCCGCGGCGGCGCGTGTCATGGCGCCCCGCCATCGGCGCGCGGCACGCCGTATTCGGCCAGGATGCGGTCGATGTCCGCCTGCCGGCGCACGATGAAATCGTCGAGGCGTTCGCGCAGATCGCGGTCGCCGCGGCGCACCCCCATGGCGATGTCGAAGGAAAAGGGCTGCTCCTTCAGCGATGGGGGCGGCGGGACATGGTGCAGCTGCAGCGGCAGGCCGGCCCGGCGCGCGTAGTAGCCGGCCTGCGGGCCCCAGACGAAAGCCGCGTCGAGCTCCCCGCGCGCCAGCGCCTGCACGATGCGCGCGGCCGCCGGTTGCCCGCCGGCGATGGGAAAGCCGACCACGTTGGCGATGGCGCCCGCCTGCGCGAGCGCGTGGCCCGGCGGCGTGGCCGCGAAGTCGTCCCCCGGCACCTGCACGCCGATGCGCCACTGGCGCAGCCGCGGGTCGGCGAAGTCGCGCGGGGGCGCCGCGTCCGGAGCGCGTTCCACCAGCACGTAGCTGGACCGGTAGTAGGGCCGCGTGTTGGCGGTGCGCTCGAACTGCGCCGGCACGCCCACGACCAGGTCGCACAGCCCCGCACCCAGGGTCTTGCGCACGAAACCGCGGCGGTCCGGCAGCCAGGCGTACTCGAGCGGCAGCCCGAAGTCGTCGGCGATCAACTGCGCGATGCGGTTCTCGAAGCCGGTCCGGTCCTGGTGCGAGTACGGCAGGTTGTCCGGATCGGCGCAGACGCGCAGCGGCTGCGCGGCCGCTGCGCCGGCGGCAAGACACGAGGCCAGCAGCGCCAGGCGCTTCATCGGGCCGGCCCGTGCAGGCTGAACACATAGAGGTGCCCGCCCTTCCTCGTCGCGCCCGGCAGGTCGCGCATCGCGTTGACGAAGCCGCCGGCGGCGGTGCCGTCGCGGGGATCGAGGTTGCCCGACACGATCGCGCCCGCCCAGCCGCCCACCCCGGCGAGCACGGCGACGTACTGCTGCCCGTCGGGGCCGCGGAAGGTGACCGGCTGGCCGATGATGCCGGACTCGGCCTTGAACTGCCACAGCAGCGTGCCCTTGCGCGCATCGACCGCCTTGAACCAGCCGTCCATGGTGCCGTAGAAGACGACGTCGCCGGCGGTGGCCAGGGCGCCGCTCCACACGGGGAACGTCTCCTCGATGTCCCAGGCCTTGCGCTGCGCAACGGGATCCCAGGCGGTGAAGCGCCCCCGCACGCCGCCGGGGCCCGGATAGATCTTCACGTCCGCCCCCACGAAGGGCGTGCCGGCGATGTAGCTGGCCTGGTAGGTGATGGCGTCCTGGCACAGGTTCTGGTGCGGGATGTAGAGCAGCCGCGTGCGCGGCGACCAGGCGGCCGGCTGCCAGTCCTTGGCGCCGGGCGAGGCCGGGCAGATGCTGCGCACGGTTTCGCCGGCGCGCGGGTCCTTGGATGCCACGTACTTCAACGCGCCCGTCGCCAGGTCGACGCCGGTGGAGGTGGTGGTGTGCACGAAGGGCGTGGCGGAGAGCACCTGCCCGCTGGCGCGGTCCATCACGTACAGGTAGCCGTTGCGGTCCGGGCGCAGCAGCACCTTGCGGCGCGCGCCGCGCAGGTCGAGGTCCACCACGATGCTCTCGTTCACGCCGTCGTAGTCGTGCAGGTCGTGCGGGCTGGTCTGGTAGAACCAGACCGCCTCGCCCGTATCGGGCCGGCGCGCGAACAGGCCGGACGTGTACTTGTTGTCGCCGGGACGCTGCTCGGGGTTCCATGGGCCGGGGTTGCCGGTGCCGTAGTAGATGAGGTCCAGCTCCGGGTCGTAGGAGACGAAGCCCCACACCGTGCCGCCGCCGATCTTCCAGGACTCGCCCGGCCAGGTCTTCGTGCCGAGGTCCTTGCCCCGGTCCGACGGGTAGAAGGGCTTGAAGCCCGGGCCGATCAGCACGTCCTGGTCGGGGCCGGTGGTGTAGGCGCGCCACGCGATCCTTCCGCTGGCGGCGTCGAGCGCGGTCAGCCAGCCCCGCACGCCGAACTCGCCGCCGCTGTTGCCCACCAGCACCTTGTCCTTCACGACCTGCGGCGCCATGGTCATGCTCTCGCCGTTCTTGATCTCGCCCAGCTTGGTGCGCCACAACTCCCGGCCGCTCTTCGCGTCGAGGGCGACGGTGTGGTTGTCCAGCGTGTTGAAGAACAGGCGCCCGCCGGCATAGGCGCCGCCGCGGTTCACCGTGTCGCAGCAGGCCACGCCCTGGGCGCTGGCCTGCGGCTTGGGATCGAACACCCACTTGAGCGGAAAGCCCGGCTTGCCGAGGTCGAAGGCCCAGACCAGGTTGGGGAAGGGGCCGACCACGAACATCGTGTTCTCGGCAATGACGGGCGCTGCTTCGTGGCCGCGATCCAGGCCGGTGGGGAAGTGCAGCGCGAGCTTCAGCTGCGCGACGTTGCCGGCGTGGATCTGCGCCAGGGGGCTGAAGCGGGTGAGGCCGGCGTCCCTGCCGGCGGTGCGCCACTCACCGTCGTCGGCAGCAGGGGGCTGCTGAGCCCAGGCGGACGCACTGAACGCGATGGCCACGATGGCCCGCAAGGTACGCAAACTTCATCTCCCGCATGAGTGAAGCCCCTTGTTCCCCGCCGCGCCGCCGCGGACACCCGTTTGTTGTGTGGCCCTTTCGGGCTCTGCTTTTGTGCGCCGCAGTTTACACAGCGCGCACCATCTTGGGGGCTGTGTCCGAAAGCGGACACAGCCCCGGCGTAGCCTCAGTCCACGAAGAAGTCGGGGATGAACTTGCGGTTGCCGGGCGTCACCGCGTAACGGTCGAGGTCGGTCTCGCCGTGCGCGGCCAGCAGCGTGTCGTCGATGTGGAAGTTGCCGGTGTTCTTCGCATCGCTCGCATCGGAAGTCAGCACCAGCCAGGCCGCGTCGGCCAGGATCTCCGGCTTGCGGCAGGCGGCCAGGTCCACGCCCGGGATCATCTGCAGGGCGGCGGTGGCGATGGCGGTGCGCGGCCACAGGCTGTTGACGGCGATGCCGTGGGGCCGGAACTCGCCGGCGTGCCCCAGCGTGCACATGCTCATGCCGTACTTGGCCATGGTGTAGGCCGTGTGCGGCGCGAACCAGTGCGTCTTCATGGACAAGGGCGGCGACATGTTGAGCACGTGCGGGTTGCGGCCGGCGGCAGCCGACTTCTTCAGCTCCGGCAGGCAGGCCTGAGTGCACAGGTAGGTGCCGCGAGCGTTGATCCCGTTCATCAGGTCGTAGCGCTTCATCGGCGTGTGCTCGGTGTCGGTGAGGCTGATGGCGCTGGCGTTGTTGACCAGGATGTCGATGCCGCCGAAGGTGACGACCGCCTGCCGCACGGCGGCGAGCACGGCTTCCTCCTCGCGGATGTCCACCTGCAGCGGCAGGGCCTGGCCGCCGGCGGCGCGGATCTCCTCGGCGGCGCTGTAGATCGTGCCGGGGAGCTTGGGGTTGGGCTCGGCCGTCTTGGCGGCGATGACGATGTTGGCGCCGTCGGCGGCGGCGCGCCTGGCGATCGCCAGGCCGATGCCGCGCGAGGCGCCGGTGATGAAGAGGGTCTTGCCTTTGAGGGTCGCCATCGTGGTCTCCTGGGTGTGTCGGGGTGAGCCGCGAAGCCCGAACCCCGACAGCTCACACCTTCGAAAAATCCGGCTTGCGCTTCTCCATGAACGCGGTGAAGGCTTCCCTGGCCGCCGGCGCCACCAGCATGCGGCGGAAGCTCTCGCCTTCGTCGGCCATCTGCTGCAGCACCGCCTGCTGTTGCCCCTTCTTCATCAGCCGCTTGGTTTCCACCAGGCTGGTGATCGGCTTGGCGGCGAGCTTGCGCGCCTGCGCGTTCGCATAGCCGTTCGTTTCGGTCGGCGGCAGCACGCGGTTCACCAGGCCGACTTCCAGCGCCGCCTCCGCCATGAAGGGCTCGCCCAGCATCAGCGCTTCGGCCGCGCGGTGGTAGCCCAGCATCTGCGGCACCAGCAGGCTCGATGCGGCTTCGGGGCACAGGCCGAGGTTCACGAACGGCATCGAGAACGCCGCGTTGTCGCCGGCATAGACCAGGTCGCAGTGGAACAGCATCGTGGTGCCGACACCCACCGCCGGGCCGTTGACGGCGGCCAGCAGCGGCTTGGGAAAGCCGGCGATGCCACGCAGGAAGCGGAACACCGGCGAGTCCTCGCCCGCCGGCGGCTTGTCCAGGAAGTCGCGGATGTCGTTGCCGGCGCTGAACACCGTCTCGTGGCCCTGGAACAGGACGACGCGCACGCCAGCGTCGTCCTGCGCGCGCGCGAGGGCGTCGGCCATCGCGCCGTACATGGCGGAGGTGATGGAGTTCTTGCGCTCCACGCGGTTGAGGGTGATGGTCATCACGCCGGCTTCGGCGTGGACGAGGATGTCTTGGGTCATTCCAGTGCTTCTTTCACGAAATCGAGTCGGTCCTGGCCCCAGAACATCTGGTCGCCGACGAAAAAGGTGGGCGCGCCGAAGGCGCCGCGCGCCACCGCTTCCTGCGTGGCCACCTTCAGCTGGTCCTTCACCGACGGGTCCTGCGCCAGCGCCAGCAGCTTCGCGGGATCGAAGCCGGCCTGCTGCAGGACGGCCGCAACGGTCGCGGGATCGTTCATGTCCTTGCCATCCACCCAGATCGCGCGGTACACCGCGTCGACGTAGGCGACCATGCGCTGCGGCTCGCGCATCTGCAGGCCCAGCGCGCCGCGCATCAGCATCAGGGTGTTGATCGGGAAATGCGGGTTGTGGCGGAAGGGCACGCCATAGCGGCGGGCGAAGCGCT
>JALHLO010000110.1 GCA_022844525.1 Ramlibacter sp.
CGCCCGACGGCGCCTTCCCGCTTCCGGCCGGCGCCGGGCCCGGTGCGCTGGAGCCGCTGGAGGCCTGGCTGGACCGCGCCACGCGCGACAGCCCGCAGGTGCTGCTGGCGCAGGCCCAGGTGGAGGCCGCGCGGCAGGAAGCGCGCAAGACCGCCGGAGCCTTGGCGCCCACCGTGGACTTGGTGGCGCAGGTGGGCCGCGAACGGCTTTCGGGCAGCGGCGACTTCGGCGGCGCCAGCAACCTGTCCGTGCAGCGCGCCGTCGGCGTGCAGCTGACCGTCCCCCTCTACACGGGCGGCTGGCGCACTGCGAAGCACGTCGAATCCGCGGCCCTGGAAGACAAGGCCCGGGCGCAATACGAACAGGCGCGGCAGCAGGCCCGCCAGCAGGCGCGCGCCGCCTGGCTGGACCTGTCGGTGGGCCGCGGCCGCATCGAGGCGCTGGAAAGCGGCTGGCGTGCCGGCCTCGCGCGCCTGGACGCCACGCGCGTGGGACTGCAGGCGGGCGACCGCACCACGCTGGACCTGCTGAACGCGCAGAACGACGCCGCGGCGGCCGAACTGGCCCTGCTGCAGGCGCGGGTGCGCCAACTCACGCAACGGCTTCGGCTCGCCGCCGCGGCCGGGGCGCTGGATGAACCCCTGCTGGCTGCGGTCCAACGCGAGCTCGGCGCCGGAGAGCAGCCACCGGCACGCAACTGATCCCGCCCTTTCCACCACCGAAGGAGACACCATGGCCCATATCGTTGTTCTCGGCGCCGGCACCGGCGGCATGCCGGCCGCGTACGAATTGCGCGCGGCAGTCGGGGAGAAGCACCGCGTCACGGTCATCAACGCGGTCGACTACTTCCAGTTCGTGCCCTCGAACCCGTGGCTGGCGGTGGGGTGGCGGGAGCGGCAGGCGATCACCTTCCCGATCCGGCCCGCGCTGGAACGCAAGGGCATCCAGTTCATCGCGCAGCCGGTCAAGCGGATCGACGCGGAGGGCAACGCCGTGGAGCTCGCCGACGGCAGCCGGGTCGACTACGACTACCTGGTGATCGCCACGGGCCCGAAGCTCGCCTTCGAGGAAGTGCCCGGCACCGGCCCGCAGGGGCACACCGAGTCGATCTGCACCGTGGACCACGCCGAGAAGGCCTACGGGCACTACCGCGCCTTCCTGGACGAACCGGGGCCGGCGGTGATCGGCGCGCTGCCCGGGGCCTCCTGCTTCGGCCCCGCCTACGAGTTCGCCTTCATCCTCACCCGCGACC
Organism: Ramlibacter sp.; assembly: GCA_022844525.1. Taxonomy (GTDB): domain Bacteria; phylum Pseudomonadota; class Gammaproteobacteria; order Burkholderiales; family Burkholderiaceae_C; genus Ramlibacter. The sequence continues at coordinate 1,253 of JALHLO010000110.1, forward strand.
TGGCCAACCGCAAGCTGCGCCACAAGGTGCCCATGACCTTCGTGACGCCGGAGCCCTACATCGGCCACCTGGGGCTGGGCGGCGTCGGCGACTCCAAGGGCATGCTGGAGTCCGAGCTGCGCAACCACGACATCAAGTGGATCACCAACGCCAAGGTGACGCGGGTGGAGGCCGGCAGGATGTTCGTCACCGAGATGGACGACAACGGCCAGGTGCGCAAGGAGCACGAGCTGCCCTTCAAGTACAGCATGATGCTGCCGGCGTTCAAGGGCGTGGACCCCGTGGCCGCGGTCGAGGGCCTGTGCAACCCGCGCGGCTTCGTGCTGGTGGACGAGCACCAGCGCAGCAGGAAGTACCGCAACATCTTTTCCGCCGGGGTGTGCATCGCCATCCCGCCGGTGGAGGCGACCACCGTCCCCACCGGCGCGCCCAAGACCGGCTACATGATCGAGACCATGGTGTCCGCCATCGTGCACAACATCGCCGCGGAACTGCAAGGCAAGACCGCGGACGCCAAGGGCAGCTGGAACGCGATCTGCCTGGCGGACATGGGCGACACCGGCATCGCCTTCGTGGCGCTGCCGCAGATCCCGCCGCGCAACGTGAACTGGTTCAGCAAGGGCAAGTGGGTGCACGTCGCCAAGGTGGCGTTCGAGAAGTACTTCCTCTACAAGATGAAGACCGGCTCCTCCGAGCCGGTGTACGAGAAGTACGTGCTCAAGGCGCTGGGCATCACGCGGCTGATGGACCGCTCCCGCAGCCGCTGAGGCCGCGGCGGGGCGGCCGCGGCGGGCCCTACACTGTCGGCGTGTCGATCGTCCGAAGTGCCGGCCTGCTGATGTTCCGACGCCGCCCCGGCGGCCCCGAGGTGCTGCTCGCGCACCCGGGCGGGCCGTTCTGGGCGCGGCGCGACGAGGCTTCCTGGACGCTGCCCAAGGGCGAGATCGCCCCCGGCGAGGAGCCGCTGGCGGCGGCCTGCCGCGAGTTCCTGGAGGAGACCGGCTTCGCCAGCGCCCCGCCCTTCCTGCCGCTGGGCGAGCTGCGCCAGAAGAGCGGCAAGCGCATCAGCGCCTGGGCCTTCGAGGGCGACGCCGATCCGGCGGACCTGGTGAGCAACCTGTTCGAGATGGAATGGCCGCCGCGCTCCGGCCGCCTGCAGTCCTTCCCGGAAGTCGACCGCGTGCGCTGGTTCGGCTTCGAGGAGGCCCGGCGCAAGCTGATCGCGGGGCAGTCGCCCTTCGTGGACGCGCTGGCGCAGTACCTGGAAGGCCGGCCGCCGCAGGCGCACGGGCCGCTGCCCGCGCCCTGATCTTCAGGCCGGCGTGCTGCGCCTGTCGTGCGCGTCCCGGGTGTCCTGCGCGTCTTGCGCGTCCTGGGCGTCCGGCGCGCCCTGCGTGGCCTGCGGCTGCGGCAGCGGTGCCGCCGCGTGCTGCACGTGCTTCGTCACCCAGTCGACGATGCGCTGCGCCGCGTCCTGCCGCACCGAAGGCGTCCCTTCGCCCAGGAAGTGGTGGTCCTCGCCGGGGTACAACACCAGTTCGGCCGGCGTGCTGCGGGCGCGCATGAGGCTCACGAACAGCTCCTCCGACTGGCACTTCGGGCAGCGCTCGTCGTCGGCGCCCTGCATGAACAAGGTGGGCGTCGTCGCGTTCTCCACGTGCGCCATCGGCGACAGCTGCTTGGCCAGCGGCCGGTCGAAGCTGTCCTCGGTGCCCATGTAGTACGGATCGGCGTAGTAGCCGCCGTCCGAGGTGCCGTAGTGGGTCTCGATGTTGCCGACGGGCGCCATCACCACGGCGGCCCGGAACAGCGTGCTCAGGCCGATGGCGGAGGCGCTGAGGTAGCCGCCATAGGACTTGCCCGCGATCGCCACGCGCTCGTCGCACACGCCTTCGTCGCGCAGCTGCCGCACGGCCGCCAGGTGCTGCGGCAGGTCGTACTCGCACCAGTGGCCGGCCAGCCGGTCGCAGAATTCGCGGCCGTAGCTGGCCGAGCCCACGGCGTTGAGCGCCAGCACCGCCCAGCCGCGCGAGCACAGCACCTGCCAGAACACGTTGCTGTCGAAGTCCAGCAGCGCGTAGCTCGCCGGCCCCCCGTGCACGTCGTTGAGCAGCGGCAGCGGACCCGAGCTGCCCTCCGCGCGCAGCAGCCAGCCTTCGATGGTCTCGCTGCCGCCGCGCCCATCCGGCACCTGGAATTCCCAGGTCTCCACCAGGAGGGGCGTGCGCTCCTTCCACCAGGGGTTGAAATCGCTCAGCTGGCGTTCGGCCCCGCCCGGCGGCGGGCAGGCGTGCACTTCGCTGGGCTGCGCCGGATGGTCCACGGAGAACACGAGCGTGTCGCCGGCGGGCGCGAACGCGCCGAGCTGCCGGTTTCCGCCCACCCGTTCCTCGAGCTGGCCGTCGGCCAGCGCGATGCGCACCAGCTGGTGCCGGCCGCGGTGCTGGCGCGCGAACAGCAGGCCCGCCGAGTCCGGTTGCCAGTGCACGGACTCCGGATCCGCGACCTGCAGGTCGCGGTCGCCCAGCCTTTGCACGCGGCCGCTGGCGAACTCCAGCACGTAGAGGTTGGTCTGCGCGTCGCCTTCCTGGACGGTGGCTCCGAAGGCGACCCAGCGGCCGTCGGGCGACCACACCGGACTCATCACGGTCGCGAAATCGGTGGTGAGCTGCCGCGCGCGCGAACCGTCGCCGTCGCACACCCACAGGTCCGAGCGGTGCGCGAAGCGGCCCTCGCGGGTGCGGGTGTAGGCGACGTGGCGGCCGTTGGGGGAGATGCCGAACGCCAGCACGTCGAACGGGCCGTCGGTGAGCTGCCGGTGCTCGCCGTTGCGCGCATCGAGGCTGAACAGGTGGATCTCGCGCGCCAGCATGAAGCCGATGCCGTCGCTCTTGTACGGCAGCTTCCATGCGACCTCGGGCCGCACCTTGTGCTGCCTGGGCTTGCGCCCGTTGGCCCGCTCGCCGCGCCAGTCGGGGTCGACGGGGACCGCGACGGAAACGATGAGCGATCTGCCGTCGGGCATCCAGCGCAGCTCCGAGACCGCGCCCGGCAGCTCGCCGAGCGGCGCGGCTTCGCCCCCGTCCGCGGGCAGCAGGTGCGCCTGCATCGTGCCGCCCCGGCTGGACAGGAAGGCCAGCCGGCTGCCGTCAGGCGACCAGCGCGGCGACTGGTCCTGTCCCGGTCCGCGCGTGAGCTGCCGCGCGGCGCTGCCGTCGAGCGCCAGCGACCAGATGCAGGAGACGTATTCGTCCTCCTCGCGATCGATCGATTTCACCGTGCAGGCGATCCGGCTTCCGTCCGCGGAGCATTGCAGCTCCGTGACTTTGCGATGCAGGTAGAGGTCTTCGACAGTGAACGGCTTCGTCATGCGCACCATCGTGCGGCGGGCCCGCGTCCGCCCCTGTAGGACGCCGGCCGATCATGCGCGGCGCGCAGCCGCACAAGCGCAACGGCTCAGGCAGCCGCGTAGGCAGGCTGGTTGGCCGCAGCGGTGGCGCGGGCCACGTAGCCGGCGTCCACCAGTTCTTCCTCTTCCTCCTCGACCGCCACCTGCGCGTTCGCCGCGTGGTCCCAGGCGGCTCGGATGGCCAGGAGGGCCTCCTCGATCTCCAGGCGCGAGTCGCCCTTGATGCGGACCCAGTTGGCGCACAGCGACTTCTCGGCCTCCTCGAAGCGGCCGCCGTACTGCGCGTAGCCGATGTAGCCGACGCAGAACGCGGGGGCGTAATCGTCGTAACCCAGGTCGCTGCGGTAGTAAGGCTGGGCCCAGTAGGCGCTCTGCCAGTACGCGTCTTCCACCTCCGGGGCTATGCGGCCGTCGATGCGGATCTCCGGCTCGTCGGCCTGTTCTTCCCAGTAGTCCTGTGCAATGGCGGTCATGCCGCTTTCTCCGTGTTGCTTGCCTGGGATGGATGATCGGCAAACCGGCAGCCCGGCCGTGTAGGACGCCCGGGCCGCGTTGCTGTCGGAGGCGGCGACCGCAAAATGCAGGCGGCACCCCCGGTGCGCGGAGCGAAACCGGCCACTGGCCGAGCCACCCGGGCGTGTCGCCTGGGCGGCTTGCGCTGCCGCGCCCAGCACGGATACTTCGCGCCACATCGGAGGCAAGCATGGAAATCAGGGACAAGGTCGTGGTGGTCACCGGCGGCGCCAGCGGCATCGGCGCCGGCATGGCGGAGCGCTTCGCCCGCGAAGGCGCGCGCGGCGTGATGGTCGCCGACGTGAACCTCGAGCGCGCGCAGGGCGTCGCGCAGGGCATAGGCGCCCAGGCCGTCGCGGCGCGCTGCGACGTGAGCCGCGAAGCCGACATCCAGGAACTGGTGCGCCGCACGCGCGAACGCTTCGGTCGCGTGGACGTGTACTTCTCCAACGCCGGCATCCTCGGGCGCATGGGCGGCATCGAGCTGGAGGACGCCCTGTGGGACAAGATGTGGCAGATCCACGGCATGGCCCATGTGTGGGCCGCGCGCGCGGTGATCCCCGAGATGGTGGAACGCGGCGAGGGCTACTTCCTGGTCACGGCCTCCGCCGCGGGGCTGCTGAACATCGTGGAATCGGCGCCCTACGGCGTGACCAAGCATGCGGCCGTGGCGATCGCCGAATGGCTGCGCATCGCCTACGGCCGCAAGGGCGTGCGCGTGTCCTGCCTGTGCCCGCAGTCCGTGCAGACGGACATGACGCGCGACGGCACCGGCTCGGCCGGCATCAACGGCGTGCTGACGCCGGCGCAGGTGGCCGATGTCGTCGTGCAGACCATGCGCGACGAACGCTTCCTCGCCCTGCCCCACCCCGAGGTGGCGAAGTACTTCCTGGCCAAGGGGCAGGACTACGACCGCTGGCTGGGCGGCATGCAGAAGCTGTATGCCCAGCACATGGGCACGCCGCCGCAGCCTTGAGGGCTAGGAGTCTGCGCGGCAGAAATACGGGCCTGCGTTGGGCCGAGAAGGGGCTGGATGCTAGGCGCGGAAACGGGTCAAACCTGGACGGCTTGACCCGTTTTCGTAACGACGCAGCCGGCCCCTTATCGGCCCAACCCTTCGGGCCGTGACCAGAAACGCGCCATGCGTCGTTACGGCCTCCTTGTGTACGGAAAGTACACGGCCTCGGCCGCGCCTAGCCTGGCGCGTTTCTGGTCACGGCGCAGGCCCGTATTTCTGCCGCGCAGACTCCTAACGGCCGAAGATGCCGATCAGCCCGGTGACGATCAGGTACAGCGCGATGATGTAGTTGAGCAGCTTGGGCATGATCAGGATCAGCACGCCGGCGATGAGCGCGGCGACGGGCCCGAGCTGGTTGAGGTATTGCATGGTGGCTCCTGGGGTGGGGCGGCCAGTATGCGACCGCCCCGCGGCCGCGGGGGGCGCGGCGGCCGTTGCGGATGCATTTGATGCAAGACAATCCCCTGCCGCCAGCGGGTTCCCACAATGGCTTCCATGGCCAAGAAGTTCCCGATCCGCCCGGCCCACCCGGAGCGCACCTGCTGGGGCTGCGACCGCTACTGCGCCGCCGACCAGATGATCTGCGGCAACGGCACCGAGCGCACCCAGCACCCGATCGAGACCTTCGGCGCAGGCTGGGAGCGCGAGGGACTGGACCCGGTGAAGCCGGACGGGGAAGCCGGCGGCGCGGCAAGCGTCTGAACGCTCAGGCGGCCGCCCATTCCGGGCGTTCTTCCCGCTCGCTGTCGATCACCACCAGGTACTGGCCCGCGAACGGCAGCACGTCGCCCTGCGGCGTGGTGCGGTCGGTCCGCTGGGCATCCAGCACCCCGTAGGCATCGAGGAAGGCGACCAGGCTCGGCGGCAGCAGCACGCGGCCGTCCGATTGCGCCGTGCCGAGCAGCGCGCGGCTGCGCCCCACGGCCGCGCGGGCCTGCAGGTGCAGCGGCACGTAACCGGCGCCCGGCCCCCGGCGCGCCCGCTGCGTGCCGAAGTCGTACACCCGCGAGGCCAGGGCGCGGCCGGCATCGGACACCGAGGCCTGCGGGAACACCCCGCACGGCGTTTCCACGCAGCCGGGACGCAGCGGCGTCCCGGTGGACGCGGGGCTCGCGCCGACCAGCTCGAAGCGGCCGGGCAGCAGCCGCCAGAACAGGAAGGCAGTCTGGATGGAGGGGCAGCTGTCGACCACCAGCAGGTACTGCGGCTGCGCCAGTCCGTCGGGCTGCGCCGCGAGTTCCGCTTCCGCCAGGCCGGCGTAGATCCAGACCTCGTTCTGCGGCACCTCCAGCTTCTGCGCCACGGCGGCATCGAAGCGCTGTGCCAGCTCGCGCGGCGTGCACACGCCGCCGGCGAAGGCGGGGACGGGAGCGAGCGCCGCCGCTGCCGAGAGCAGCAAGCTGCGCCGGCGGACTCCGGGAACGCTGGCAGTTGGCATGCCAACGATTCTGCGGAGCCGGCCGCGCCGGCGCCTTGCGCTGCGTCAAGGACGCGCGGGACTCACGCCGCGGTGATGCCCCGCTCGCGGATCACCGCGCCGTAGCGCCTGCTGTCCTCGCGCATCACCGCGGCGAACTGCGCGGGCGTCATGGGCGTCGGGTCCGCCGCCAGGTTCGCGATCTGCGCCTGCACCCCCGCGAGTGCCAGCGCCGCGTTCACTTCGCGGTTCAGGCGCTCCACCACCGCCGCGGGCGTACCGCCGGGCGCATACAGCCCGTGCGTGGTGCCGGCGTCGAAGCCCTTGAGCCCCGCCTCGTGCAGCGTCGGCAGCTCCGGGTACTGCGCGGATCGCTGCGGCGCCGCGATGGCCAGCAGCTTCAGCTTGCCGGCCTTCGCGTGCCCGAGCGCGATGCCGGGGTCGAAGTAGAAATCGATCTGGCCGGCCAGCAGGTCCTGCAGCGCGAGCGAGGCGCCGCGGTAGGGGACGTGCACGACATGCACGCCCGCCTGGCTCTTGAGCATCTCGCCGGCCAGGTGCAGGCCGGTCGCATTGCCCGCGGAACCATAGGTCACCTTGCCCGGGTTCTTCTTCAGGTGGGCGAGGAAGCCGCGCACGTCGTTCGCGGGGAAGTCGCCGCGGGCGACCAGGAACAGGTTCAGGCGCGCCAGCGCGGCGACCGGCACCAGGTCCTTCGCCGGGTCGAAGGGCATCTTCGCGAACACGTGCGGGTTGGTGGTGATCGTGCTGCCCGCGGTCATCAACAGCGTGTAGCCGTCCGCCGGAGCCTTGGCCACCAGGTCGGCACCGATCATTCCGCTCGCGCCCGCCCGGTTGTCGATGACGACCGGCTGCCCGAGCGCCTGCTGCAGCGGCTGCGAAACGGCGCGCACCAGGGCGTCCGGCGAACTGCCCGCCGGGAAGTTGCAGATCACCTTCACCGGCCGGGCCGGCCAGGCGTCGCCGGCCTGGGCGGACACGCGGCCCGCCAGTCCGAGGGCACCGGCGGCGGCCGCCTGCGCGAGGAAGCGGCGGCGCGCGGAAACGGGTCGGGGGTCCATGCTTGCTCCTTTCATGCGTCCACCGGCAGGCCGGTGAAGTTTTCCGAGAATTCCAGGCGGCCCGGGTGCGTGCCGGTCATGTACTCGAGGTCGGCGCGCTGCAGCCGGCGCACGAAGGCGTTCTCGCCGGGGAACTGGTGCACCATGGTGCAGAGGCCGGCGGAAAAGCGTTGCACCAGCCACATGCGCTGGAGGCACACGTCCGAATACCGCTCCAGCCAGTCGCCGCGCCCGTGCCGGTAGCGTTCGGCCAGGGCGCGCCCCAGCACCTTCACGTCGGCCAGCGCCGAGTTGAGCCCCTTGGCGCCCGTGGGCGGCACGATGTGCGCCGCGTCGCCGGCCAGGAACAGCCGGCCGTGCTGCATCGGCTCGGCCAGGAAGCTGCGCATGGCCGTCACGCCCTTCTGCGTGATGGGGCCCTCCTCCACGGGCGGCAGGCCGGGCACGTCCAGGCGCTTGTGCAGCTCGGACCAGATGCGGTCGTCCGACCATGCGTCGGGGTCCTCGTCCGGCGCGCACTGCAGGTACAGGCGCGTCACGCTCGGCGAGCGGATGCTCATCATCGCGAACCCGTCCTCGTGGCAGCCCCAGGTGATGTCCTCGACGGCCGGCCTGGCTTCGGCCAGGATGCCCAGCCAGCCGAAGGGATAGATGCGGTCGTAGACCCGCAGCCGGTCGGCCGGGATGGCGGAACGGCTCACGCCCCGGAAGCCGTCGCAGCCCGCCACGTAGTCGCACTCCAGCGCGGCCTGCTCGCCCGCGTGCTCGAAGCGGACCACCGGCCGCGAACCCTCGAGACCCTCGATGCGCGTGACCGGCGCGTCGTACAGGACCGGCAGGCCGCTGCGGTCGCGTGCGGCCATGAGGTCGGTGACCACCTCGTGCTGCGGGTAGACCCACGTGTTGCGGCCGCAGACCGCCTCGAAATCGATCGGGTGCGACTCGCCGTTGAAGCGGAAGTCGATGGCGCGCTGCTTCAGGCCGGCGCTCGCCACGCGCTCGCCGACGCCGAACTCGCGCATCATCTCCACGGTGCCCTGCTCCAGCACGCCGGCGCGCAGCCGGGTGCGCACGTGCTCGCGGCTCGCCCGCTCGATGATCACGGACTCGATCCCCTGCAGGTGCAGGATCTGCGCCAGCATGAGCCCCGCGGGCCCGGCGCCGATGATGCCGACTTGCGTGCGCATCAGGCGCCCTCCTCCAGCGTGATCAGGCCCATGCCGGTGGTCATGGGCGCGTAGTAGTTGCGGTGCACCCGCTTCGCGCCGCCGGAGAGCGCGCCGCGCATCACCAGCCACATGATCAGCTCGATGCCTTCCACGCCGAACTTCTCCATCATGGCCTGGTGCGTGAGCCCGGCCAGGCTCTCGGGGTCGCTTTCGATGCGCTCCAGGAAGTCCAGGTCCTCGTCCGGATTCATGGCGCCGAAGTTCGGCCCGGTCAGCTGGTGCGACATGCCGCCGGTGCCGATGATCGCGACCTTGATGTCCTGGTCGTAGCTGTCCACCGCGCGCCGGATCGCCTGGCCGAGCCGCCAGCAGCGGCGCGCCGTCGGCAGCGGGTGCTGCAGCACGTTGACCTCCACCGGCACCGCGGCCACCGGCCAGCCGTCCTCGCCGGCGTCGAAGCACAGGTGCATGGGCACCAGGAAGCCGTGCTCCACCGCCATCTCCTGGCAGACGGTGATGTCGAACTCGTCGTACACCAGCGAGCGGCACAGGTGCTGCGAGAACTCCACGTCGCCGCGGATCGGCGGCAGCGGCCGCACGCCGAAGCCCTCGTCGGCGATCGCGTAGCTGTCGGCGCAGCCCACCGCGAACGTCGGGTACTTGTCGAAGAAGAAATCCGCGCCGTGGTCGTTGTAGACCATGATGCAGACGTCGGGCCTGAGCTCCCTGAGCCACTGGCGCACGGGCACGTACGCGTCGAACAGCGGCTTCCAGGCCGGCGTCGCGGCCTTGCCGCGGTCATGCGCGCCGCCGATGGACGGAACGTGCGAGGTGCCGATGCCGGCGACGATGCGTGCCATCAGGTCGCCCCCCGGTCGTTGCGCGTCGCGAGGAACTGCTCGTAGCTTTCGCCGCGCATCCTGGCGCCCATCGCGTACAGCCCGTTGCCGGTCACCACGCCCAGCTTCAGCAGGAAGTAGATGTTGCCGCCGGCGGCCAGCAGCCCGGAGAAGTCGCGCTCGCGCACCAGCTGCTTTTCCTGCTCCGTCAGCCGGAAGGCCGCCATGAAGGCTTCCTCGTCGCGCCGGAAGGCGTCGCGGTTGCCGGCCTGGGAGAGCGCATTGCACATCTTGTTGATGCGGTAGCCGCGCCAGGATTGCGCGAGGTCGAAGACCTCGGATCCCTGGATGCGGACATCGGGGGTGAGTTGGGGCGTGGTCATGGGGTCGGGGCTCGAAAGGATGGTGTCCAGTCTAGGAGCCGACCCCATAATTCATCTATACAACTACCCCGCGTGCCACGCCCAACACCGATGTCCCTGGCCCAGCCGCGCACCGTGGACGACCTGCTCAACTACCGGCTGAGCCGGCTGTTCTCGGCAAGCGGCGCCATGATCATCCGGCTGTGCGAAGGCCGCTACGGCATCACCCGCCGCGAGTGGCGGCTCATCGCCCTGCTGGCCGCGCACGGCGCCATGTCGCCCTCCGAGCTGGCGCAGCGCGCGCACCTGGAGCGCGCCCGCACCTCCCGCCACATCACGGAGCTCGCCGCGCGCAAGCTGATCCGCCGGCTGCCGGTGGCCGAGGACGGCCGCCGCGCGCAAGTGGAACTGACGGCGCGCGGGCGGCAGCTGTACGAGCAACTGTTCCCGCAGTCGGTGGGCTTCCACCGCGAAGTGCTGTCCGTGCTCTCGTCCGCGGAACTGCAGGCGTTCGAAGGCGCGCTGGCCAAGCTGACGGAGCACGCGGAGCGCATCGCGGCCGCCCGGCCGGTCCCCGAGAAGGCCGACCGGCGCCATGGCGGCGCGCGCCGGCTGCGCGAGGCCTGAGGGCGCGGCCATGGTGACCCTGTACCGGCGCACGCAGATCTGGGTGGTGGACTTCACCTACGAGGGGCGAGCGCGCCGCTGGTTCAAGCCGCTGCCGCAGGGCACCGATGCGGCGGCGGCCATGCGGGAGCTGCTGCGCGACCTCTACGGCGAACCCGCGCGCCTGGTGGCCGTGCGGCCCGCGACCGAACAGGAAGAGCTCGACTACGTGCGCGGCAACGTGCCGCGCAACATGCTGTGCCCCACGGGGCGCGCGCCGCGCGGCCGGCCGGAGCCCCCGGACTGAGCGCCAGTTGACGCGCGCCAAGGGCCGGGGATATCTTCCGCCAGCGGCGGTCCAACCGCGTGAAGTGCGTGCCTCGCAACACCAGCATGCTGATCTCGGCCCCGGGCGACTACACCTACTGCTTCAACGACATCTCGAAAGCCGCAGCCTGTCGGCTATCTCAAGGTGCAGATGGCCGCCTGAGGCATGCGCGCCCGGCCCGCGCCGTGCCGGCTAGTTGTCGGTCGCGCGCG
>JALHLO010000111.1 GCA_022844525.1 Ramlibacter sp.
ACCTGTCGGTGCGGCTGGTGCAGGCCGCGGCGCTGCGCGATGCGCTGTGCGCGCAGGCCGAGGCACCGCACCTGGGCGAAGTGGAACACCTGCTCGCGCTGGCGCAGGTGCCGCCCGCGCAACAGGCGGTGGTGCGCGCGGCGCTGCTGCGCGAGCGGCTCGAAGGCAGCGCGATCGGCCGCTGCTGGATCCTGCGGCTGCCGCCGTCCGCGGGCTTCTGGCGGCAACTGGTGCACGCGCGCGTGCCGCGGCGGGTCGGCGCCATGGCCGGCGCCTTCACCCTGCTGTACGCGCTGGAGATCGCCGGCTGGGGACTGATAGGCCATGCGACGCTGAACGGCCGGCTGGACCCCGGCTGGCTGCTCGCCTGGGGCCTGCTGGTGCTGTCGCTGGTGCCGCTGCGCGCGCTGGCGGGCTGGATCGACGCGGCGCTGGCGCTCGATGTCGGGCGCATCCTGAAAAGCCGCCTGCTGGCCGGCGCGCTGCGCATGGACATGGAAGTCGTGCGCCGGCAAGGCATCGGCCAGCTGCTCGGGCGCGTGATCGAGTCGCAGGCGCTGGAATCGCTGGCGGTCAACGGCGGCTTCGGCGCGCTGGTGGCGCTGCTGGAACTGGGCTTCGCCGCCAGCATCCTGATGGCGGGCGCGGGCGGCGGCCTGCACGTGCTGCTGCTCGCGGCGTGGCTGGCGCTGTCGCTGCTGGCCAGCTGGCGCTACTTCCGGCGCATGAAGGCCTGGACCGCGCTGCGGCTGGACCTCACGCACGACCTGGTGGAACGCATGGTGGGCCACCGCACGCGCCTCGCGCAGGAGCGCCCGGGCCGGCGCGATGCCGAGGAAGACCGCGCGCTGAAGGACTACCTGCAGTCCTCCGAGGCGATGGACCGCGCCGCGCTGCCGCTCGCCGGCGGCCTGGCGCGCGGCTGGATCCTGCTGGCCCTGCTGGGACTGGCGCCGGCCTTCGTGGCCGGCAGCGCCACGCCGGCATCGCTGGCGATCGCGCTGGGCGGCATGATGCTGGCCAACCGCGCGATGACGGGCATCTCGGGCGGCATCGGCGCGCTCGGGCGCGCGGCGCTCGCGTGGCGGCAGGTGTCGGTGCTGTTCCACTCGGCATGCGAGGAAGACCCGGGCCCCTTCGTCGCCGCGGGCGCCGCGGACACGCGCGCCGATGCCGCGGCACCGGCCCTCATCGACGCGAGCCACCTGGGCTTTCGCTACGGCGACCGCGGCGAGCCCGTGCTGCAGGGCGCGGACCTGCGCATCGCGCATGGCGAGCGCGTGCTGCTGGAAGGCCCGTCCGGGGGCGGCAAGTCCACCCTCGCCTCACTGCTGGTGGGGCTGCGGCAGCCGGGCTCGGGCCTGCTGCTGCTCAATGGCCTGGACCGGCGCACGCTGGGCGAGAGCTGGCACCGCGTGGCGACCGAGGCGCCGCAGTTCCACGAGAACCACATCCTGTCGGGCACGCTGGCTTTCAACCTGCTGATGGGACGCAACTGGCCCGCGGGCGAGGCGGAGATCGCCGAAGCCGAAGCCCTGTGCCGCCAGCTGGGACTCGGGGAACTGCTGGACCGCATGCCTTCGGGCATGAACCAGATGGTGGGGGAAACCGGCTGGCAGCTGTCGCACGGCGAGAAGAGCCGCATCTACCTGGCCCGCGCCCTGCTGCAGGACGCGCAGCTGACCGTGCTGGACGAAAGCTTCGCGGCCCTGGACCCGCAGACGCTGGAGACCTGCCTGCAGTGCGCGCTGGACCGGGCCCGCACGCTGGTGGTGATCGCGCATCCGTAGCGGGTACGCGACGCCGGCCGGCCTCGCAGGGCGTGAACTTTCGAGCTGTGGTCGGCCTGCGGAAGGCGGCCGTGAACTATTCGACGTTTCGTGCCGCGCAGCGGCGCCGGGCGGCGCGGAACACGTGCAACGTGTGGTTACAGTGCAGTTCTATGAGGATCGAGCTGCCTTCCGCTTCCTGGACCGACACCATGCAGCGCGCCGAAGAAGACGCGCACACGCTGACCGTCGCCGCGCAAACCGCCGCCGACTGGCCGGTCGCGCCCTGGCGCGCGGAGGCCGGCGCGCCGCTGCACACCGAAGTGAGCGAGGTGGAGCCGGTCGTGCTGACCCTCACCTTCTGAGGCCGTCGCGCACATGAAAAAAGGGCTGCATCCGCAGCCCTTTTTGCTTGGCGCGCGAGGCGCTTCAGAAGCTCGTTTCGCCCGAGGGGATCTTGCCCAGGCGCAGCGCTTCGGCGGCCTGCGCGCGCACGGCCTGCACCTGCAGCGAGGACTTCAGGGGCGCGGCGACACGCGAGCCGGCGGGCTCGAGGCTGCGGGTGGCGGGCACCGTCGCGGCTTCGGCCATCACTTCGGCGCGGGTGCGCTGGCCTTCGAACTGGATGACGTGCTGGGACGGATCGTCGCTGTCGGCGCGGGCGGCACCGGTTGCGGCGGCGGCGATGGCGAGGGTGGCGAGCAGGAAGCGGGTGTTCATGGCGGTGACCTTTCAGTGAGTGGTTCGGACGGTTTCACCGGTGTGGCGGGGTGTCTTGTCGCCCCTGCATCACCGTGAGACTCACTGTAGGAGCCGCGCTTTAGGCGAGCCTTAGCGCTTTCTTAGCTGGCGATGAGCGCCATCCCGCGGGCGGCCGTGCGGTGCTCACGCCGCCGCCTCGATGCGCGCGATCAGCCCGCTGCGGTCCTGCCGGTTGCGCAGCGTGAGCAGCAGGCCGGAACGCTGCGCCGCCGCCTGCGCGATCGCCAGCCCCAGCCCGCTGCCGTTGGTGCCGTTGCCCGGAACGCGGAAGAAACGGTCGAACACGCGCGGCAGCAGCTCCTGCGGAATGCCCGGGCCGGTGTCGACCACTTCCACGGCCACGCGGCCCTGCTCCTCCAGCAGCCGCACGTCCACCACGCCGCCTTCGGGCGTGTAGCGCAGCGCGTTCTCGATCAGGTTGTCCAGCAGGCTGCGCAGGTCGCCCGCCGCGCAATGCAGCGGGATGGGCGCGGCGGCGTGCTCCGTGCCGACGAAGCCGAGGTCGATGTTGCGCTGGTCGGCCAGGCCGATCAGCGTGCTCATGCTCTCGCGCAGCTGCATGCGCAGGTCCACGATCGCGGGCCCGTCGGCACCGGCGGCCTCCTGGCGCGACAGCCGCAGCAGCTGGTCCACCAGCCGCTGCGCGCGGCGCACGCCGGCCTCGAGGTGGGCGAAGCGGTCGGCCGCCTCGGCGCAGTTGACGTGCTGGCGCATGTTCTCCACCTGCAGGCCGATCGCCGCGATCGGCGTTCGCAGTTCGTGCGCCGCGTCCTGCACGAAGCGGCGCTGCGTGGCGAAGGCGTCGCGCAGCCGCCGCAGCAGGCTGTTGAAGGAGCCGACCAGCGGCGCGATCTCGCTCGGGATGTTCTTCACCGGCAGCTCGGAGATCGTGTGCTCGTCCTGCTGCGCGGCCTGCCGCCCGATGTCCGCCAGGGCGCGCGACATCGCCCGCGCCACGAACCACAGCGCGAACATCGACAGCGGCAGCAGCAGCAGGATGGGCGCGATCGCCGCACCCGCGCGCTCCGCCGCCAGCTTGGCGCGGAAGCCCTCGCTCTGCACCACCTGCACGGCCTGGCTGCCCGGCTGGTACGCCGGCAGCGTGTAGACGCGCCAGCTGTGCCCGCCCTGCTGCACCTCGTGGAAACCGGGCGCCGCCTGCAGCCCCAGCTTCAGGTCCGGCCACGAGCTCACCTTCAGCGTGCCGGTGCTGTCGTAGGTCTGCACCACGTAGGCGCCCCACTTGTGGACGCGCTCGGGGTCCAGCGGCGCCGGCTGCGCGCCCCGGTTGTCCGCCAGCGCCGTGGCCAGCTGCTGCATCTGTTCGTCCATGAACATGTTGACCATGCGCGAGAACGACCAGTAGGAAACCACCGCGCCGAGGATGCCCACGGCGAGGAACAGCGGCACCAGCCACAGCATGAGCGCGCGCCGGATCGAGCACATCGGCCCGCTGGGAAAGACGTTCCATTTCACGATGCCACCCCCATGGATCCGCCGGTCACGCGCCAGCCCAGGCCGCGCACGTTGCGGATGGTGTCGGGACCGAGCTTGCGCCGCATGCCGTGGATCAGGACGTCGACGGCGTTGCTGCTCACCTCCTCGCCCCAGCCGTAGATGCGGTTTTCCAGCTGCTCGCGCGAGAGGATCGCGCCGGGCCGCTCCAGCAGCGCGTGCAGCAGCGCGAACTCGCGCGCCGACAGCTGCGAGCGCTCGCCCTGCACCAGCACCTCGCGCGTGGTGAGATCGAGCTGCACCGCGGCATTGCCGATCAGGGAGTGCGCGGCGCCGTCGCGCCGGCGGATGACGGCACGCATGCGCGCGAGCAGCTCGCGCATCTCGTAGGGCTTGAGCAGGTAGTCGTCGGCGCCGAGGTCCAGGCCTTCCACGCGGTCGTCGAGGCCGTCGCGCGCGGTCAGCACCAGCACCGGCGTGGCATCGCCGCGGGTGCGTGCGTGGCGCAGCACCGCCACGCCATCGAGCTTGGGCAGCCCGAGATCGAGCAGCACGCAGGCGTAGTCGCCGTCGGCCCATGCGCTCTGCGCGAGCAGGCCGTCCTTGACCCAGTCGACCGACCAGCCTTGCGCGGACAGGGCTTCGCGCAGGCTGTGCCCGATCATTTCATCGTCCTCCACCAGCAGGACCCGCATGGCAAAACCTCCGCACGAGAGAGCAGGGCCCGACCTTATCCGAGGACTCTTAGTCCGGAATGAGGGGCGGCCCCGGCGAGGCTGTTGCGACCCGGCAACATCGGGGGAAACCCGCTAATCACCCCCATTACACCGTTGATCGCGTCAAAAATCCGGCGCCCTGCGGGAAGTGTGAAAAAACCTCCAGGTGTAACCGCCGATCGCTCCAAGTCTTTGATTTTCCTGAATACGGGCGTTGCAAACGGTCGCGCCGCGGCTAAAGTTCGGTCCGTAGTAAGCAAATCACGTATGCCATAGGAGCAGGGGACGTAAACCCTCCGGGGCCAACCAAGGAGTCGTTGAGATGAAAGTGAACAGCCTTTTCCGCACCCTCGCCGTCGTGGCGGCTGCCTCGGCGCTGTCGCCCGCCAGCTTCGCGCAGACGCTGCTGAACAACGCGCCGGTGACCGTCAGCGTCACGCTCAGCAGCAAGTGCCGCTTCGAGACCAGCGCGCCCGCCAGCCTGGCGGTCGACTTCGGCACCTACGTCGCCTTCGTCGGCCCGGCCTCCCCGGCCACGCCGCAGCAGTTCAACCTGGAGTGCACGCGCAATTTCGGCACCGCCCCCACTGTGACCTGGGACGATACCGCCGACGGCGACGCCGACGGCAAGGGCGTGATCGCCGGCCTGCAGTACACGCTGTCGCTCACGGGCGCCCAGACCTCCGCCGGCACCTCCGCGACGCCCACCGTCGCCGGTACGCCGCGTGTGGTGCAATACACCCTGAGCGGCAACATGGCCGCCGGGCAGGCGGGCGACGCCTCGGCCGGCGCCTCGCACGTGCGCACCGTGACGATGTCGTTCTGATCGCGCGGCGGGCGCACCGCGTACGGTGCGCCCCCGGGCGCGGAGCCGCCATGCACAGGAAGGCCATCATGCTGCTGGCCGGAGCGATGCTCGCCAGCGTCGCCCTGGTCGCCACCGGCAACCCGCTGAGCGTACCGGTGACGGTCAAGGTGAGGCTGCTGCCCTCGTCCGGCGCATGCGGCGCGGTGGCGGCGGCGCCCCGGGTGGAAGTGAGTTGCGTGCGCCCCGGCGGCCCGCTGCTGCCGGATGCCGGGGTCGTCCCGTACCGGCGCGTGGGCACGATCCGCGCGTTCGATGTTGCCGCAGACCCCCTTCCCGTCTACAGCGACGGCACAAAGATCACCAGCTGGCGTGTGGTTACGCTCGATAATGCCCGATATGTCGAGCTGACCATTGCGTGGTGAAAATGACCAGAAACAAGAGGACCGGGACCTCCAGCCTTTGCATCGCCGCAGCCCTGGCCCTCCTTGCCAGCGTATCGGCGCACGCGGGATCCTTCTCGGTAAGCCCGGTGCGCATCTACATGGAAGCGCGCGAGCGGGCCACGGGGGTGACGATCGTGAACGAGGGCGACACCGACCTCGTGATGCAGGCGGAGCTGTTCGAGTGGAAACAGAGGCCCGACGGAAGCGACCAGCTGGTGCCCACCCAGGACCTGGTGCTCGCCCCACCCATCCTGAAGCTGGCCAAGGGCTCGCGGCAGGTGGTCCGCCTGGCCAACCTGCGCCCGCCGGTGCCGGGCGAGCAGCTCACCTACCGCCTGGTGGTGCGCGAAGTGCCGGAGGCCCTGGCGCGCACCGAGCCGGGCGTGCAGGTCCAGGTGGCGCTGGCCTTTTCGCTGCCGATCTTCATCACCCCGCCGGATGCCAGGCGCGCGATGACCTGCACCACCGTCCGCGTGAACCCCACGGCGATCCGCGCGACCTGCGAGAACCGCGGGCGGGCGTATGCGCAGCCGACCAACATGACCCTGACCACCCCGGGCGGCAACACCCTGGTCTCGATCGAGATCAAGGGCGGCTACATCCTGCCGGGCGTGACCCGGTCCTTCGACGTCGCCAGCGACGGGACGCGCATTCCTGGGGGACCCGTCAGACTGCAAGTGACGCAGGATGACGGTTCCAAACAGGTCTTCGATGCCCAGTTGGCGGAGTAGCGGCGAGCGAAACCTCCCGCTGATCCTGCGGACCATCGTGCTGGCGTGCATCTTCCTGAACACCGCGCCGGCCACCGCCCAGAACAAGGCCATCGAAACCGGGGAACGCGTCCTGCCGGTGGAAGTCAGCATCAACGGCGGCTCGGGCGGCATCTGGCCGATCGTGAGCCGCGACGGCGTGTACTACGCGCCGGCCGAGGCCTTCGCCGCCTGGCGCCTGCATGTGCGCCCGGACACCTCCTTCATCGAGTTCCGCGGCTTCCGCTACCTGCCGGTGGGCGCCGTCACGGGCATCGAGTCGCGCCTGAACGAGGAGAAGGGCGTGCTGGAGCTGCAGGTGCACGCAGAGGCCTTCAGCGGCACGCGTCTCACGCGCGAATTGAGCCAGGTGCTGCCGCGATCCCCCGTGGTGCCGGCGGTGTACGTCAACTACGACATCAACCTCAGCCGCGCCGGCGGACCCGTTCCCACCCGGGGACTCGGCCTGCTGGGCGAAGTGGGCCTGAGCGGCAACTGGGGCGTGCTGTCGCAGACCTTCGTGGCGCCCAACCTGGTGCAGGGCGAGCAGCGCGGGGTCGTGCGCCTGGAAACCGCCTTCCGGCGCGACCTCCCCGACCATGGCTACACCCTGCTGGCGGGCGACGGCATGCTGCGCACCGGCTTCCTCGGGCGCGGCGCCTACTTCGGCGGCCTGCAGTTCGGGACCAACTTCGCCCTCGCCCCCTACATCAACCGCCAACCCATCCCGCTGATCGCCGGTGAAACCAGCACCCCCTCGACGGTGGAGCTGTACGTCAACGACGTGCTGCGGCAGACCAGCCGGGTGCCGCCGGGCCCGTTCACGCTGGACAACCTGCCGGTGCTCAGCGGCAACGGCGACGTGACCGTGCGCGTGCGCGACATCCTGGGACGCGAGACGCTGATCACGCAGCCCTTCCTGATCACCGCCGACCTGCTCGCCCCCGGCCTCACCGACTGGAGCGTCGAAGCCGGCAGGCTGCGCCTGGACCTGGGCACCGAGAGCTGGCACTACGGCGATGCGTTCGTCTCGGGCATGGCGCGCCGGGGCCTGTCCACGCAACTCACCGGCGAGGCGCGCCTGGAGCTCGCCCGCGGCCGGTCCGCGCTGGGATTGGCGGCGGTGCAGGCCCTGGGCTCGGACTGGTTGCTGCGTGGCGGCGCGATGGCCAGCCGCGACGACGACCTCGGTGCAGGCACGCGCTGGCTGTTCGGCTTCGAGCGCCCGGGCGCCACCACCACGCTGGCCGCCACCATGGAAGCCAACAGCCGCAACTTCCGCAGCCTGGGCGAGGAGGACAGCGCGCCGCCCCCGCGGATGCAGGTGGCGGGGCAGGCGAGCTGGTCCAGCGACTGGGGCCGGTTCGGCTTCGCGGTGGCCTACCAGCGCCCGCACGGCGACGAAGCGGTCACGACCTACTCCCTGAACTACAGCAGGAGGGTGTTCGACTCCCTGCAGCTCAATGTGTACTACACCCGCGCCTTCGGGCGGGTGGAGGGCTTCACGCTGGGGGCGGCGCTGCTGGTCCCCCTGGATCGCTACACGAACTCCGCCAGTTCGCTGCAGTTCCAGAAGGACCGCACGGAGTTCTACAGCTCGGTGACGCACAGCCCCAGCGAAGGCACGGGCTGGGCCTGGCGCGCCACGGCGGCGCACCAGGGCGAGGGGCGCGCCGAGGCCGGCGTGAACTTCCTCTCCCGCTACGGCATGCTCAGCGCGGAAGCGGCCGCGCGCAGCAGGCAGGTGGACGTGCGGCTGGGCGCGGTGGGCGGCGCGGTGTGGGCGAGGGACCGGCTGTTCCTGGTGCCGCGCTTCGACGGCAGCGCCGCCCTGGTGTCGGTGTCGGGGCAGGAGAACGTGCGGGTGGGCCTGGGGGCCCAGGCGAGCCAGCGCACCGACGACGACGGGCTGGCGCTGCTGAACCGCCTGATGCCGTACCAGAACAACCCGATCCGGCTGAATGCGAACGACCTGCCGTTGTCGGCGGAGATCGATTCCATCGAGCAGGACGCGGTGCCGGCCTGGAAATCCGTGGCCCAGGTGGACTTCAAGGTGCGGGCCGGCCGCGCGGCGCTGCTGACCATCGCGCTGGACGACGGCCAGCCCGCCCCACCCGGCGCCACGCTGAAGATCGAAGGCGAGGAGCGCGAGTTCTTCGTGGCCCGCCGGGGCGAGGCCTACGTCACCGGCCTGAAGGATGCCAACCGCCTGCGGATGGAGTGGCGCGGCCAGCACTGCACGCTGGAACTGCAGCTGGCCGCCGGCGGCCCGGAAATCTCGCGGGCCGGTCCCTTGGCTTGCAAGGGAGTTGCCCGATGAGGAACCTGCTTCGCCTTGCCTTCGTGCTCGCCATGGCGCTGGCGGCGCTGCCGGCCCGTGCGGTCATCAGCTGCTCCGTGGCGTCCAACCCGGTGGACCTGAAGGTGATCTATGCCAACCCCTTCGCCAACGCCGACCTGGTGGGCAGCCTGAACATCGCCTGCACCCGCAGCCCGACGGACCCGCGGCGGCCCTGGCTGTGGATCGGCATGACCCAGACCACGGCGGGCCGCACGGCCACCCTGGACACGGGCGGGAGCACCATCGGCTACGAGCTCTACCACAGCACTGGAGCGGCGGGAACCTGGCTGAACACGGGTGCCGTGGCGGCCGGCTCCACCACCAACGGCGCCGTGCGCGACCGCGTGGATTTCGGCGGCGGCGGCAGTACCTCGCTCACCGACTCCTATGTGCTGTTCATGCGGGTGCCGGCCTTCCAGTTCCGCGCCGCCGGTGTCTACGTGGATTCGGTTCCGGTCACCATCCGGCTGGACAACGAGACCGGCTCCGTCGTGACCACGGGCACGCTGAACGTGTACATCAGCATCCCGAAGGTGTGCCGCTTCAGCACGCCGCCCACGCCGATCAGCGTGAACTACACGGCCTTCTCGCCCGCGCCGGTGACGGCCACCAGCAACTTCGCGATCACCTGCACGCAGGGCACCAACTACACGCTGTCGCTGGACCAGGCGCGCAGCGTGATCCCGAACGTGGAGCTGGCCTACGGCCTGACGCTGAACGCCACCGCATCCACCGGCACGGCGACGGCGCAGCCCTACACGCTGGGCATCAGCGTGGACGCCGGGCAGCCTGGCCGCTGCAACGTGTCCACCTGCAGCGGCACCGACACCCGCACCCTGACCATCACCTACTGAAGCGGCCGGGCGCTCAGGCCGCGCCGGGCGGCGGCAGCGTGGCGGCCGGGGCGTCCGGCGCGGCGGGGCCTTCGCCGTATTGGTTGGGGCCCACGCTCGGCTGCACCATCCAGTAGATCAGGAGCAGCAGGCCGAGGAAGGGGATCAGCCCCACCAGCTGGAACCAACCGCTCTTGCCGGTGTCGTGCAGGCGGCGCGCGCCCACCGCCAGGGCGGGCAGCAGCAGGGCCAGGTTGGCCAGCGTGCCGAGCATGTGCAGGCGCAGCACGTTGAAGACGACGGCGACCAGCACGCACGCCAGCACGAACCACCAGAATTCCGGAAGGCCGGCGCGGCCGTTGAAGTCGGCGTACTTGTCGCGCACGCAGCGGATGACGGCTTGCTTGAAGTCCATGGGATCCCCTTCCTCTGTTGTGGCGCCCGCCATGATACGGAGCGAGGCCAGGAAGGCAAGGACGGGACCTGCCGGGGCGTCGGCAGGCGCGCTACAGGGTGGCGTCCCAGTCGGCGTGATCGCGCACCAGTGCACGCAGGCGTTGCAGGGCCTGCTTGTGGATCTGGGAAATGCGGCCCTTGGTCAGCTGCAACCGGGCCGCGATCTCGTCGAAGGGCATCTCCTGCAGGTAGTGGTTGCGGATGACGGTCCGCTCCTGGGGGGACAGCCCGTCCACGGCATGCAGCAGCCGCTCGCGGGCCTGCCTCAGCGCCGCGCCCTGGTAGAACGGGGCCGCCGTGGCGGCCTCCACGTTCTCCACCATCCCGGTGCCCTCGAGCATCCAGCACAGGGCCAGGCCGATGCCGACGTCCGACACGTAGCGCAGCAAGCGGTCGGCATCTGGCGGCCCCGGCGCGCCGCTGCTGCCTTCCTGCGCGAGGGATTTCAGGTCCTGCACGCGCTCGGCGCGCAGGCGCTGGCGCGCCGCGATCTGCTGCTGCTTTTCGGTCAGGCGCTCCAGGCCGTTGAGGATCGCCCCGTGCATGCGCCGGGCGGCGAAGGTGCGGAACTGCACGCCGCGCGCCGGGTCGTAGCGGTCCAGCGCCTCCAGCAGGCCGAGCGACGCGTACTGGAGGTAGTCGCCGAACTCGATCTCGTCATGGTAGCGCCGCGCGTAGTAGGTGGCCGCCACGACCTTGGCGTAGGGCAGGTGCAGCGCCAGCAGGTCCTCGCGCGCGCGCGCGTCGCCTCCATCACGCAGCCGCTGCCACAGCGCGGATTCCTGGCAATTGGCCGGAGCGGCGGCGTCCATGGGCTCAATGGAAGGAGCCCACCAGGGCCTTCAGAACGAGGGACCAGCCGTCGACCAGCACGAACATCAGCACCTTCAGGGGCAGGGCGACCGTGGTGGGCGGCATCATCATCATGCCCAGGGCCATCAGGACGCTGGACACCACCAGGTCGATGAGGAGGAAGGGCAGGAAGATGACGAATCCGATCTGGAACGCGGCGCGCAGCTCGGACAGCATGAACGCCGGAATCAGCTGCACGTTGCCCACCTCCTCGATGCTCTGGGGCACCTTCGCCTTCGACAGCTCGATCATGAGCGCCAGGTCCTGCTCGCGCGTCTGGCGCACCATGAACTCGCGCAAGGGGGCCATCCCCTTTCCGTAGGCCGCTTCCATGCCCAGCGTCCCGTTCATGAAGGGCTGGAACGCGTTCTCGTTGAGGGACTGCAGCACCGGCGCCATCGTGAACAAGGTGAAGAACAGCGCCAGCCCGAGCAGCACCGGATTGGGCGGCGTCTCCGGCATGCCGATCGCCTGGCGCAGCATCGACAGCACGATGATGATGCGCAGGAAGGACGTGATGCACACGAGCAGCGCGGGCAGGATCGCCAGCACGCTCAGGCCCAGCACCACCCGCAGCGCCTGCGCCGTGTCGCTGGGCGAGGTAGCGGCCTTGCCCAACGCGGAAGCCGCCTCGGGCGCGGCAAGCGCGGTCACCGGCCAGCACAGCGCCAGGCCTGCCGCGACGACGGCAGCGGCCCCGCTCATGCACCTGCCGTTCATGACCCATCCCCTGGGGCGGCATCCAGGCGCCGGCGGGCCAGCAGCGTGACCTGCTGCTGGGTGCAGCCGACCAGGTATTCCTCGCCGTTCCACGCGATGGCGTGAACGCTCGCGTGCGGCGTGAGGGGCTGGCTCGCAAGCCGCGCAACGAGCGCATGGCCGGACCGTGCCCGGACCGCGGTGCTGTGGCGCGCGCGGACCTTGCGCCACCAGAATGCGCCGGCGCCGGCGGCTCCCGTCACGGCAAGCAGCAGGAGCGAGGAACCCAGGCCCGCGGCATCGGGTCCGGTCGCGAGGTCGC